>NZ_CAXBGE010000009.1:0-169754 GCF_963975345.1 uncultured Maricaulis sp. | reverse complement strand
ACTTTTGCTGGAAATGCTCAGGTTTTAGTGGTCGCATTTCCGAACCGCAAAACCGAATCCCACTTTTGCTGGAAATGCTCAGATCTTTTCGCTGACCTTGATGGCCAGGCGGCAACCGGCCTGGATCAGACCTGACAGCAGCGGATAGCCCGGTGCGTCTTTGGCGCCTTCCTCGATGGCGAGGTCGCGATGCGCCAATTCTTCGTCGCGGAACTGGTCGAAGCGGTCGGCGAGCTTGTCTTCACCCATCGCGCGCAGCTCGGTGATCTGGCCGGCATAATGTTGTTCGATCACCGTCTCGACGGCCTCGGTACAGGCATGCGCTGCCTTGTCACCCATCAGGGCGGTGACGGCGCCGAGGGCGTGACCGGCGATGTTCCAGATCGGACCGAGCGCGGTGGGACGGGCGCGGTGTTCGACCAGAAGGGCGTCGAAAGCCTCGAGATGGACCTGTTCGTCGGCCTCCATCTCTTCGAGCTGACGGGCGATGCGGGCCTTGTGGGGCAGCGTGCCGTAAATCGCGCGCTGGCCGCCATAAATCGCCACGGCGCCGTATTCGCCGGCATGGTCAACGCGCAACATCTGCTCGATCCGGCGCGGATCGCGGCGCTTGCCGGGCAGAGGAATGCGCGGTTCAGGGATGAGGTCCGTTCCGGGCTCTGTGGCGGGGGTGTCGATCATCAGGTCTTGAGCCCCCGATAGCCGACCCAGGCCGCAACCGCTGCCATGCCGGCGGAAATGATTGCATTATAGCCGGCCATCGAAATGCCGAACATGCGCCAAGCGGCCTGGTCACACAGCACGACCGGGCGCTCGCCATTAAGCGCCGCCATGATGTCGCTGGCTGAAATACTGCCGCCACCGGCTGCGGTGCAGGTCGCCGGTCCCGCCCACCAGCCATTCTCGATCCCGGCATGCCAAGAGGCGAAACCGGCCGAATACAGCAGCACCGTCCCCATCAGGAAAAGGGCCCAGGGCGTGAACCGGGCCAGCTCGGGCTGGAACATCAGCGCCAGTCCGACCGCGAAGCCGAAGCCGATCACCACCATGTGGATGTGGCGTTGGTCAAAGCACAGTGCACAGGGGTCGTAATGGCCGATATACTGAAAACCCCAAGCCCCGAACATCATCAAAAGCGACCCGGCAGCCAACAGCAACGGCCAGCGGGTCAAGGGGAATTGGGACAGGACGGGTTTCATTTCAGGCATAATTACTGAACCTTGATTGCGCTCGCACCGTGACCAATGCGCACACGGGGCGAAGGGATATTAGAAGGCAGATTGCAGGAAGGCCTTGATGACATCAATCGCTGCGTGGCCGAAAACCAGCAAAAGCGCGATCCAGACCAGGCCCAGCAACAGCCCACCCAGCACCAACAGCCCGTCGCGGGTTAACAGACCGAGCGCTGCGATCGCGAGTGCAATGCCCGGTGTCGTATTGGTCGCCGGCAGCGGGATCAGGATGCTGGTGCAGAAGATGACGAAAATCCCGCCGATTACCCGTTCCGCCATCGGCCCGGACAGCGCCGTCAGCCGCGGCCGCGCCAATGCTTCGAGCCAGCCAAACCATTTGCGCCCGCCTTGCGCCATCCGCGTCAGCCCGCGCTTGTCGAGGCGGCTGGCCTTGAAACGCGCCGGCAGCCAGGGCTCGCCGCGGCCGAGCAGCATCTGCGCCGACAGTGCCATCATCGGCAGCGCCATCACTTGCGGCACGCCATACAGGAAAGGGATGGAGACCGGCAGCGCCATTGCGAACAGGATGATCCCGAAGGCGCGTTCGCCGAGCGCATCGACAAATTCACCAAGGCTCATCCCGTCTTCGCCGGCCTTGTCGGCAATCTGTTCGAGGGCGCCAATCAGCCCGCGCGAAGCAGTCGTTTCAGTCATCATGCACCCCGGTCTTGAAAATCGTGCGCAAACCTAGCTGCGCAAGCGCTGCCGGTCGAGCGCATTGGGCCGTTGACAGCAGGCGCGCGGATCGTCAGCTTGCGCCTCCTGCATTTCCCACGGTTAGCCCCTGTGGCGGAACTGGTAGACGCGACGGATTCAAAATCCGTTTCCTCACGGAGTGCCAGTTCGAGTCTGGCCAGGGGCACCATCCTTCACTCGCTGCGCGAGCTTCGGCTAGGCAGGCCCAACGCTCTTCCGAGCGAAGGATGTCACGCCGTAGCCGAAGGCGAAGGCGGACACCAGCGGTCCACCACTCAACATTGCTTCCGCTGCGCTCGAACCCGTGCCTGGCCAGCCGCACAGATATCCACAGCCCGGTCCTGTTCCACATCTGCCTGTGCGCTCGCCACCGGCGAACACCAGTGCTAGCCTTTTGCGGGCCCCATCAGGAGACCGGTTCGTGCCACCGACAACCAATGCTTTGCTGTTTACGCGCGCGAGTCTCGCCATCATTTTCCTGTGGTTTGGCGCGATGAATTTCACGCCGGTTGGCGAAGCGATTGTTGGCGACTGGATCGCCGGCCATGCTTTCCTCTCCGCGCTTGAACCGCAGGCCAGCTCGGCCGCAAAGGCGCTGGGGATTTACCAGATCGTGATGGCCGGTCTGATCGGGGCGCCGCTGCCGCTGGGCAGTTTTCGCCGCATCGGCTTCGTGATGCTGGGGATATTCTCGGCCTGCGCGCTGACGGCACTGGCGACCAATCCGGTCTGGCTCGAGGCCGAGGGCGGATTTCCGGCGATCGGTTCCGGCCAAGGCGTGCTGAAATATCTCGCCATTTTTGGTCTGGCGATCTGGGGCGGCAGTTTCGACAATTCGCGCATATTCTCCAACCGGACCAGCCAGAGCCGTGCCTTGAGCCTGCCCCTGATGTGGGCCGGTCTGGTGATCGTGCTTGGCTGGATCGGCTTGATGAAATTCACCGCCAGCGAAGCAGCGGGGATTGCGCCCCTGATCGCCACCAGCCCGATTTTCGCCTGGATGCAGGCCTTCATCCCGGAACAGGCCATGTCGGCCCTGATTGGCGTGATCGAGATCCTGACCGCGCTGGCTCTGTTGGGCTATTGGTTCAATCCGCGCCTGTTCCGGCTCGGCCTGGCGCTGGCGGCGATCACTTTTGTCCTGACACTGTCCTTCCTGTTCAGCTATCCGGGCGCCTGGCAGGCCGATCTCGGCGGCTTCCCGGCCCTGTCGCGCAGCGGCCATTTCCTGCTCAAGGACCTGGCCCTGCTCGCCGCCTGTTTCGCTCTTCTCGCCGAGACGCGGGTGCGGCGCTACCGCTAGGCCGCGGCTTGCCGCAGAATCTGTGCGTAACCTTGTGAAACTTGGTTCACAACTCCCGGCGCAAAGACCGCCTTTGCTTGACCGCAACCGGCGCGCCCATACTCTGATCAAAACCAATCGGGAGAATTGGCCTATGGGAGTGTTCACCGCCATTACGCGCGAGGTCGATTATCTGTCGGCAATGTTGCGCGTGCTCGGTCAAATCAAGAAGGTCGGCCCCGCGTCCGGCCTGCGCGTGCCCGATCATATCGAAAAGACAGTCGACCGCTTTGCGGATCGCCCGATGGCGATCACCGAGGACGGCTCGGTCAGCTATGCGCAGTTCGACGCCTACGCCAACCAGGTCGCCCATTGGGCGCTGGAAAAGGGCATGAAGCCTGGCGAGACGGTTGCGCTCTTCATGACCAATCGCTGGGAATATATCGCGATCTGGTTTGGCCTTTCGAAGGTCGGGCTGGTGACCTCGCTGATCAATAATCAGCTGCAGGGCCAATCGCTCGCCCATTGCCTGACGATCGGTCAGACCAGCCACGCCATTGTCGAGGCCTCGCTGGCCGACGCGTATCTCTCGGCCGAAGCGGCCGGCGGCATCGAGGCGCAGGCTTGGAGTGTCGATGGCGAATTCGCCGGTTCACGCGATTTCAATTCAGCGCTCCAAACTCAAAGCATGGCGCGGCCCGATGTGTCGGTACGCGCGACGGTCAAGTCTTCCGAGCCGGTGCTGAAAATGTTCACCAGTGGCACGACCGGCCTGCCCAAGGCGGCGCTGATGACGCATGTGCGGGCGCTGTACTATCTCAACATCTTCGCCATCGCCGCCAAATGCACCGAGCAGGACCGGATGATGATGGTGCTGCCACTTTATCACGCCACCGGCGGGCTGTGCGGCGTCGGCTGTGCGCTCTCCTATGGCGGCGCGCTGGTGATCCGGCCGAAATTCTCCGCCTCCGCCTTCTGGCCCGACACGGTTCGCTTCGGGGCGACGCTCTTCATGTATGTCGGCGAGCTCTGCCGCTTCCTGGTCAATTCTCCCGAAGTGCCCGAGGAACACGCCCACTCGCTGCGCTGTGCGATCGGTAATGGCATGCGCCGCGATGTCTGGGAGCAATTCCAGGAGCGGTTCAAGCTGCCGCAAATCGTCGAATTCTACGGCTCAACCGAGGGCAATGTCGGTCTCGTCAATGCCACCAACCAAGCCGGGGCGATCGGACGTGTGCCGTCCTATCTGCGCAGCCGGTTCAATATTGATCTGGTCAAATTCGACCTTGAGAGCGAAATGCCCTTGCGCGGCGCCAACGGCTATTGCGTGACGTGTGCGCCCGACGAGGTTGGCGAGGCCATCGGCCGAATCGACCCCGATGATGCCCGCTTCCGCTTCGACGGCTATGGCAGCGAGGAAGACACCGAGAAGAAGATATTGCGTAACGTCTTCAAGCCCGGCGATGCCTGGTTCCGCACCGGCGACCTGATGACGCGCGATGCGCTGGGCTATTATTATTTCGTCGACCGGGTCGGCGATACCTATCGCTGGAAGTCGGAGAATGTCTCAACCGGCGAAGTCGCCGAGGCGCTCAATTTCGACGGCATTGAACAGGCCAATGTCTATGGCGTCGAGGTTCAGGGCCATGCCGGCCGCGCCGGGATGGCGGCGCTGGTCGCCGGCCATCATGTCGTCGACCTGGAAGCCTTGCACGAGCACATCCACCGCGCCTTGCCCGCGTTTGCGCGCCCGCTCTTCTTGCGCCTGCAGCAACAGACAGACACCACTGGCACCTTCAAACTGCGCAAGGTCGAGCTGGTCAAGGAAGGTTTCGATCCCGATCAGATCGAGGATCCGCTCTATGTTGACCACCCGGTGATCGGCAAATATGTCCGGCTGACGCGCGAGCTCTATGAGCAGATTGTCGATGGGAGGCTGAGGGTATGACGGCGCCAACGGTCACGGCGGCGGATATCCGCAAATTCTGGTTCGAAGAAGCCGGGCCGGCGGCTTGGTATCGCGTTTCGCCGGACTTTGATGCGCGGGTGCGGCGGCGTTTCGCGGCCTGTATCGAGCACGAGGCGGTTATCCTGCGCGCAGGCGAGCATGCCTGGCTGGATGATGCCGAGGATGCGCTGGCGCTGATCCTGTTGTTTGACCAATTTCCGCGCAATATCTGGCGTGGTTCCGGCAAGGCTTTCGCCTTCGATCCGCTCGCCCGACAGGTCGCGCGCGGCATGATCGAGCGCGGCTTTGACTATGCCATCGCCGAGGAGCAACGTGCCTTCGTCTACATGCCCTTTATGCATTCGGAAGCCCTGAGCGATCAGGATTATTGCGTCGAAATGGCGGCCGACAGGCTGAAGTCGCAGGGCACCCATGACCATGCCGTCAAGCATCGCGAAGTCATCCGCCGCTTCGGCCGTTTCCCATATCGCAATGAAGCCCTGCAGCGCGAGACGACGGCGGAAGAAGCCGATTATCTCGAGCATGGCGGTTATGCACCGGGCCGGATCGACTCGGCAAAAACGACCTGAGGGCAGACCTGACCGCGACCGGATTTTGCCGCCAAAATCTAAGCTGCTGAAAACACGCACAAAACAGAACGCGCCGCGTGGCCCCGGGCTTGCTGATATTTCGGCAAGACACCAACGCTCCGGAGAGCCCGATCATGACGCCGCACGTCCACATCACCGTCGAAGACATTCGCCAGATCGCTTGGACCTTGGTCGATCTGCACGGGCCGCAGGCGATCGGTTATGCCGATGAGGCGGTCACCGATCTTGACGGTCAGGGCAAGGTCGAGGGCGCCGATGCCTGGCGCGCCCTGCGCTCGGTGATGGAAGACGCACTCGCCGGCCGCCTGAGCCGCACCGGCTCGCTGGCGATCCATTAGTCCCGGACCATCGAACACCGCCAATCTGCGCCCTGGCTGCTCTAAAGCCGAATTGCCTGTTCCAGTCTGAACGGTCTGAAGTCTGTTGACTTCGTGCGATTTGTATATAACCACTATGTTATGGAATTATCTGGTTATATAAAAGCTTCACCTGATCTCGACGCCGTCTTCTCGGCGCTGGCTGACCCGACTCGCCGAGCGATCCTGTCGCGGCTGGCCGGTGGTGAGGCCTCGGTGAACGAGATCGCCGCACCGTTCCGGATCAGCCAGCCGGCCGTATCACGCCACCTCAAAGTGCTGGAACGCGCAGGTCTGATCGAACGCGGCGTCGATGAGCAGCGGCGCCCGGCAAAGCTGAACGCCGCCAATCTGGCCGCTGCAGTTGAATGGCTCAATGATTTCAAAGCTTATTGGGGCGCGAGTTTCGATCAGCTCGATGACGTCCTGCTCACTATGAAACAATCCAAAGACGGGAGAACGGATCATGACTGATCAACCGAAATACATTTTGGACCGGGTATTCGACGCGCCGCGGGAGATGGTCTGGCAGGCCTGGACCGATCCCGAGCTTCTGGCGCGCTGGTATGGCCCAGGTGTCGAAACCATCATTCACAAATTCGACCTGAAACCGGGCGGTCTGTGGCTGAATGAAATGAAATGGGGCGAAAATTCCATGCTCAGCAAAGTCGTCTTCAAGGAGGTGACACCGCCCCGGCGCCTTGTCTGGCACCATCACTCGCTGACCGATTCCGACTGGAACTCGATCGCCAATCCGAAAATGCCTGACTGGCCCCGTATCCTGTTGACCGAAGTGAAGTTCGAGGTCGACGGCTCTCGCACCAGGGTGAGATTGACTTGGGTCCCGTTCGAGGCGAGCGAGGCCGAACGGGCCTGTTTTGCCGGTGCCGTCAATCATATGGGCAAGGGCTGGGAGAGCGGTTACGCAATCATGGATGAGCTGCTGGCTGAACTCAAGGCAGTCCGGTCATGAGAGGAACCGGCGTGGTTTGCGGCTATACCGGCCTGTGCTAATCCAATGTGATGACGACATCTCCTTGGACACGCACACTTAACAGTTTCGGCCTCGACGATCCGTTCGAGCCGGGCCGCACCACGCCGCACATGCGCAAAGCGTTGCGCGATGCGGCGCCGCATCTCGATGTGACGCCGCCTGCAGTGGCGGCGGTGCGCGAACTGGCGATTCCCGGGCCCGCAGGCGATATTCCGGCCCGCCTCTATATTCCCAACGGCTCGGTTGAACCGGCGCCCTGCGTCCTGTTCTGCCATGGCGGTGGCTATGTCATCGGCGATCTGGAGACCCATGATGCGCTTTGCCGGCGGCTTGCTGCCGTCAGCGGCGTGCGGGTTTTGGCGGTTGATTATCGCTTGGCGCCCGAACATGCTTTTCCTGCTGCGGTCGATGATGTCCTCGCCGCCTTTGACTGGCTGGCCGGTGAGGGCGCTGACGAGGTCGGTGCCGACCCGCAGCGGCTCGCCGTCGCGGGCGATTCGGCGGGCGGTGGGCTGGCTGCCGTGCTGGCCCAGCTCAGGCGGACGCAATTGCGCTACCAGCTGCTGATCTACCCGCTGCTGCAATTGGCAGAGCGACGTAAATCGAAACTGAAAGCGATTGAGGGACACATCTTTTCCGTCGTCGCACTCGATCAGATCGTGCGCTATTATCTCGGCGAGGAAAGCCAAGTCATCGACCGGCGCGCCTCACCTTTGCTCGAAGACGATCTGACCGGATTGCCGCCCGCCTATATCGCGGCAGCCGAGCTCGATCCCCTGCGTGATGAAGGTCAGGCCTATCGTGACCGCCTGATCGCCTCCGGCGTCGCGGTCGAATACAAGCTCGGCAAGACCTTGCCGCACGGCTATTTCAACCTCACAGCCATTCTGCCCGGCACCAAGGCGCTGATCGACCGGGCAGCGCTGGCGCTCGGTGATTCCCTGCGCAAGTGAGCGTTTCGGCCTTTGGCCATTTGCCTTTTTGCCGGCGAGTGCTTAGCTCGTGACCATGTCCCAGAACCCGCCCTACACGCCCGATCCGCGCTTCATGGCCCTGGGCCCCGATTTCGCCGATCCGGTCGCGCCCGCCGCCTTTCCCAAGGCGATCGAACGTTTCTGGAACGGGCGCTGGGCTGCGGCCGTCGGGCTCGATACGCTGGATGAGGCGGCACGGATCGCGCATTTCCAACGCTTCGAAGCCTTGCCCGACAATCAGCCTGAGCCGCTGGCGATGCGTTATCACGGGCACCAATTTCGCAGCTATAACCCGCAGATCGGCGATGGTCGCGGCTTCCTGTTTGCGCAATTGCGCGACGGGCAGGGGCGTCTGCTCGATCTGGCGACCAAGGGCTCGGGCCAGACGCCCTGGTCACGCACAGCCGATGGCCGGCTGACGCTGAAGGGCGCTGTGCGCGAAATTCTCGCGGCCCAGATGCTCGAAGCGCTCGGTGTCTATACGTCCAAGATCTTTGCGGTGTTCGAGACCGGCGAGCCATTGCAACGCCATGACGAGCCCTCGCCAACACGCTCGGCCGTGATGACAAGGCTGGGCCATTCGCACATGCGTTTCGGCACATTCCAGCGCCAGGCCTTTGAGCAAAGCCCAGAACGCATGACCGCACTGGTCGATCACGCCATCGCGCAATACTACCCCGCCCTTGAGACCGCCGAGGATCGGCCCGCCGCCCTGCTGGGCGCAGTCGTTGCCGCCAATGCCCGTCTCGCGGCGAGCTGGATGGCCGCGGGATTCGTGCATGGCGTGCTCAATACCGATAATCTCAACCTGACCGGCGAGAGCTTCGACTACGGCCCTTGGCGTTTCCTGCCGCATTATGATCCCGGTTTCACCGCCGCCTATTTCGACGAGAGCGGGCTCTATGCCTATGCGCGCCAACCCGAAGCAGTGTTCTGGGGGCTGCAGCAATTGGCTGGTGCCCTGTCACTGGTCGGTGAGCGCGCCCCGCTGGAAGCGGCGCTCAACACCTTCCCGCCGCTTTATCGCCAGGCCCTCCTCGACGCCTTTCTGGCCCGCTTCGGCGTCGCCTCGCGCGGCGACGACAATGACGAAGCCATGCTGCGCGCCTTCCTCGCCTTCATGCTCGCGTCGCAATTGCCCTGGGAAGCGGTGATGTTCGACTGGTTCTGTGGCTCGGCCTCGGCGGAACGGGCGCTGCGCGGCCCGCGCGGTTCGGTCTATGCCGGCGAAGCCTTCGACGCTTGGCAGGAGTTGTTGATGCAGCATGCGCCGGTTCGCGCTGAGCGGCTGGATCACGCCCTGTTCCAGCGCAGCGAGCCGGTCGCCATGACGATTGATGTGGTCGAGGCTATCTGGGCCCGGATCGCCGAGGAGGATGACTGGTCGGCGCTCGAGACGGCGCTGGCCGATATCGCCCTGACGCGGCAAGGTTTTGATCTGGGTGCGGACCGGATCGGATTTTTGCCATGAGCCTCGATCCTCTGACCTCGCCCCTGCTGGGCCGCGACGAAATCGTTCACGCCTTCACCACCCGCGCCGGCGGTGTCAGCGAAGGCGCTTATGCCTCGCTCAATATGACGCGCTCGCGCGGCGATAGCGCCGAACATGTCGCGACCAATCGCGAACGTGTGCGCCAAGCGCTGGGGCTGGACTATCTCGTCTTCGCGATCCAGGTGCATGGCAGGGCGGTGGTGCGCGTCGACCAGGCGCCGAAGGGCGATCAAGCCGCTGGTGAGGCCGATGCGATGATCACCGACAAGCCCGGTATCGGCCTGGTTTGTCAGACCGCCGATTGCACGCCCATCCTGCTGTTCGATCCCGAGCGCCGCGCCGTCGCGGCGATCCATTCCGGCTGGCGCAGCACGGTGCTGGATATTGTCACCGAAACCGTCGCGGCGATGGTCCACGAATACGGCACCGACCCCGCAAATCTGATCGCCGCCATCGGCCCGGCCATCTCGGCCGCCAATTACCGTGTCGGTCCGGAGGTCGTCGCCGAGTTCGAAGCGGTCTTTGCCGACACCGCCGGCATTGTCTCGCCGCTTGACGCCGAGGGCGGGGCTCAGCTTGATGTCGGCGAGGCCTGCCGCCGCCAACTGCTCGCCGCCGGCATCCCCGGCGCGCAGATCGAACGCTCACCCCTGTGCACCTATGCCGAAAAGACCCGCCTCTTCTCCGCCCGCCGCTCGCACCATTGCGGGCAAAGCGGCGTGTTTGGTGGCCAGGCCGGGATTATCGGGCTGCGCTAAGCTCGCCCTTGCCCTTTCGCCAGCGGTGTCGACGGCCTAGATTGGGGGCTCCGCTCCACCCACAAGGATACCCCCATGCCCGCTTCACTCGGTTATGCCGCCTCTGCCCCCGACGCCGCCCTGGCGCCGATCCGTTTTGATCGCCGTGAGCCCGGCGCTGGCGAGGTGTTGATCGAGATCGAGTATTGCGGCGTTTGCCATTCCGATCTGCACCAGGCGCGCGGCGAGTGGGGCAATACGCTTTACCCCTGCGTTCCCGGACACGAGATCATCGGCACGGTGACGGCCTGTGGTGAGGGCGTCTCCAAGTTCAAGGCGGGTGACAAGGTCGGCGTTGGCTGCATGGTCGATAGTTGCGGCACTTGCCCGAGTTGTCATGAAGGGCTGGAGCAATATTGCGATACCGGCATGACCGGCACCTATAATGGCCGCCTGCCCGACGGCGGCCACACCTTTGGCGGATATTCCCAGCGCATGACGGTGAAGGAGGACTTCGTTCTTCGCCTGCCCGAGGGCATGGATCCGGCCGGTGCCGCGCCGCTCCTGTGCGCCGGCATCACCACCTATTCGCCGCTCAGCCACTGGAAAGTAGGCCCCGGCCAGCGCGTCGGTGTCGTCGGTCTTGGCGGGCTCGGCCATATGGGCGTCAAGATCGCTGCCGCGATGGGTGCCGAAGTCGTGCTCTTCACCACCTCACCGGGCAAGGCCGAAGACGCCAGGCGGCTCGGTGCCAGCGAAGTCGTGATCTCCAAGGATCGCGACCAGATGAAGGCGATGCGCGGCCAGCTCGACTTTATCCTCAACACCGTCGCCGCCGCCCATAATCTCGACCCTTTCCTCGATTGCCTCAAACGCGATGGCACCATGGTGATGGTCGGCGTGCCCGAAGTGGCGCATCCATCACCCTCGGTCGGCAAGCTGATCGGCCGCCGCCGCGCCATCGCCGGCTCCCTGATCGGCGGCATCGCCGAAACCCAGGTGATGCTCGATTTCTGCGCCACACACGGCCTCGTCTCCGACATCGAGATCATCCCGATGGACGGCATCAATGAAGCCTATGAGCGGATGCTCAAGGGTGATGTGAAATATCGGTTTGTGGTGGATATGGCGACGCTGGGGTAGTCGCGCGAGGGTCATTCTCCGCTTCGACTAAAGGGCTGGCGATATTTTCTATCGACCGCCTCCGTTGGTTTGCGGTGATGAGATTGTCGTGATTTTATACGTATTATCGATATATATCCGCGTTAACGTATAAAGCCGGCTTATCCGCTGTTGCGTATATTCCTGGAAACAGGAGCGGCCATGAACGCGCCAGTCAGATCCCCAAAACAGCTTGGCGTCGCCGTGAGGCGCTTTCGTCGTCTGCGCAAATACACTCAAGCCGCACTGGCGAACAAGGCGGGGCTGCGCCAGGGCACGATTTCGGACGTTGAAGGCGGGCTTGAAGGCGTCAGACTATCCACCATCATGGATTTGCTCCGGGCGCTGGATCTTGAACTCGTCATCCAACCCCGCACGACGGGCCTTCACGCCGAAATCGAGGACATGTTCTAGTGGCGCGCAAGAAGAAAGGTGCTCGCCGTCCCGCCGATGATCAAGTATAATTCCAATGGAGGGTCGGGGCTCGTTGAGTGCCTTTCACTGCTCAATGGCAGTGACCATCCAGAAGCGGATCGCCTCGCCTTCCTGAACGCCCAAATTATCTTCTGGATGATAGGCGCGACGGATGCCCACTCTCCGTTACCGCGTCCATCCAACAAGCTTGGCAACTCGTTTGCTTATGCGATTAGCCCTCAGTCAGCTCGATAGACCGCGCTTCGATTGTTACGCCGCCCAGCCCCGCTCTGGTGAAGATGCGGACCGGGATTTGGATTTGATTATCAGCAAATGTCGCCAGCCAGATGAGGAGCGGGTATCTCATTTCGCGCTCGGTCGGATAATCTTCCGGGTCGTATCCGGACACAGGAAAATACCAGGCTTCACAAATCCTCGCCTCCCCGGACCATGCCTCCGTCCGGATGCGCTGGGTTCCCGCCGCCCTTAGCCGAATTTCATAGCGTTGCTTGCCGTCAAAGACGGGCAATGAGCCCGAACAATTGGCCTCTGCAATACCCGGCACGAGACCGGAGAGAATAAAAAATGCGGTCATCGGATCGAGGACCTGGGTCCGGTCGATCTCACTTGCGGGGGGGTCCCCCAGCGAGCCGAATGGCGGGGTAGCGGTGGCGACGGCGACACCCTCGGGAAAACGCATCTCGACAGAACGTGATTTCGATGGCGTCGTGTTCACCAGTCCGTAGCGCTCCGGCGCAGCCCCTCCGGGTCCGAGCAGCCCTGAGACATCAGCCTGAATATCAATATCGGCGAACAGTGCCGCCAAGCCGGCAGCGCGAATGGTCGTCTCGGCCCGGTAACTGGTCGGCGTCAAATCCGCGGTTACCGAGATGTCGCCCACCTTGAAGAAAAGCACCGTGCTGGAATATCGCGCTGTGATCTGGACATGATCCGACTCCACGCCAATTTCCGGCGCGGATCGTAACTCATCAAGGTTCAAACTCGAGGGCGAGGCGAGATAGGCAGGGTTGCTGATCGCGACCATAGCCAAGGCACATGCCGCCAAGGGTTTCAAGAGCATCATGATTCAGGCTATTCTCCTGTGTCCGACACCGCTAAGATCACAGCAGGATGCCGATCCGCTCAATCGCACATATGGCGCAGTCTGGGGATTTTCTGACTATCCGTTTGAGGTAGATGATTGATCCACCACGTTCGCCATAGGTGTTGAGATCCGGGACCAGCGGTGGTCCAGGATGTCCGGGCGCGGCGCGGGCCATACAGATGGGAAACAATGCCAATGCCTCTAAACTCATCTGGGAAACCCACTGGATTTTGGCTGGCGCTCCGGGATCCGCGTATCCGCCGGACCGTGATTATCGGGACGGTAGCTGTCGTCCTGCTCTCCCTCCCCACCGCGTTGGAATATTTCGGCGGCGAGAAGGATTCTGACCCCGTCGCGTTAGCCGGTGACCTGTTCGAACTTCTGGTCTTCGCTGGAACAATTGCGTCGATGAGCTGGCTGATGTTGGAAATGCGCGAGATCCGGGGCCGGCACGATGTTCTGATGGAGGATCTCTCTGGAAGTCGGGCGGAAAATCAAAAATGGCGGGAAAGCCAGCGCGACCAGATCAATGGCTTTCGAGCAGCCGTTCTGTCCCAGTTCAACGACTGGGAATTGAGCGTCGCCGAACGAGACATCGCCAGCTTGATGCTAAAGGGTTGCTCTCACAAACAAATCGCTGCCGTGCGCCATTCGAATGAATCGACAGTCCGGCAACAGGCACAATCGATCTACCGCAAGTCGGCCCTGAATAACCGCGCTGAACTCTCGGCCTATTTTCTCGACGCGATCCTCAGCCCGGATATGCCCGCGGACGAGCGCTTGACCGAACACAGCTGACATAGCATCGGCCGATCCAGGATCACTTCAGTCAGCGGCGGGCTCGCTCGATGGGAGGATTCGATCCCAGCACCCCGCCTGGACGAAGGGGCGCAACGGGCCGCTCACCAAAACGACCGTATACAGGGTGCTATGGCCGTCCGGACCAACTCTTTCAAGGTCGGGCAATTGTTCGATCTCGGCAAAACATAGTTCCAGGTCACTGATGTGGACGCGGCGCACCAGATCCACCACCAGGCCGGGCTGGGCGGCGTCGATTGTCCATGATGGATCGGCAGTCGTGTACCGATCTCGTTGGTATAATTGTAGGACAGGGGTATCTGCCGGGTGCGCGCGCGCAAGGCTCGCTGCCGTCCCGTAGCTGATTGACCCCACCCAGCTCGCGCTCTCCTGTTGCGCCAGATTGTCGATCCGAGCTGCGAACTCTGGCCAACCGCGCAACCCCCGGGCGGGGTCGAGGCCCGGGACCGCCCCGGGAAAGGCCGTTGCACCCCCGAGTAGCAACGCGATGCCGGCAGCGGCGGGCACAACGCTCCGCGATAGACGGGCAGGCCATCCCGTCAAGCGTGCATCACCAACGCAGATCGCTGCCAGCGCCGCAATTGCCGGATATATCGGGACCGGCCAGTGCGCCTGCACCCGACTGTGGACGGCGTGAAGGACGAGGTAGGCTACGAACGGTAAAACGGTGAAGACAAGCAATGACAAATCAGGAGAATTGTCGCTCGAAACGAGCCGGCGGCGGGCCAACACCGACCACGCGGCAAGGATGACGATAATCGGGTTGAGCAGCAAGAATTGACCCACGAGAAGTTCCAGTAATTTGGAAACATCAAGCGAATGCGGGACCGCGCGGCCAAATTGCTTGCTGAAGGTCACCCAGTGATGGTGGGCGTTCCAGTCGACATTGAAAGCGAAGAACGCCAGCGCGATCAAGCCTGCGAGCCACGGCCCAGACCGGCTGAGCATCGCGCGTCTCCCCGGGGTGGACAGCGCCCAAAGCAGAAGTCCGAACGCCAAGAATAGGGCCGAATATTTCGAAAGCAATGCGAGCCCCATCAGGACGCCAACCAGCAGCCACGGCCCGGTCTCCGAGCGTTTGCTCGCCCGGACCGTCGCGAGCAATGTAAGGCTCCAGAACAGGGTCAATGGTGCGTCTGGGGTTGCCAGCATGCCGCCGAGTGCGACCAGGAACATGGCTTGAAACCAGATTGCAGCCCGTAGCGCCAGCGCCCGCGAAGCCCCGAGTTCAGAGACAAGCTGGGCCAGAATCGCGCTGATCACAGACGTCGACAGGACCGGCAGGAGTCTGATGCCCAGGCGATTATCCCCGACGAGCTTGACGCCCAGATCAATCCACCAGGCGATCATTGGGGGGTGATCGTAATATCCGAACTGAAAGTGTGCAGCCCATTGTCGGTAATAGATTTCGTCCTCAGTGAGCGGCGCGATCATCGCCAGGCCCAACCGCACGACCAACACGAGCAGGACTAGGGTCGAAAGCGGGTGGCGTTCCACCCAACCGATGCGCATGGCCGCGATTCTCACCAAACGACCCTGGAGGCCATGGCGTAATTCCACACCCCCCCCATGAGCGCGCCGGACGCCCCGGCCAACCACCAAGGCAGGCCCCATCTGTATGCAATCATCCCGACGGCCATGTTGACGACAAGACCGGTCGCACAGACGCCGCCAAAACGAAGATATCCCCACAACCAGGCGACCCCCTTTTTGCGCCGGTCGCGATAGGTGAGTGCATTGTTGATCGCGTAGTTTGAGGTCATCGCACTGAAGCCGGCCACCAAATTTGCCATCGCGAAACCGGATGCGAGCAGAACCCTCAACACAGTCAAATGGATCAGCAGGCCTGAAACCCCGACCAGGGCGAACAGAAAAAATCGGGTCGGCACCACATTCCGTGTCAGCCGTGAGAGGAGCAATCCACAAAAATCAATAGCGACCTTCAAGTCGAGTTTGCTGTCCCCAGATTGCCTGAAGGCGAACTCGAATGGCAGTTCGGCGATCCGCAAGGAGGATTTCGACGCGCCGACAAAATCAAGCAAAATCTTGAACCCGTTCACCGACAATCGGTCGGCAACGCAATCGAACAAATCGCGCCGGGTCATGAAAAACCCGCTCAGCGGATCGCTGAGTTTTGTGCCCAGGGCCCGGTTGGTCAGGGCGTTGGCCAGCTTGCTGCCGCCCCGGCGCATCGGTGACAGGCCAATGGGGTCGTTACTGCTGAGGAAGCGGCTCGCCACAACGAGGTCCGCGCCGCCTGACGTCAGCACATCCAACATGACGGGGAGGAGCTTCTCGTCATGTTGCAAATCCCCATCCATGACCGCGATGAAGGGGGCTGAACTTGCCATTACGCCCTCAATGACGGCACCGGCTAGGCCACGCCGGTTCAACCGGCGAATGCACGTCACATTGGGTTGCGCGAGCGCGATTTGTTTGACCTTGACGGCGGTCCCATCTGGAGAGTCATCGTCGACGAAGATGATATTCCACGGAATTTCGCCCATTGACGCAGATAATTTGTCCAACAACGCCTCGATATTTCCGATTTCGTTGAAGGTCGGCACGATCACCGTCAGGACATAACCGTTCGGATGTCGGTTCCCCGGAGAATGCTCATCATCACGAACACTCAAGGCGCGCCTATGGGGTCCGGACAAGTATTGTTCAATCATGTGGTCGCCTCTGCCAACTCCACTAACAAGAGGCGCGATCTGTCCCTGAGATCCATCCGCCGGATGGTCTAATGCCCTCGCAATTCCATCTTACATTTGGCGTGCTGAACTCGGTGGAACGTCAGCGGCTGGGGGTGACGAGTCCATCCGCGCAGCCGGCCGACGGATCACCCCCTACGGCGAGTGCGCGGCGCGCTGGCGGGCATTTCTTCCGACTAAATTGCCCGACTCTGGGCGATCGGTTTCGTGGCCAGGCTGTCACAACAGCCGGGCGGTCGCTCTGGACGCAGGGCCGGCAACCTGCTTGCCGGACGGGTTGGTGGACGCCAAATCATCGGGGAAATGGTGTCCCGATACAGGCCCCAAAGCAACGACGCAACGATGCCGATAAATGGTGACAGGCACCCATTATTGGCAACGAAGCATCGACAAAACCGAGTGAATTTAGAACCTGGTCACGCTGTGGCGCTCAGACCTTTGATAGCCCAACTTTTGGCGCCCAGTCCTCGTTGCGCATCCCCGCCCGCCCGCCTTCGCCCTGCGGGCTTCGGCGGGGCATTCTTCGCGGCTTTGTCGCAAACAATGGTGGCCCCGGCGCGATTCGAACGCGCGACCTACAGATTAGGAATCTGTTGCTCTATCCTGCTGAGCTACGGGGTCGACCGGGTTCGCTCTTAGACGGTTTTGCGGTGCGGTTGAAGTCTGTCCTGCGTCTGTACCGAATCGCGCGCATGAAAAAGGGCGGCGAGGCTGTTCAGCCTGCCGCCCTGGTTCGTCAATTATTGTGCGGTCGGCTCAACGCACCTTGTCGCGCAGGCGGTTGAGTTGCTGCGAAACTTCCTGGGTTGCCTTGGTCATCTGGTCGACGGCTTCCTTGCCGCGGGCGACCGAGACGCCGGAGCCGCGGACGCCGTCGAGGATTTCCTTCACTTCATTGTCCAGCGCCGAGATGCGGGCGGCGATGTCTTCGGTTGCCTTGGCGGTCTGGCCGGCCAGGGCTTTGACTTCACCGGCAACGACGGCAAAACCGCGACCGGCTTCACCGGCGCGAGCCGCTTCGATGGTGGCGTTGAGGGCGAGCAGATTGGTTTGGCTCGCAATCGCTTCGATCGTCGTCAGAATGGCATTGATGCGCTTGGACGCATCGGTCAGGGCTTCGACGCGGCGTTCGAGAACCTGACTCGATTCCTCGATCTGGTTCATCGTATCGCGGGCAATTTCGGCCGCATCAGCGCCCTGGGAAGCGCGCGCGGCGGTCTCACCGATTGCGTCGGCGATGACTTGTGCTGCGGCGGCGGCGCCGGCGCCGTCGTCGTAGGGCTTGGTGTCGTCGGTATAGGCGTAGGCGGTCATGGCGCAGATCCCTGATCAGAATGTCCCGCTTAGTTAACGCCGCAGGATAAAATGATTGGTAAACGCCGGGGCTTTTGGGGGCAGTGAAGCGCAGTTGGCACAAATCACATTGCCCGCACCAGTTGTGAGTTGAAAAAGCAACCAATAAGTGTATTAAACTAAGTTACAGTTAAATTGCCGGAGGGAGAGATGCCGGATTTTCTGAAACTGTTGGCGATACTGGCCCTCGTGGCGTGCACGGAATCTGGCGCGGGTGGCGAGACCGGGGCAGCGGCTGGGGCAGCGGCTGGGGCAGCGGCTGGCGCAGCGGCTGGCGCCGTGGCCGAAGTTGAAGCCGGGTTCGAGGCTGGCGAAACCGGGACCGTGAGCGAGATCGTTGGCCCGTTGAGCCTGATGCTGGAGACGGAAGCGGGCCCGCTTGAAGTCCGGTTGGCGGAACTTGATTTGCCGGTGGCCGCAACCCGTGACGCCGGATCCGCTGAAACAGGGCCAGGCCAAGGCCTGCAGGCCGGGTTGCAGGGGCTGCAGGGGCGGGCGGTCAGGCTCGCCTATGATGGCCTGCACCGTGACCGCTATGACCGTGCCGTTGCGCAAGCCTATCGCGCTCAGGACGGCGCCTGGCTCCAGGCGGCGCTTGTCGCGTCCGGGAAGGCGCGGGTGCTCAGCCATAAGGATAATCACTTGGCCGCGCCCGCCTTGCTCGAGCTGGAGGCCGGTGCGCGCGAGGCGGGTCTCGGTCTGTGGTCTAACCCCGCCAATCATGTCCGCGACACTGATCCGGACAGGTTGGCGCAGGATATCGGTTCGGTCCAGCTGGTTGAGGGGCGGGTGATCGAGGTCACCCGGCTACGCTCGGGGCGGACCTATATCAATTTCGGAGCGGATTACCGCACCGACTTCACGGTCGTGGTCGAAGCGGCTGACGAAGCGGCATTCGAGGCGGCCGGCCGGCCGCTGGCCGATCTGACAGGCCACCGCGTCCGGGTGCGTGGCTGGATCGAGGCCGAGAATGGACCGATGATCCGGATTGATCATCCCGAGCGGATCGAAATGCTGGATGGGTAGGCCGCTGGGCACCAGTCAGGCCAGGCATCGTAACGCGTGCGCCACAACAAAAACGCCCGGCACAGGGCCGGGCGTCTTCATGATCAGGCTTGGTCGCTAACTGCCGGTACTGAAAATGCTGAGTCCTTGGTGGCCGGCATTTTCAAACCGCAAAACCGGTTCCCACTTTTGCTGAAAACCTAGGCGGCTTTCTTGATCAGCGAGGCGGAGAGCAGATCGCGTGCTTTTTCGTGCTCGATATTCTCGACGGCAGCCAGTTCACGAACCATGCGGTCGACAGCGGATTCATACAGCTGACGTTCCGAATAGGACTGTTCCGGCTGGTCTTCGGCGCGGTGCAGATCGCGAACAACTTCGGCAATCATGATCAGATCGCCGGAATTGATCTTGGCTTCGTATTCCTGGGCACGACGGCTCCACATGGTGCGCTTGACCCGGGCCTTGCCCTTGAGCGTTTTCAGCGCATCCTTGACGATACGGTCGCTGGAAAGCGGACGCATGCCGGAAACATCGGCTTTTGCGGTCGGTACCCGCAAGGTCATTTTGTCCTGTTCGAAGGTCACGACGTAAACTTCGATTTCGAAACCTGCGACCGAATCCTTCTCAACGCCGGATACCTGGCCAACACCGTGGGCCGGATACACAATGAAATCGCCTTGTTTGAAAGATCTGTTGTCGTTGGCGGTTTTCTTCGTCATTGATACACTCTCGCTAAGCTTTTCAAGGGGTAACACACAGGAATGCGCCAACGGCCTCAAAGTGGTTCCGGCATCCGCCCGGCTCCGAGATCGTCGAAATTGTGTGTGATCCACCATCCAGAAAAGCGGGCAGCGCCAGACGCGCCGCCCATCAATGTGACTTACATATCACAAAATAGTGCAAAATCCAAACGCTAGAGCGCGGTGTACGGACGAATTCAGTCGCCAGAGCCGGGTTTTTCCGAAAAATATTTTTCGTACTTTCCGGATTCTTCCGCCATGGCGTCGGCATCGGCGGGCGGATCCTTGCGCACCGCGATATTGGGCCAGCTCTCGGCGAACTTGGAATTGATCGCCAGCCATTTGCCGTCCGGATCGTCCTCGGTGTCGGGCTTGATCGCCTCGACCGGGCATTCCGGTTCGCAGACGCCGCAATCGATGCACTCGTCGGGATGGATGACGAGAAAATTCTCGCCCTCGTAGAAGCAATCGACGGGGCAAACCTCGACGCAATCTGTGTATTTGCAGCGTACGCAAGCGTCAGTGACAATATAAGTCATGGTAACCGGTCATGCAGAGGATTGGCGGGGCTTGGCGGACATGGGCTGCCGCCCCGGTTTTGTCAACGCTTGCTGATCGTCTCTTCCGCCCGGGCCCGGGCAAACGCCCGTTCGCGGTCGTCGATTCCGAGCAGCGGCGCAATCCGCCGCACGAAGGCGTCTTCGAACGGAGATTTCTCGCCGTCGGCCAGAGCGACCAGCCAGATCTGTTCGATCAAGGCGATCCGGGCCTGTTCGCTCAAACCGGTCTTGACCACTTTGGTGAAGCGGTGATGGTCGATCGCCGCCTCGGCCAAGTCCTCGGCCTGATCGAGCATCCGTTCCGCAGCATCAGGCTCAAGCAGGAAGGCTGCGGCGAGGATTTCCCTGATCTGGTCCTGTTCGCAATCCGCATAAATCCCGTCAGCCAGCGCGGCCTCGACCAGCAGCGTCGTGGCGGCGGTGTGCGCGTCGAGTTCCGGCCGCGACGGAGCGGCGCTGCCCGCGAACATCTGTTTCAGCTTGTCAAACATGGGCGGGCTCCGGGCTATCGGGCGCTGACGCGGTCATCGGCATTTTTCGCTTCCGGCAGATCTTCGTCCGGTATTTGGTAGAGCGCCTGGGCCTGCGACGCCGTGCCGCGGCGCGGCGCCAGTGCCAGAACGGTCAGGCAGACAATTGATCCGTTTCGCAGCAGGGTCAATGTATCGCCTGCGCGCACCCGTGTTGCCGGCTTCGAAACCCGGCGGGTCAAGCCATTGGCGGTCACCCGGATCCGTCCCTTGGCGACCATCGCCGTCGCCAGGCTGCGCGTCTTGTAGATGCGGGCATGCCACAGCCACAGATCGATCCGTTGCTCGTCCGTCTCAGCCGTCATGTGCCAGCCTTTTGTCGTGGCGGCCGCCGCCGCTTGCGCCGGTTTGTGGTTTGCGCGACCGGGCGCTTCGCTGGCGTCGGTGCAAACTTCAGTTCGGCCAGAGCCGAGAAGGGATGCCCGGCATCAGCCACAGCCGGAACCGCGACCGGCATAGGCCGGCTCGGCTTGCGGCGACGCCGTACCCAGACTTCCTCAGCTGCCGGATCCGGCGCCTTGCCCTTCTGCAAACGTCGATAGTCGAGCGCTCCGAGAATACTGCGCAAATCTTCGAGATTGCAGCCAAGCAGGGCCGTCATCGCCGGGCTCAGCGTGAACTGTCCCTTGCCTTGGGCGGTACGGGCGTCGCGAATGATATCAGCCAAGCGTTCGAGGATATCGAAGCGCACGGCGCGCGGGCCGCAGGGCTGGTATCCGATGGCGATATGATCGCTGGCTGAGCGGCCGGTATCGCGCGGCAGCGAGGTCAGCCCCGGTGCTGGCCGCCACGCGGGACGAGTATCGCCGGCGTGGATGGCGCGCAGCAGGGCGTTGAGCCGGGCGGCCGCCGGTTTGATCAGCGCCGGGACATAGATCATGTGCTCGCCGATCTGCACGCCCAACGCGCGCAAGGTGCGGCGCTCCGCCGGGGACAGCGCCTGGATCTCCTCGCCGGCCTCGGTACGGGGCAGGGCGCCGCCGGCTTCGAACAGGCGCCAGGCAATCCCGCTGGCCAGACCCGCCAGACTGTCGCCATTGGCGCCGTCGCGCAGTTTGAGCAGCGGTGCCAGCCGGGTCTGCGCCAGCTGGCTGACCAGGCTTTCCAGATGGGAGCGGGCGCGGGCGCGCGCTTCCGGCGCCCCAATCTCGGCCCCGATCAGGGTCACGGCAGGCCGCAGTGCGGTGGGACCGGCAGTGAGCCGGGCAATCGGCTCGCCGAGCCAGGTAATACTGCCGTCTTCGCCCAGCGTAATGTCTGCAATCGCGACGCGGGCCAGTGCGCCGAGCCGACGATTGACCTCGGGCCGCAGCGCCTCGATCGCCGCCGAGCGCAGCGCCCGTGCTGCCAGTTCGCGGCCCTGGGCGTCGGGCTTGAAGGTCAGACCGGCCAGACGGCCGACATAATGGCCCTCGACGGTGATCTCGCCCTCCGGCGAGACGCCAGCCAATAATTCACGCTCATCGCGCAGCCCCTTCATCAACGCGCCGGTGCGGCGGTCGACAAAGCGCTGCATCAGCTTTTCGTGCAGGGCGTCGGACAGGGCGTCCTCGATTTCTCGGGTGCGTTCCTGCCAATGCTCCGGATCAGCCGTCCAGTCCGGACGGTGGGCGGCATAGGCCCAGGTTCTGACCTGGGTCAGGCGGGCGGCGAGCACGTCGACCTCGCCATCGGTGCGGTCGAGGCGTTGCAAATGGCCGTTGAGCCAGTCATCGGGCAAATGGCCGGTGGGGCCGGTCAGATGCAGGAAGACGGTCCGCACCAGGTTGGCATGGGCGTCAATCGTCGCCTTGCGAAAATCGGGCAGGCGGCAGGCATCCCACAACCGCCGCACACCGGCCATGGAGGCGGTGCGGTCGCGGATTTGCGGGTCGGCAGCGAGGAGGGCCAGGGTGCGCTCGTCAATCGCTTCACGCGCCCGCTCCAGCGCCGGATGGTCGGGCGCCTCGGCGAGCGAATCGAGCAGGGCGTCGAGCGAGCGCTCATCGAGATCGGGATTGCGCCACTGCAGCTTGGTGACCGGCGCGAATTGATGATTCTCGATCCGCCGCACCAGATCAGGATCGAAGGGGCCGCAATCGGCGGTCTCACCGAATGTGCCATCATTGCGAAAACGTCCGGCGCGGCCGGCGATCTGGGCCAGTTCGGCCGCGCTGAGGCGGCGGCGCTTGCGGCCGTCAAACTTGCGGCTCTCGGCGAAGGCAACATGGTCGACATCCATGTTGAGCCCCATGCCGATGGCGTCGGTGGCGACGAGGAAGTCCACTTCGCCCGACTGGTAGAGTTCAACCTGGGCATTGCGCGTGCGCGGCGACAGACCGCCCATCACCACCGCCGCACCGCCGCGCCGCCGCCGCATCAGCTCGGCAATGGCGTAAACGGACTCGGCCGAGAAGGCGACGATCGCCGAGCGCCGCGGCAGGCGCGTCAGCTTGGCCGGGCCGGTATGGCTGAGTTGGGAGAAGCGTTCGCGCGTTGCGATATGCGCCGAGGGGATCAGTTCGCGGATCAGCGGCCCCATCGTCGCTGCGCCGAGCAGCATCGTCTCCTGGCTGCCGCGGCAATACAGCATGCGGTCGGTGAAGACATGGCCGCGTTCCGGATCGGCGGCGAGTTGGACCTCGTCTATCGCCACGAAGGCGACATCGAGATTGAGCGGCATCGCTTCGGCGGTGCAGATGAAATAGCGCGCCGATTTCGGCACGATCTTCTCTTCGCCCGTCACCAGCGCGACGGCGGCAGCCCCCTTGGCGCGGACGACGCGGTCATAGACCTCGCGCGCCAGCAGGCGCAAAGGCAGGCCGATCATGCCCGACGACCGGCCCAGCATGCGCTCGACCGCCAGATGCGTCTTGCCGGTATTGGTCGGTCCGAGGGCCGCAGTTATCTGGCCGTCGGTATCGCGATGCGCCGTCACGCCGCTCTCCCGTTACGAGTCGCCAAAGTCTAGGACACCCGGCGAGAGGGGGCGAGGGGGGCGTGCGGTCAGAAGGTTTCGATTGAGCGGGCCGAGACGGTGACGCCGCCGAAGCCCGCATTGGTGCGGATTTTTACCGGCACATAGAATTCGCCGCCATTGATTGGCGCGAGCCAGAAATCAATCGGGTCGGCGATATCGTCGGCGGTCGGGAATTCGTCGGCCTCATAGCCCGAGATCGGCTCGTAATAGGCGCGGCAGATCAGGGCCTCGCCGCTCCAGGCGCGGGTGCGGACCTGTTTGTGGCCCCCATCCTCGAAGCGAAGATTATAGCGGGCACGACCGTCGAACACCGGCAGGCGGCCATCACAGCGTGAACTTCCGGACGAGACTGCGCCGAGCCCCATCGCCAGCAGGGTCGAGATCGGGTCGCGGGCGCCAGCGCGGTCGGCGTCACTCGCGGCGGGTTCGCCCATATTGCCGAAGGGCGGATTGACGTCGGGCATGGCGACGCCGTCGGGGAAGTCGATTCCGACAATGCGATTCTTCGAACTGGCATGATTGAGATGGCTATAGCGATAAGGCTGCAATTGCGCGCCATCGCGATAACCGCTGACACCGGCTTCGATGTCGGCATCGGTGAATAGCGCCGCCAGGCCGGCGGCGGTGAAACGGGCTGCAGCCTGATAGGTGTCGGCGGCATATTCAGTGCTGATGCTGATATCGGCGACCTGGAAGATCAGCACCGAACCGGAATACTGCACGGTCACGCCATGCGTGCCGGGGGCGTGGGCCGTCGCCGCTGCGCCAACTGCGTCCTCTGCATTGCCGGCGCTGCCGGACAGAACCAGACCCAGCGCTGCTGCGCCCGCTAACCACACTTGTTTCACGCCCTGTACTCCCTTTGCCGGACCGTCGGGTCCAGATTGACGGCCTCATACTGCAATAATATACCCAAACCCACTGCAAGATGAACGCCGCAAGCTTGACGAGGCGAGCCGCCTCCTCTATCTCGCCCGCTCCCACTCTGGTCGCAAGGCCCGAGCGAAAGTTTTTATTTTGGAAAGGTGCGACTATGGCGCGTCGCTGCGAACTGACTGGTACGGGTGTCATGTCCGGGAATAATGTTTCCCACGCCATGAACAGGTCCCGCCGTCGCTTTCTGCCGAATTTGTGCGATGTGACCCTGGCTTCCGAGAAGCTGGGCCGCAGTTTCAAGCTCCGCATTGCCGCCAAGGCGCTGCGCAGCGTTGATCATATCGGTGGGCTCGATGCCTTCCTGCTCAAGGCTCGTGACGAGAAATTGTCAGATCGTGCCCTGAAGATCAAACGCGCACTGAAAAAGGCCTCTGCTGCACCCGAGGCGGTTGCCGCAGCCTGATTCGGCTCTGATCGTTATTCTGCCAACGCCCGCTGTCTGCAGCGGGCGTTGTCGTATGCGCGTCGCGAGGATAGTTTGCCCGTCTTGAAGCGGGGAGGCGGTCATGCGCGCGATGAAATTCATTCTTCCATTTTGTCTGTGGGCGCTGGCCGCTTGCGGCGTACCGTCTGACGAGGCCGCTGCGCCAGCGAACGACGAGGCCACGCTCGATTTCGCAGACGATGGCGCCATGCCGGCCGCCGATCTCGTCTTCTGGGGCGGCAGCATCCACACCGCCAATGACAACCAACCGACCGTCCAGGCCGTTGCAGTGCAGGGCGGCCGCATTGTTTTCGCCGGGCCGCAAGCTGGTGCCAGGATCTGGATCGGGCCGCAAACCCGGACGATCGACCTCAATGGCGGCGCGATGTATCCCGGCTTCACCGACAGCCATGTGCATGTACTCGGCGTCGGTGCCCGCGAGCGCACGCTCAATCTGGACGATGTGACCTCGATTGCCGATCTGCAGGCGCGAATCGCTGCCGCAGCCGCAGAGCTTGATCCGGGCAGCGTGCTCTTTGGCCGTGGCTGGATCGAAACCCATTGGCCCGAAGGCCGCTTCCCCAATCGCCATGATCTCGACGTCGTGGCACCGGACCATGTCGTGATCCTGACCCGCGCCGATGGCCATGCCTCGGTCGCCAACACGCTGGCACTGCAACAGGCGGGCATTGGCCTCGACAGTGTCGCGCCCGATGGCGGCGAGATCCTGCGCGAAGCCGATGGCGAGCCCGATGGCATGCTGATTGACGCGGCCCAAGGTGCCGTCAGGGCGCTGGTCGAACAGCCAACGGGCGATGTGCGCGCGGATATCTATGCCCAGGGTGCGCAAGTGATGGCCAGCCGTGGCTGGACCGGGGCACACGACATGTCGGTGCCCTATCAGGATGTCGAAATGATCGAGGGGCTCGCCGAAGCCGGTCGATTACCGATCCGCGACTACATCTCGATCAATCCGGATGGTTATGCCTGGCTTGCCACCCAGACGCCGCGTATCGCCGCCAATGGCCGCGTCATCACGCGTGCGGTCAAAATGTATATGGATGGCGCGCTGGGCTCGCGTGGCGCGGCGCTGCTGGAACCTTATTCCGACCGCCCCGAAAGCTCCGGCCTGCTCTTCCCCGAGGGCGATGAGATGCTGGGTGTCATGACCGAAGCCCTGCGTTCCGGGGTCCAGATCAATGTGCATGCGATCGGTGATCGTGGAAACCGGGTCCTGCTCGACTGGGTCGAGGAAGCGCTCGCCGCCGTGCCGCCGGAAGAACGGGCCCTGCCCGAGCATCGCTGGCGCGATGAGCACAGCCAGATCATCAATCCGGACGATATCCCGCGCTTTGCCGAGCTCGGTGTTATCGCTTCGATGCAGCCCTCGCACGCGATTGGTGATCTTTATTTCGCACCGGCCCGGCTGGGTGAAGTGCGTCTGGAGGGTGCCTATGCCTGGCAGAGCCTGCTCGATGCCGGCGCCCACATCACCGGCGGCACCGATGCTCCGGTCGAGCAGGGCGATCCGCGGATCGAATTCTATGCCGCCACCGCACGCGCTGCGCTTGATGGCTTTCAGGGCGATGACTGGCATCCGGAGGAAGCGCTGTCGCGCGAGGATGCGCTCAAGCTCTTCACCGCTTGGCCGGCCTATGCCTCTTTCCGCGAGGATGAGCTCGGCACGATCCAGGAGGGCCGAATCGCTGATCTGACCATTTTCTCGGCCGACATCATGACAATTCCCGAAGCGGACATCCTCACCGTCGAGCCCTGGATGACCGTGGTCGACGGCGAAGTGGCGTTTGAAGCCCCCGACGCCTTTCATCAAAGCGATGAAGGCTAGCCGGTAACCGAGAACGCCATGAGCAGCGTGCGCTGCGTCTCGCTGTAATTATCGTCCGAGACGATCAGCAGGATGGTTTCGCCGTCGCGATGGAAGGCGGTGATGCCCTCGAAATTGTCGATCGTCGTGGTCGCGTCAAACTCGGCGAGCAATTCCGGCTCGATGGTTTGACCGGTGTCCAGGGCAGTTTCCGCAAAGCGGATGACGCGCACGCGGTTACCGGCATCGGGCGTCCAAAAGCGCTCCAGCGCATAGATCTGACCGTCGATCACAGTCATGCTGGTCAGCCCATGGTCGGCCGGGGCGCTCATGGTCGAGAGCCGCCAGGCGCCTGCTGTTTGGTGCCAGAGATCATAGAGCGTGTCAGTGGAAAACGGCCACTCAATGCCGACCAGCAGGGTGCCGTCATCGAGCAGGGTGATGGCTTCCATGCCACCATTGTGCGGGATCGGTGCGGAGGTTGGTGGCATATCCATCGGGGTGGGACGGGACTGACCGATTCCGCTCCAGTCCTCACCGATCATATAGCAATCGATCCGGTGTTCGCGCTCGAAGCTGACGGCGTAACGCCCATCGCCGAGATCGGCGAGACCTTCGCTATCAGCGGCCTCGCCCTCGAGATGATTGCCGGCCGCGTCGAGCAGGGGCGCGATAACAAGATTGCCGACCTCGACCAGTTCGCCGCGCGCGGACCAGCGCAAATGCGTCGTGACCCACCAAGCGCTATCGGAGACCGCCAACAACCGCTCGCCATCAGCGGAGACTTCCAGCGCGGACAGGCCGCCAAGGCGTTCATCCGCTGACGTAATCTCGATGCCGCCACGCCAGTCGAGCTGGCCCAGCCGGTGCCTCTGCGGCGAATCGGGAAAGAGCGAGACGGCTTCAACCGTCGCGAGGCTCCCGGGCACCGCTGGCGGCGGTGCTGCGGACGGGGAACAGGCGGTGGCCAAAAGAGTCGCGAGCAGCAAGGCGTAGCGTGTCATGGCGGTATCCCCGTTAGCGCCTTGCACCCATATCGGCAGTGTCAGCGCGTTTCATGGTCGATGTCGGCGAGGCCGCACGACCGTTGGTATAACTGGACTTGGTCGGCCCGTCTTCGTCGAACAGAGCAGCGAGTTGATCGGTCATCGCGCCGCCGAGCTGGTCGACATCATTGATCGTTACGGCCTGACGATACCAGCGCGTGACGTCATGGCCAATGCCGATGGCGAGCAATTGTACGTCCGAGCGATCTTCGATCAGGGCAATCGTCTCGCGCAGATGTCGCTCGAGGTAACCGGCTGAATTGGCGGACTGAGTGCCGTCATCAACCGGTGCGCCATCGCTGATCACCATCAGAATGCGGCGTTGCTCGCTGCGGGCAGCGAGGCGTTTCCAGGCCCAGAGCAGGGCCTCGCCATCGATGTTTTCCTTGAGCAGGCCTTCGCGCATCATCAAGCCCAGATTGACCCGGGCACGCCGCCAGGGCGTGTCGGCGGCCTTGTAGATGATATGGCGCAGATCATTGAGCCGGCCCGGCTGTGGCAGCTTGCCCTCGGCGAGCCATTTCTCCTTTGACTTTCCGCCCTTCCAGGCCTTGGTCGTAAAGCCGAGCACTTCGGTTTTGACGCCGCACCGCTCCAGCGTGCGCGCGAGAATATCGGCGCAAGCGGCCGCGACCATGATCGGCCGACCGCGCATTGATCCGGAATTGTCGATCAGCAGGGTGACGATGGTATCGCGGAATTGCGTCTCGCTTTCGGCCTTGTAGGACAGGGGCAAGGTGGGATCCGCGATCACGCGGGCCAGCCGCGCGCCGTCGAGAACGCCTTCCTCGAGATCGAATTTCCAGGCCCGTTCCTGTTTGGCCATCAAGCGGCGCTGCAGCCGGTTGGCGAGGCGGCCGACGACTTGGTCGAGACCTTTCAGCGTGCCATCGAGATATTTGCGCAAGCGGTTCAATTCGTCGGCGTCGCACAGGTCGACGGCGTGGATGACCTCATCGAATTCGCGCGTGAACACCTTGTAGGTCTTGGCGTCGCCATCATCGCCGGGGCGCCAGTTGGGCCGCATCGCCTTTTGGGATGCGCCCTCGTCATCCATCGAATCGACGCGCGTATCGGCGTCGTCGCTGTCGGCATTATTCTCGTCGTCATCGCCAGCGGAACCGGCCGCATCGGGTGTGTCCTGATTGTCGTCGGACTGTCCGTCTTCGTCTTGGTCTTCACCGGTTTTTTGTTCGCGGTCGACGCCTTCATCCTCGTCGTCGGGATTGTCGCTGTCTTCGGCATCGCCGCCGAGCTCGTCGGACAGGTCGAGATCCCGGATCACCGAGCGCAGCATGTCGGCAAAGGCGGCCTGGTCGCGGGCATTGACCGCGAGCGCGTCGAGCGAGCGGCCGGCCTTGTCTTCCAATTGGTCACGCCACAGCGTCATCAGGCCGGCGGCCTCGGCGGGGGCGGGATGACCGCCAATGCGTTCGCGCACCAGCATCGCCAGCGCCTCTTCCATCGGCGCCATTTCGCGTTCGGTGACGTTTTGCCAGCCCTTCTGACGGCAACGGTCAATCAGGGCCGCATCGAGATTGGCGGCCATGCCGCGCATCTCACGCGCACCCAGCCCCTCGACGCGCGCCTGTTCGGCCGCATGAAAAATCGCCCGGGCCGTTGCTCCCGGCGGCAAGGCTTTCGCGTGCGCCGCCTCATTATGATGGGCGATCCGCAGCGCCAGCGCATCGGCGCGGCCGCGCACGGCAGCGGCGGCCTTGGTGGTCGGCTGCGGTCCCGGATTGGGCAATACCATGCGCCCGCCATTGAGCCCGGCGATCTCGCCGCCGAAGCGGACATCAAGCTCCTTGTCGCCGGCAATCGCCCGCGTCGTGATGGCAAGCGCACGCCGGAAGGCGTCGGGATCGGGAGGCGGCTGACTCATGGTGCCCAACCTAATTCGTCTTACGAAAATTGCGAGTGTTGTTGGCGGCAGCGAGCGGCATTTTGCGCCCGGTTTGCTGTTCGGGCTGGTGCGTGGTCTCATGATGGACCGGGCTTGGGTCGGCACGCACGTGCCCGCCTCGTAACCCGCCTTATGGCGAAGGAGCCTGAAATGAGCGATCCATTCAATTACAACAAGGCCTTGGACAACCCGGCCCTGGCCTTCGAAACCCCTGAAGACGTGCTCGCCCAGGCCGGACTGAGTGATGCGCAGAGGATCGAAATCCTGCGTCGTTGGTCGTTCGACGCGACTGAAATCGCCGATGCCGAGGGTGAAGGCATGCAGGGAGACAAGCCCCTGCTGGAGCGTCGCGTTGCGCTGGCGCTTGAGACGCTCACCGGGGGGAGCGATGGCTAGCGGAGCGGGGCAACCAGATCGTCTCGTACAGCGAGCTCGGGGATGCGAGACACCAGTCCATCGCCATTCCTGATATCTGTATATACATTGTGGTCGTGGAGGGGTAGTGTCGTGGCCCTGCTGCCAAGCCCCGTTATGAAGAAGTGAAACCCATGTCCGGCACCGCCCGCTCCAATCCGCCCGGCCGCGATGTCATCAATCTGCGCATACCGGCTGACCAGAAAGCGTTGATCGACCGGGCCGCCGCAGCTCAAGGCCAGTCGCGCACCGAATTCATGCTCGACAGCGCCCGCAAGGCCGCGACTGACGTCCTGCTCGACCGGCGGCTGTTTCAGCTCAGCGAAAGTGAGTTTGCAGCTTTCGAGCACCAGCTTGACGCACCGGTCGGGCAGGGTGCCGACGCCTTGCTGGCTTCGAAATCCCCTTGGGAAAAATGAGCCTGCGCCCGCCGCAGCCGCTCAAGCCGGGGGATCGCGTTGAAGCGTTCGATAGCGGCCAGCTGGCGCTGGATGCCTGGCTCCGGCAGCGCGCCCTGAAAAACGAGAGCACTGGCGCATCGCGCACCTATGTCGTCTGCGAGGGCAGCCAAGTGGTTGGGTATTATAGCCTCGCCACTGGCGCGGTGACTCACCTGGCCGCACCGGGCCCACTACATCGCAATATGCCCACACCCATCCCGGTGATGCTGCTGGCACGGCTCGCTGTGGACCGAAGCTGGCAAGGACAGGGCATCGGTCGCGGCCTGCTGAAAGATGCGGTGCTGCGCACGCAGCGCGCGTCTCAAATCGCGGGCATCAGGGCGCTCTTGGTCCATGCCGTCGATGATGAGGCGGCCGGGTTTTACCGGCGGCATGGTTTTGTGCCTTCGCCGATGGATGCGGCGGTGCTGATGCTGGGGCTGAGCGGCATCGCGGCCCCGCCTCCCGGCTAATCGACCGGGCGGATGGCGGGTGCGTCAGCGAACCAGCTTTCAAGCTCGCCAAGACCCACAGCGCGGCCATCCGTGACGCCGATCTGCGAATAGGTCGTGGTGAAATCGGCCTGCCCCTCGGTAATTGGGTAGGCACCAAAAAATGAGCTCTCGAGATTCCAGCTGAGGATGCGTCCGGCGCCATAGCTGGCGATGTAGCGGTCATGGGTGACGAGGAAGGTCTGACCGGCCTCGCAATCACCGCGCTCCTCACTGCCCCGCGCATAAGTAAGTCCGCGCCGCGCGCCAGCGTCCTCGACCCAGGCCGACGGCTCGCCAACCAGCCCGCGCCCGGGCTGATACTCACCGGTCTTGCGGATTTCGATCTCGTCCCAGCGCTCACCGCATTGCGTGATCTCGACGCGGTCCAGATGCCGGTGACGCACGAGATAATCCCGCAAACCGGTTTCCCACGGGCGCCTGGCTTCGGGTTCGGCGATCAGATTGCGTACGCCCTGCACCAATTGATCCTCGGTCCCGACAGGTTCAATGGCGATGACGCCGCCCTCGGCCGTGCGGAAAACCAGATAGGTCTGCTCCAGGATCAGCGCCATGGAATTGGCGCAGGTCGGCAGGCCGAGAAAACCGGTGCTTGGCGTGCCGACAGGGAATTCGTCCCAGAACAGGGTTTGCGAGTGGGCGGCGGCGTAATCGGTCCCGTCCGCTTCGATCGGCTCGACCGCGATCGCGCCCGCAGCACCCCCGATCTCGTAACTGTCCTCGCCCATGCCCTTCAGGCGTTGATCGACCTGCATTGTGTAGGTCGTCATGGCTATGCCCGATCGCTCGGTCGGCCGCGATGCCACGGGCCGGACCAGTTCCACATAGGCTGACCGGGTCAGGTAATCATAGAGGCGCGGCGCGGCCGAGGCGGCGAGGTTTTGTTCGAAACCGCGCGGTGGTGGTGGCTGGCAGGCCAGTGCCGGTGCCGCGAGGCTCGTCGTTGCCAGCGCACATAATGCCATTGTCTTGATCATGCCCGTTCCCCCAGATTTTCCCGGACATAGTCCGGGCTGGCGCCGTGGGGGTCAAGCGGTCGGAGTGGCTCCTGCCTGGGCCACCGCGCTCGCTTGCTTCAGCGGCGCTTCCGCCAGGTCCGTCCCGCCGCTGCACGCCGGGTTAGCCAGCGCAACAGGAGAGTTTCGCGATATCCTTGTTGAAGCCTTGCGCGGCGAGTTTGAGACCTTCCACCGTGGTGAGATAGGGGAAGATCATCGCTCCAAGCTGCTTGGTGGTCATGCCGAATTTGAGCGCCATCACCATGGTCTGGATCGTGTCGGCACCTTCGGGCGCCATCAGTTGTGCGCCGAGCAGTTTGTCGGTCTTTCGGTCGGCGATCAGTTTGATCAGGCCGCGGGTATCGGCCGCCGCCAGGGCGCGGGGCAGTTGATTGAGTGGTGCGATCGATTCCATGACGTCATATCCGGCATCACGGGCCGCTGCGGCCGTCAGTCCGACCCCGGCAACTTGCGGGTCGGAGAAGACCACCCAGGGCATGGCGCTATTATCATAGGCGTCGACCGGCCGGCCGGCTGCATGATTGGCCGCCAGCTTGGCACCGTAGGCGGCCATATAGACAAACTGGTCGCGTCCGGTGACATCGCCCGCCGCATAGATGGACGGATTGCTGGTGCGCATCTGTCCGTCGACGATTATGCCGCCGCGTGCGTCGAGTTTGACGCCGACGGCACCGGCATCGAGATCGGCGGTATTGGGGCTGCGCCCGGTTGCCACGAGCACACGCTCGGCGGTGATGAGGCGGCGTTCTGTTTCGGATTGGCAGTGCAGTTGAATGCCGGCTGCGGTCTGCTCAATGCTCTGATAGCTGATCCCGGAGCAGATCGTCAGACCTTCGGCTTCGAAGGACGCTTTCAGCGCGTCGCTGATTTCAGGTCCGGCGTCGGGCAGCAATTGGGTACGACAGCAAATCGTGACCTTGACCCCGGCACGAGCAAACATCTGCCCCAGCTCGCATCCAATGACGCCGCCGCCGATGACCAGCAGCGATTCAGGCAGGTCCTGCAGTTCCAGTGCGCTGGTCGAGTCGAGTTTCTCGATCGACTCGATGCCCGGGATGGGCGGCATGGCGGCAGACGAACCCGTGGTGATGATGGTTTTCGGGGCACGGATGGTGCGGCCATCAAATGCGACCCCACCCTCGACAAGCTTGGCCGGGCCCGCAGCCTCGATATAGGTCAGGCCATCATATTCGGGCAGCAGGGCTTCGTATTTCTTGTTTCGAAGGCCAGACACCAACTGTGCCTTCTGCGCCTGCACGGCCGTCCAGTCATCGATACGGGATGTCACGGAAATGCCGGAAAAACGCCGGGCGGCGGGCCCGCTATGAACGGCCTCCATCGCCCGGATCAGGGCTTTCGACGGGACACAGCCAATATTGACGCAGGTTCCACCGATGAGACCATGTCCGATCAGCGCCACGCGGGCACCGCCTTCGGCCGCTGTAATCGCGGCCGAAAACCCGGCCGATCCGGCACCTAAGACCAGGATATCAAATGCGTCATTGGCGCCGTTTCGGGTGCTGTCTTTCATCGGGATTGTCTCCGTTTATCAGGCAAATTGGGGCAGGCCCTGGTGTTCTGGCCTTCAGGGGTCTTCTGGCCCTTATGGGTGATCGGCACCTGGCGTGTCCGAAACGTGGGCCGGATACCCGGCATCGTTGGAGGCTTGACCAATCGCGTCGGTCGTCGTGACGGCCGGGTTGAAATTCACCGTGGCGGTCTTGGCCTCAAAGTCGATATCGACCGACTCGACACCGTCCACACGGCTCATCGCGGTGCGCACCGTGATCGGACACATCGCGCAGGTCATGCCGTCGATCGCGAAGGTGGCGGTTTGGGTCTGCTCGGCGGCGGCCACGCTATTGGCTTCGACCGGCGCGGAATTATACGCAGCAAGACCGAATCCAGCGACGGCGACGAGGCTGGCTGCCAATATCGATTTCGTGATGTTATTCATGGTCTTTCTCCTGATGAAAACTCGGTTGTTAGTAAAAAAGCGGAGCCCAGAGATCGATGGTCGCGGCTAGCAGGACAATCGCCAGTCCGGCCCATAGGGCGGTTTTTGTGACCAGCCGGGATTCCGGCCGGGCGCAAGCCGAACCCGGTTCACAGGCTGGTTGGGGTTTGAAGTAAACATGCCAGAACCCGACCCCGATCATCGCGAGGGTGACCAGGATGAAATAGGGCTTGTAGGGTTCAAGCGCTGTGAGCGATCCGATCCAGGCACCGCTCACACCTGTGAGCACCAGGATAAGGGGCAGAATGCAGCAGGACGACGCCAGGACGGCGCCGAGAATACCACCGGTTGCCAGCAGGCGTCCGGATTGCCGGTCGCCCGGTTTCGTCAATGTGTCTTGATCAATTTCAGCCATCAGCTTTCAGGTCCATCTCCGTTTTTTTAAACCTACGCCCTGTAGTAACTACAGGAGCAAGACAAATCGGAACCTGAATCATCACGCTGTTGTGAGGTTGGAAAATGGCTGATTCTGCGCGCGCGAAGCCGGCGCGTCGCTGGGGCTCAAACGGCGCGTCACCGCAGACGAAGTGAAGACATCACCCCGTCAGAGCGGGAAGCGCCGGGCAGGTGCCCTTAGGCCACTGCGCTCGCAGCCTTCACCGGCGCTTCGGCCAGATCCGTCCCGAACACGCGCTGATACATTTCCGCAATCGTCGGGCGTTCCAGCTCGTCGCATTTATTGAGGAAGGTCAGGCGGAAGGAGTGGCCGAGATCGTGGAAAATCGCGTCGTTCTCCGCCCAGGTCAGCACGGTGCGCGGGCTCATCACGGTTGAGATGTCGCCATTGACGAAAGCTTCGCGCGTCAGATCGGCCAGCTTGACCATGTCGGCGACCTGTTTGCGGCCGGCCTCGGTCTTGGCGAGATTCTTCATCTTGGCGAGCACGATGGCGTTCTCGGTTGCGGTCGGCAGATAGTTCAGCGTCGAGACGATAGACCAGCGGTCCATCTGGCCCTGATTGATCTGCTGGGTGCCGTGATAGAGGCCGGTGGTATCGCCGAGCCCGATCGTATTGGTGGTCGAGAACAGGCGGAAGGACGGGTTGGGCCGGATCACCTTGGTCTGGTCGAGCAGGGTGAGCGAACCGGAGGCTTCGAGCACGCGCTGGATCACGAACATCACGTCGGGACGGCCGGCATCATATTCGTCGAACAATAGCGCGATCGGACGCTGCAGCGCCCAGGGCAGGATGCCCTCCTGGAATTCGGTGACCTGCTTGCCGTCCTTCAACACGATGGCGTCCTTGCCGACCATGTCGATGCGCGAGATATGGCTGTCGAGATTGACCCGCACCATCGGCCAGTTGAGCCGCGCGGCGACCTGTTCGATATGGGTCGACTTGCCGGTGCCGTGATAGCCCTGGATCATCACCCGCCGGTTGAAGGCAAAGCCTGCCAGGATCGCCCGCGTCGTCGCCGGATCGAACACATAGTCCGGATCAATCTTCGGCGTATGCGCGTCGGGCTGCGAAAACATCGGCACGTCAAAGCCGGCATCGAAGCCGAACAGGGCCTTGCTATCGGCAATGGCATCAGGGGCAGGCACGGGGAATTCATCGCTCATGGAACCGGTCTTTTCGTTTGGGGACGTCTGGACTGCAAAGGCGCACGGGATCGTGCCCCCGGACTATCCCAGCCCGCCGCGCGCGGCAAGGGAGGGTGTGAGATGGGGGGCTAAAGGGGACAGGTATAATTAACGCGCTCGCACGATGCCGCCTTTGCTGGCAGGCCGGACAGGCTGCGCGTTAATTATACCTGTCCCCTTTAGGGTTGCGCCACTCCAGAAAGAAGTGCGTCTCGTTTTCGCCAATCTCGGCGAAGCCCTCGCGGCGGTAAAGCGAGCCGACCGGGTTCCATTTGAGATATTCCAACCGCACCGGGCGGGCCTCAAGCTTCGCGATGGCCAGGCAGTGGCGCAGGATGGCGGTTCCGCGGCCCTGTTTCTGGACATCGGGTGCGAGATAGAATTCGCCGATCCGGATCCAGCTTTGCTCGCGATAAAACGCGATCGTACCGATCGGGGCATTATTTTCGGCGATCTTGAACAAGGGCAAAGCGGCAAAGCGCTGGCGGTGAAAATCCCGCTGCCAGCTCTCGTCCCAACCCCATTTCGCGGTGATATAGGGGCCGATGGCCTGCCGTTTTACCTCGAACGAGAAGTCGAAATCGGCTTGAGAATCGCCAAGGCGGGAAAAGCGGGTCGCTGGGGGCAGATCGGGAATTGTGAGGTCACAATCCATCAGCGATCACGCCATCCCAACGCCCTTGAGAATTTGATAGGACGCAATCACGCGCCCGAGCTGTTCTTCGCTTGAGCGGTCGCCGCCATTGGCGTCGGGGTGGAAGCGTTTGACCAGTTCGGCATAGCGGCGGCGAACCGTTGACGGATCAACATCGGGCTTGAGGCCCATTGTCTCCAGCGCCTTGGATTGCAGCCGGCCCATGGTTTTTTCGCGCGGGCCGTCTTCATGGGCCCTGGATTTGTCGCCGAAATTCCCCATCGTGTCGTTGAAACCGTCGGCGAAATCGCGGCTGGCGCGCTGGGCCTTGTGACGCGAGCTGGTCGAATTGCGCCAGCCCCAGGTCGGACGGTGACCATAGGATGAGGATTCGCGATAGGCCTGCGCCGCGCTCTCGCTCATGCCTTCGAAGAAATTCCACGACTTGTTGTATTCCGAGGCGTGGCTCTGGCAGAACCAGTAGAAATCGCTGAGTTGATCGTTCGATTTCGGCGCCCGGCTATTGCCATGGCTGCGGCAACCGGGCCATTCACACACACGTTCCTCGGCCGAAGGCTTGTCCTTGGGCGGCTTGATGCGGATGTCTTTGAACCGCGGTGTATATTCGAAGGCGTCGGTCATAGCGTCCAATTATGGTCATGCGCAGGTAAAGCGGCAATGAAACGGGTGTCAAAAAAGGTGACATTAATGATGACGATGAGAGATCAGATCGAAACCCGCCTGCGCGAGGCGCTGGCACCGGTGACCCTGAATGTCAGCGATGACAGCCATTTGCACGCGGGTCATGCAGGTGCGCGCCCCGGCGGGGAGAGCCATTTCAGCGTTGAGATTGTCTCCAGCCGGTTTGAGGGGCTCGGACGGGTCGCCCGCCACCGCTTGGTCAATGAAGCGCTGGCCGAGCCGCTCAAGGGCCCGATCCATGCGCTGGCGATCAAGGCGCGGGCTCCGGGCGAGTAGGTGCTCCGCCTCAGTCCGGGCTGGCGCTGACGCGCAATTGGGTGATCTGGTTGCGGCGCCGTTCGGCGACTTCAAACCGCACGCCGTGGAAATGAAACACCTGGCCGCGTTCCGGAATCGTCTGGGCCTCGTGGATCACCAGGCCGGCCAGGGTGACGGCCTCCTCGTCGGGCAAATGCCAGTCGAGGGCCCGATTGAGATCGCGGATCGGGATCACGCCATCGACCAGCCAAGTGCCTTCGGCCTCCGGCTTGATGCCTTCGACGGTGATGTCGTGCTCGTCCTCGATCGCGCCGACGATCTCTTCGAGAATATCTTCCAGCGTCACCAGACCCATCAGCGCGCCATATTCGTCGACGACGAGGGCGAAATGCTCGCGCTTTTCGCGGAACGCGTTGAGCTGGTCGAGCACTTCGGTGGTCTCCGGCACAAACCAGGGCTCGCGCAGGATCGCCTGAATATTGATCGTCGACGGGTCGCCATTATTGTCGTGCATCGCACGCGCCAGATCGCGCGCATGTAGCACGCCGACGATATTGTCCGGATCACCCTGATAGAGCGGCAGGCGCGTATGCGGACTGTGCAGCGCGTCCTGAGCGATTTCCGAGGCCGGCAGGTCGATATCGATCATGTGGATGGATTTGCGGTGGACCATGATGTCGTCGACGGTCAGTTCGCGCAGGTCGAGCACGCCGCCGAGCATGTCACGGTCATTCTTGACCACACCGCCATCCTCGTGATGCAGCGCGATTGCGCCGCGCAATTCGTCATGGGCTGACAGGACCGGGCCTTCGACCCGGGCGCCGAGCAGGCGCAACACGCCGCGCACAATCGTTTGGACCGCACCGACAATCGGCGCGAAAATCTGAACGATCACCAGCACCGGCCGCGACACCGCGAGCGCGAAACGCTCCGGGTTCGACAGGGCATAGGTTTTCGGCATCACTTCAGCGAACACCAGCACCACGACCGTCATCACCGCCGTGGCGATCCAGACGCTGTGCTCGCCGCCGAGCATGCGAGCGAATAATTGTCCGGTGAGCATGGAGGCGGCGATATTGACCAGATTATTGCCGAGCAGCAGTGAGCCGAGCAGGCCTTCGCCATCGCTGATCAGCCGGTTGACCCGCGCGGCGGCCGGGTTTTTGTCGCGCTCGAGCTGCAGGATGCGCGCACGCGAGGTTGCGGTCAGTGAGGTTTCCGAACCGGAGAAAAAGGCCGACAGCATCAGCAGGCCAATAATCAGCAGGGCGGGGCCAATCAGGCTCCAGTCGAGGCTCATGAGAGCGAAGTCTCCAAAAATGCGACCAGATGTGTCGCGTCAATCCGAGGGTCTATCCATGCTTTGCCAATACCACGGGCGAGAATCAAGGTGATTTCCCCGGCCTGGTTTTTCTTGTCATCGCGCATCCGCTCGACCAGCCGGCTCGCATCCCAGCCGGTATGGGCAAGGCTTGCGCCACTCCAGGGCAGACCGACGGTGCGCAAATGCGCCTCGACGCGGTCGGCGTCGGCCTTTGGGCATTCGCCGCGCGCCACCGAATAGCGAAAGGCCAGGGCAATCCCCGCCGCGACAGCCTCGCCATGGCGGATCGCGTCCTTGGGCGCTTCCGCTTCGAAGGCATGGGCGAAGGTGTGGCCGAGATTGAGCAAAGCGCGGTGGCCATGCTCCAGCTCGTCCTCGGCGACGATGCGCGCTTTAAAGCCTACGGCGTCGGCAATCGCTTGTGCCAGCGGTGCGCCCTGCAGCACGCCGGTGCCAGCCGCATCGAGACGTTCGAACATCGCCGCATCGCCGATCAGCGCGGCCTTGACGATCTCGGCATAACCGGCCCGGCGTTCGCGTTCGGGCAGGGTGGCGAGCAGGCTGGTGTCGGCGATCACCAGGCGCGGCTGGTGGAAGGCGCCGGCGAAATTCTTGCCCTGGCGGGTATTGATGCCGGTCTTGCCCCCGACCGAACTGTCGACCTGGGCCAGCAATGTGGTCGGGATTTGCACGAAATCGACGCCGCGCTTGGTGACCGCCGCGGCAAAGCCGGTCAGATCACCGATCACGCCGCCGCCCAGAGCGATGATGGCTTCGGAGCGTTCGATATTGCGGTCCAGCAGGGCATCGACGAGCTGTTCCAGTCCGGCAAAACTCTTGGCGCGCTCGCCCGGCTCCATCACGATCGGATCGCAGGCAATGCCGGCGCGCGCCAGCAGGGCCGTGACGCGGTCCAGGTGTAGCGGCGCGACATGGCTGTCGGTGACGAGGATGGCGCGCCGGCGCGGAAACAGGGCGGGCAGGCGTTCGGCGGCGGTGTCGAGTGCGCCTTCGCCGACCAGCACGTCATAGCTGCGAGCCCCGAGGCCAACCGGCACTGTGAGAACCGGGCTCACTGGACGGCCTCCCAATCCTTCAGTGCGGCGAGAATGATCTGTGCTGTTGCCTGGTGATTGCCCGCCGATGCATCGATCCGGATATCGGCTTCGGCATAGGCGGGCTCACGCGTTTCAAGCAGGTTTCCGAGAATTTCCAGCGGATCGCCATCGCGCAGAAGCGGCCGCGTATCGCGCCGGGCGACACGCGTGGCCAGGGTCTCGATATCGGCCTGCAGCCAGACCGAGACCGCGCGCTCCTTCACCAAGGCGCGGGTCTGCGGGTCGACAAAGGAGCCGCCGCCCAGTGCCAGCACCATCGGCGCCTCATCAAGCAGGCGCGCGATGACTTTGCGTTCGCCCTCGCGGAAGGCGGCTTCGCCGAAATCGTTGAAAATCTCGCTGACACTGCGGCCGGCGGCGCGTTCAATCTCATGGTCGGCATCGTTGAAAGGCCGGTCCATGATCGCAGCCAGACGGCGCCCGACCGTGGTCTTGCCGGCGCCCATCAGGCCGATCAGTACGACGCAGCGATCATCTAAAGCAGTGCGGGTCATCACATCGGTATAAAGCGTCTGGAAATCGCCGCAATCCGGGTTACCCTTGGCTCGCTGATGTTTGCCATGCTGGTGGCGCACCAATTGCACATGAGGAAGGTGAATTCATGCGGGGTTTTCTGGTCGGTCTGGTGGTTGTCGCCGGCATTCTTGCAGCGGGCTTCGGCACGTTGATGGTTATCGCGAACGGCATGCAGCCGTCGCAGGAGGAAGTTCGTGTCCAACTGGACGATAATTTTCCGCGCTAGCGGTCTGGCTTTGCTGTTGGGCGGTTCCGCCCTCGCGCAGGCGCCCATCGAAGTTCAAAGTCTCGATGCGCTTGATCCGCTTGAGGTTGGTCTGCCTGACGCAGCGATGGGTATCGCGCTGTGGGATGGCAGCGATCTGGACATGGCCAGCCAGGTGCTCACCCGGCTGCCGACCGCCGACGGGGCGGGCTATGCCTCGCCGGCCGTGGCAGAGTTGGCGCGATCCGTGCTCAGCTCCGGCGGCTATCCGCCTGCGGGCGGACGCGGTGATCAGGCGCTGCCTGTCCTGCGCGCTGACCGTCTGCTCGCCGCCGGCGGCGTGTTTGAAGCCTATGACTTGCTCGAACGCACACCCAATCTGAACCAGAATGAACCGCTTTCACGCCTGCATGCGGAACTGGCCTTCGCGAGCGGCAATACGCGCAATGCCTGTCATACGGCGAATGCGCTGCTGCGTGGCCGCGAGCAGGCCTACTGGCTGCGCTCGCGGGCCTTCTGCCTGGCGCTAGATGGTCAGGACAGCGCGGCTGAATTGACGGCGGAGCTGGCACGCAATGCCAGCGACGATGCCGGCTATGACACGATGCTGTTCGCGATCACGCTCCACGGCGAGAGCCCGGCCACCATGCCCGTCATCGATTCGGGTCTGAAACTCGCCATGGCGCATCGGCTCGGCAGCGATGCCGGCGTCGATGATCTCGATGTGACCGGTGCACCGGGCTGGCTGCAACGCTTCGTACACGGCCGTGCCGCGCCGGCCCCGGTTCCGGCCAGTGATCCCGCGACGGCTCTGGCTGCTGCGCTGGTCCTGCCGGGCCTGGAGCGTACTGCGGCGCTGGAAGCCGTGCTGGTCCAGGGCGTTGATCGCGAACTGGCTGCGGCCGCGCTTTCCGGTCTGCTGGACGATGCGGTGAGTGCGCACGCTTTTGCCGCAGCGGCACGCGCTTATGGCGGCGAAGTTCACACCCTGCCAGTGACCCGCACAACGCTGAGCGACGGCTATCGCTTTGCCCTCGCAGCCCTGTTGAGCGGCGATGTCCGCACCGCCTCGCAATGGCGTGGCGCGCTGATGGACGGTCCGCCACAGCCGCCAGCCCCGGCGTTTGACGAGACCGGCAAGCCGCTCGATCCCTTCCTCGACAATCCCGTGACCGAAGCGCCTTCCGCCTGGGTGCCACCGGCACCGCGCCGCATGGTCAATCTCGACCTGGCGATTGCCATCGCCCGCGACCGGCTCGCGACTGACCAGACCTCGGCCCTGCTGGGAGCGCATCTCGAGGCCTATGGCGCCGTGGCTTTGCCTGACATGCTGGCACTCAACCGGCTTGGCGCCGGTGAAGCGGCGGGCTTGCGCCTGGCCCTGCTGCAGCGATCCGCGATCCCTGTCGGGCCCGAAGTGCTGGCGATGGAAGCCGCCGCGCGGGCCAATGCCCGGGCTGAAGCAGCGATATTGGCGATTTCGGCTCTGGCCGCCACCCAGCCCAATGCCGAGACGCTCAGCCGTGCGGCTGCAGTGCTCGATCAGCTTGGTCTGCGCCGGGCCGCGCTCAATCTGTTGCTGGAGCGGCTGGTCGCGAGGGCGGTGTGAACACAGGTCCGGAGATCGACCTCTTCCTCGACATGATGGCCGCCGAGCGCGGCGCCGCCCGCAACACACTCGACGCCTATGCCCGCGATCTGACCGATGTCTCGCAGCGCCTCGCCGCGCGCGGTGTCCCGCTGACCCTGGCCGCGACCACCGATCTGGAACAGGTGCTGGCCGGGATTGAATCCGATGGGCTGTCGGCAGCGACAGCGGCGCGGCGGCTCTCCGCGATGAAACGCTTCTACCGCTTCCTGCTCTCGGAAGGCCGGCGCAGTGATGATCCCTGCACGCCGCTGCGCGGGCCGAAACAGGGGCGCAGCCTGCCGAAAATCCTCAGCGAAGCCGATGTCGACGCCCTGTTCGGCGCCGTCGCCGATTTGCCAGGGCCGTCGGGCCTGCGCACACGGGCGTTGCTGGAAATCCTCTATGCCGGCGGCTTGCGGGTCACAGAACTGGTGAGCCTGCCGCTCAGCGCCTTCATCCAGACCGAACGCTGCATTTTCGTTACCGGCAAGGGCGGGCGCGAGCGCCTGGTGCCGCTGACCGCCTCGGCCCTCGAGGCGATGGCGGCCTATCGCGAGGTGCGCGCCGCGCATCTGCCGCCTGCCAAATCGGGCCAGCACAAGGCCCAGCGCTATCTGTTTCCCTCACGCACGGCGAAATCGGGTCATCTGACCCGCGAACGCTTCGCCCAGATCCTGCAGGAAGTCGCGCTGGCCGCAGGCCTCGACCCGGCCCGGGTGTCGCCGCACGTGCTGCGCCATGCGTTCGCGACGCACTTGCTGGCGCGCGGCGCCGATCTGCGCTCGGTCCAGCTCTTGCTTGGCCATGCCGATGTCTCGACGACGCAGATCTATACCCATGTGCTCGATGAGCGCCTGAAATCCCTGGTCGAGACCGCGCATCCGCTCGCGCGTCCGGGAAGTAAATGAGCGGAATTTAACTCGCGCCCGGCCTGGCTCCTGCCTATGGCTGAACCCCGACACACAATCGGGGGCAATATGCGACATTCGAGACAACCACTGGCGGGCCTGATGGCCCTGGTGCTCCTCTCCGGGCCCGTGCACGCGCAATCGATCGATGCGGGCGCGGACCTGGCCGGGAGCTTGCAGGCCGTTTGCGACACCTATGTCACCAACCCCGCGACCAGCGCCGGGCTCAGCCTCGCCGTGCAGCGGGCCGGGGAACCGCCGGTTCTGCTGCAATGCGGCCTCGCCGATATCGCTTCCGGGCGTGCGATTGAGGCCGGCACGGTGTTCCATCTCGCATCGCTCACCAAGCAATTCGTCGCGCTTGAGGCCCTGATCCTGCGGGACCGCGGCGTGCTGGATCTCGATGCGCCGGTCGACGTCTATACCGGTCCGATTGCCCGCACCGATGTTCCGACAATCCGGCAGATGCTGCATCATATGAGCGGCTTCTATGAGCATTGGGCTCAGTCCAGGCTGGTGGATGTTCCGACCGAGACGCTGGCAGAGGTCACGGCCCTGATCACGGCACAGGACAGCTCTAATTTCGAGCCCGGCAGCAATTTCGCCTACACAAATGCCAATTACGTCCTCCTGACCGATGTGCTGCAGCGGATTGACGGTCGCTCCCTGCCGCAAATGCTGGGTGAGGATGTGTTCGCGCCGCTCGGCATGACCGGGGCCGGGTTCCCGGTCGCGGACCCTGACGGCTTTCACAGCCGCGCCATCGGCTATTCCGGTCCAGCCGACGCGCCGGAGGCCGTCGATTACGTCTTTTCCGACATTCTCGGCGATGGCGGGCTCTATGCCTCGGCACCCGAATTGCTGCTCTGGCTGGCCGAATTGCGCGATCAGAGCCTAGGCCAGTTCACAGCCGAGCGAACCGAAAGCGGCCATCTGCCCAATGGCGCCGATACGCATTACGGGCTGGGCCTGCACGTCTCACCCGTCGATGGCGATGTTCTGGTCCATCATGGCGGCGGCAATCGCGGCGCCTCAAGCTGGATAGGTTATCTGCCTGGCGGCGACGTCAGCATCGTGGTGCTGGCCAATAGCGACAGCCTGAATGCCGAGCAGATCGGCTTCGATATCCTGGCGGCGGTCACGGCCCAGCAGGTGAATTTCGCATCCCTGCCGGCCCCATCACCGCCGCTGGCGGACGTCGCAGGCCTCTATGCCGGCGCGTTCAATGGCGATGCAATTCTGTTGCAAGTCATTGCTGACGCCGACCGGCTTCTGATCGGCGTTCCCGGCGGCGAACCCCGTCAATACCTGCCGGTCGAATCCGGCGCGCATTACAGATCGGACCTGCCCGATCTTGAGGTGAGGGTTGGCCTGTCGGGCGATCTCAACTTCTTCTATCTCGGCCGCCCGTTTGAGCAACTCTATCGCATCGAACCGCGAGCTGGTGCGGTGGAAGGATTCACCGGCCGTTGGCGATCGCCCAGCCTGCCGGGCCGGGACTGGCTGATCGAGCCGGCGGAGGACGGGCTGCAACTGTCCGGCGGCGCTGCAGCGCCCGTGCGCCTGGAGCCCGTGGTCCCAGGCGTCTGGCTGGACCGCGCCAGTTCGACCTATCTCTGGCTCGACGCCGACGCGCGGCTCGTCCTGACCCGGAGCGGAATCCGGGCAATCACCCTGATGCGTGCCGGGGACTGATGGTGTGCCATGAGCGCGCGCCTGCCGCTGCCTGCTGACAGTATTGCGGACTTGTGACGCCCGGCGCGGCTGGTTAGGTTCACGGCCTTCATAAACGTCCACAGGCGTTCAACGGGCATGTCCGATCCTACGCGTACCTATCTCGATTTCGAACGGCCGCTGGCCGAGCTGGAAGCCAAGATCGAAGAGCTCGAAACGCTCTCCGGCACGGGCGGCGGCGATGCGCCAGATATGGCCGAAGAGACAGCGAAACTGCGCCTGAAGGCCTCCGAACAGCTGGCTACCCTGTATGGCAAGCTCGATCCGTGGCGCAAGACCCAGGTTGCGCGCCATCCCGAACGGCCGCATTTTCGCGATTACCGTAAGGCGCTGATCGAGGATTTCGAAGAGTTGTGCGGCGATCGGCGATTCTCTGAAGACGCGGCGATTGTCGGTGGTCTCGGCCGTTTCCGTGGCCGCTCCGTGGTCGTGATCGGCCATGAGAAGGGCCATGATACCGAAAGCCGCCTGCACCATAATTTCGGCATGGCCCGGCCCGAGGGCTATCGCAAGGCGATCCGCCTCATGGATCTGGCCGAGAAATTCAAACTCCCCGTCCTCACTTTTGTTGATACGGCCGGCGCTTATCCCGGTCTTGGCGCTGAAGAGCGCGGCCAAGCCGAGGCGATTGCCCGCTCGACCGAACGCTGCCTGACGCTCGGCACGCCGCTGATCTCGGTGATTACCGGTGAAGGCGGCTCCGGCGGCGCAGTCGCGCTGGCGAGCGCCAATGTCGTGATGATGCTCGAGCATTCCGTCTATTCGGTGATCTCGCCGGAAGGCTGCGCCTCGATCCTGTGGAAGGATCAGGCCAAGGCCAAGGATGCCGCCGTGGCGATGAAAATCACCGCGCCAGACCTGTTGGCCTTCAAGATTATCGACGAAATCATCCCCGAGCCAATCGGCGGCGCCCATCGCCATCCTGAGGAAACCATGGCCGCGGTTGGCAATGCCATCGAAGCCAATATGGCCAAGCTGGACGGTCTGTCGTCCAAGGAATTGCGCCAAAAACGCCGCGAGCGCTTCCTCGCCATCGGCCGCACCACGGGCGGCGCGTTCTAGCTTCGCACACGGTTTCGATTTCAGCGGCAATCGGCTATCGGGTGCGCCACTCTCGCGCCGAAGCGGTCCGCAAACGCCGGAAAGCCCCTACCCGTTTGACCAAAAACGCGTAGCAACCCAGCGCGCCCAGAGCGAAGAGCGCCAGGCCTGTCAGTGCGGTGAGCATGTCGTAAAGCCGCGCGGCGAGGCCGGTGCCGATGCGGGCCGCGTGGAGTGGGTAAAAGCCGTTATAGACCTGATCACTACGCGGAGCGGTGCGGGCATCGCTGACGGCGAGAAGCCTTTGGCTGGCCGGATCGAAGCTGACAGAGCTGCGTCCATTGGGATGCCATTCGCCTGGTTGGCGCAGCCGGACGCTGGCTTCGCTCCTTGAGCCGCGGGGCCAGACGGCGAACCGGATCCGGGCTTGCGGAAATTGCGCCTGCGCCTGCGTCAGAGCCGTCGTCCAGTCCAGATCACCCGGCCCGGCGGCCAGGGTGGCGGGGGCGGTAGTGGCCGCGCTCGTTTGTGGTCCGTTCAAAACCGACAGGACAGCGCGCGTCTGCTCCGAAAACACCATGCCGGCCCCGGAGATGGCGAACCACAACAGCGGCACGGCCGCCATCAGGCCAAGATTGCGGTGGCTGGCGAGGAGTTCACGGCGCTGGGGCGTGCGTGGCCAGATGCGCAAGCCTTGCATCCGGCGTGCGGGCCAAAGGGCGATCAGTCCGGTGATGGTCAACAACACTGCGGCCAGGCCGGCAATGCCGGTCACGATCTCACCGGTTTCGCCGACCAGCAGGTGATGGTGCAGGTCGAACAGCCAGACTTCTGGCCGGCCATTGCCGGCCCAGGGCACGACAAGTTCACCGGCGCCATCGAGATAGGCGCCGCCGCCCGATTTCAGTCTCACCTCTGTCAGGCCAAAGCCGGTATCGGCAAAGCGGATAGAGAGGATCGCCCCGGCTCCGAATGTCGCTTCTGCGCGTTCGGCGATCTGGCCGAGCGTTGCGGGATCGGCGGGCACTTCGATGCGGGCTGGTGGGAAGCTGGCGCGCAGATAGTCATCCTCGAACACCAGCAAGGCCCCGCTGAGACCGAGAATGGCGAGCAGGAGGCTGAGGACGGCGCCGGCCCAGGCATGCACCGTCCTCAGTGTCGCAATGAGGCGTAGCGGTCTCAGAACTCGGTCCTCAACGAGAGCGTCATCAGCCGCGGGTCGCCCGGGTAGAGGCGCGTGTCATTGGTGCCGCCGGTGAAGTAGGTCTCGTCGGTCAGATTTTCGATATTGAGGGCAAGCCGATACCGGTCGGTCTCGAAATAGACCGCCGTGTCGAAGCGCGTGTAGGCGGGCAGGGCGACCTGGCTCGACGCGCTCGCATTGGTGACGCGTTCGGATTCGTAATTGACGCCGAGCGAGACCCCGACGGTCCCGCCCATCACCGATTGCGGGTAATTATAGCGGGTCCACGCGAAGGCGTCATGCACCGGCGCGAATGCATTGCGGGCGCCGATGAGCGCCGTTCTCGGGCTCTCCGAGACGATCGAGTCGACATAGGCATAGCCGAGCCGGAACTGCCAGTTGCGCACCGGCAGGGCCTGGAGTTCGGCCTCGACGCCGCGGCTTTCCAAGGCACCGATCAGGGCCCAGTCGCCATTGAGATCGCGCTCGAGAATATTGGTTTTCTCGATCTCAAACCCGGCGAAGGTGAAATTGACCCGTTCGTCCCACAACGAGGCCTTCACGCCGATTTCGCGCTGGGTGCCGCGTTCGGATTCGAAGGTGGAGCCGTCGGCGGCGCGACGTTCGATGGAGTTGGGATTGAAGGATTGGGAATAGCTCGCATACAGCGACAGCCGGTCCGTCGCCCGGTAGACGATCCCGCCCTGGGGCAGGAAGCTTTCGCTGCTCTGGGTATCGGAGAAGCCGCTGACCTGTTCGGTAAAGTCGACATCCTGGCGGTCATAACGCGCGCCGATCATGACCGAGACCGGCTCGCTGATCTCGATCATGTCCTGAAGATAGACGCCGTAATTCCACAAATCGGTGACGCGATCGCTGCCAGCGGTGATCGCGGAGGGGGTGCCGATGCCATGTTGGGGGGCGAACACCGAAATATCCGGCGTGATCGCCGAGCCGAAGCGGATCCGTTCGAAATCGGATTGTTCGAAGCCGCCATTGAGACCGACCAGCAGGCTGTGTCCGACCGGGCCCGTGTCGAAGTTCCACGCCAGATTGGCGTCGACGAAATGATATTGGCGGCCATTGAGCTGGTGCCGGTCGCGCCGCCGCAGCGTCGCGTCGAGCGGATCTGGCGCGTCATTGACGCGATTGTTTTCGAAGATCTTGCGTTCGTCCTCGTGGAAGACGCTGCGGTAATTGACGCGAATCCGCAGATCCGCCGAGAGGTCGTAATCGAGTCGGGCGAAGGCGACGAGGCCTTCATCATTGTCGAAATCACCGTCTTCCTGATAGCGCACATTGATCGGCGCGGTCAGCGTGATGTCGTTATTGACGGCCACCAGCCCGTCATCGGCGTCGCCCTCTTCATTGGCATATTCCAGCCCGACCGTGACGAGCGCATCGGGCGTCATCTGCCAGGACAGGGAGGGGAAGATGTAGAGATTGTCGTAGCCGACGCCGTCGCGGAAGGAGTCGATATGCTCGGCGCTGACGATCAGACGATAGAGCCAGCGCTCATCGGTGGTCAGCGGGCCTGTCGAATCCCAAGTGGCTGTGGCGCCGTTATTGGTACCGAAGGATGATGAGTCCGAGGCATAGCTCTGCAGGGTCAGGTTAAGCGTGTCGGCGCGCTCTGCTTGTGGCCGGCGCGTCACGATATTGATCAGACCGCCCGGCTCCATCAGGCCATAGAGTACCGAGGCGGGGCCTTTGAGCACCTCGACGCGCTCGATATTGGCCGTGGTCGGTGAACCGAAGCGCGAGGCCAGACCGGGCAGGCCATCAACCTGCACATTCTGCAGATCCGAAGGCAGGCCACGCAAGGAGAAGCTGTTGGCATTGGTGCCCGACTGGCTCAGGCCGAGTGTGTAGGGGTAGGCGTCGGAGAGGGTTTCCGAGCGCAAATCCTCGAGGAAAGCCTGGTTGAGGATGGAGACGCTGAGCGGCGTGTCGAACAGGTCTTGGCCGGTCTTGGTCGCTGTCTCCGACAGTCTGATATACGGCGTCTGATGCCCGGTGACGACAATCAGGTCGATGGGGTCGGAAGGCGTTTCGGTTGTGTCTTGCGCGTAAATTGCGGCCGGCGCGAGGACAAGCGCGGCGCTACAGGCCAGGGCCTGTCTGAATGTCGTGATCATCGGATCCCCCTACTTCATGAATGAGAAGCATTCTCATAATGGTCGGGGCGCGGGTGTCAATCGACAATGCGACTTATTCGCATAAACTTGCAGTCGGGCGGTTGAACCCAAATTTCATGGAGCCGTGCTTGTCCCCGTTCATGCCGGGTCGTGGTAAAATCACAGATCAGTCAGGCCGGAAAGCAGAGGGTGAAATAGTCGTCATAGTAGTAGAAGGGCAAATCCAGATTCTGCGAAAATTATGACAACGCGACCTCAAGCCAAGGCAGCTCCCGCCCCGGAAATACCTTCGAGGCCCGCATCTCGACCCGCCGGGCGCCCATGTGCAGATAGGCGGGCTCGGCGTCAGGGTCCGACAGGATCGTCATCACCGGCAAGCCCAGCGCCTTCAATTGCGACTTGGCGTGCTCAAACAGCTTTCGCCCGGCTCCGGTGCCGATCACGTCTGGCTCAATGAACAGCAAATCGAGCGAGCCGCCATGTCCGGACGGGTCGATTTGACAGACCCCCAGCACCGCGCCATCGGGTGTTTCGGCTACGGTCGCATGGCCCGCGCGGATCGCGTCATCTGTCACGCGAAGATAGGGCCCGACCGCGGCCATGAAGGCGGCGTCATAGCCCCAATGGGCCTTTGAGCGCAGGCACAGAGCGGACAGCGCCTGCGCCTCGCCCAAACGGGCAGGGCGCAGGCGGATCTCAGACCTGGGTGTCGCGCGGGGCAATGGCGCCATGGCATTGCTTGTATTTCTTGCCCGACCCACAAGGGCAGGCGCTGTTGCGCGCAACCCGCCCCCAGGTTTCCGGCCGATTGGGATCAACCGGCTCGGAAGTGCGGCGCTGGGTCGGCGACGTCCGTGATGCGACGGGGGGCGCGTCGGGCTCGCCCATCTCATTGCGGCCGGTGCGCGGGTCAATATGGCTGGCGGTGACGTCCTGCGGCACTTGCGGCGGTGCCGGCGCACGCTCGAAACGGATCAGCATCAACTGCTTGGTCACTTCGACGCGCAGGCTGTCCATCATCTTCTCGAACAGGGCGAAAGCCTCGGTCTTGAACTCGTTGAGTGGATCGCGCTGGGCGTAACTGCGCAGACCGATCATCGAGCGCATCGCGTCGAGATTTTGCAGATGCTCGCGCCAATTCTGGTCGATCGCCTGCAGCAGGAAGGATTTCTCGATCCGGCGCATCAGTTCGGAGCCGCCATTGGCGGCCTTTTCGGCGAAGGCTCGGTCTGCGGCGTCGACAACACGCTCGAGGATTTCCTCGTCGGCGATGCCCTCTTCCTGGGCCCAATCGGCGACAGGCAGCTCGAGGCCAAAGACTTCGCGCACTTCCGTGGCCAAGCCCTCAACATCCCACTGGTCAGCATAGACTTTCGGCGGGATATGCGTGGTGACGAGGTCTTCGGCGGTCTGGTGGCGCATATCCTTGACGACGTCGGCGACATCGGTTGCGGTCATGAAATCGATGCGCTGCTCGAACACGGCCTTGCGCTGATCATTCATCACGTCATCATATTTGAGGACGTTCTTGCGGATGTCGAAATTGCGCTGCTCGACCTTTTTCTGCGAGGTTTCCAGCGCCTTGGACATCCAGGGGTGCATGATCGCCTCGCCCTCTTTCAGCCCGAGGGTTTTCATGATCCCGTCGAGGCGTTCAGGTGCGAAGATGCGCAGCAGATCGTCCTGTACGGAAATGTAGAATTTCGACCGGCCCGGATCGCCCTGGCGACCGGTACGTCCGCGCAGCTGATTGTCGATGCGGCGGCTTTCATGGCGTTCCGTGCCGAGCACATACAGACCGCCGGCCTTGAGCGCGATTTCACGCTTGGCGGCAATGTCGGCGGCGATGACGGTTTTCTGGGCCGCGATGGCCGCTTCGTCCGGCTCGACGCCCTTTTCAGCCTGTTCGGCCATCCATTGCATCATGCGCATATCGGCATTGCCGCCGAGCTGGATGTCAGTCCCGCGGCCGGCCATGTTGGTGGCGATGGTGATCGCGCCTGGCACACCGGCCTCGGCGACGATCAGGGCTTCCTGTTCGTGATAGCGCGCGTTGAGCACATGGTGCTTGAGCGGGATCAGTTTCAGCATTTCCTTGAGCGGACGGGCCTCGGGGCGGCCGGACTTCTTGAACGCCTCGATCTCGGCATCATCCTTGGGATAGAGATGGCCAAGCGTGTCGCGGAAGGTCTTTTTGTCGCTGAGCATTTTTGACAATTGCTCGGATTTTTCGATCGACACGGTGCCGACCAGAACCGGCTGACCGCGTTCCTGGCAATCAACCAGATCGTCGACAATCGCCGCATACTTGTCGATCAGCGTGCGGAAGACTTCGTCTTCATTATCGGCCCGGGCGATTGGGCGATTGGTCGGGATCTCGACCACCGCCAACTCATAAATCGAATAGAATTCGTCGGCTTCGGTCGCGGCAGTACCGGTCATGCCGGCAAGCTTTTTGTAGAGGCGGAAATAATTCTGGAAGGTGACGGAGGCCAGAGTCTGGTTCTCCGGCTGGATATGCGCGCCTTCCTTGGCCTCGATGGCCTGGTGCAGCCCGTCCGACAGGCGGCGACCCTGCATCATGCGGCCGGTGAATTCATCGATCAGCAGAACCTCGGCGTCCTTGACGATGTAGTCCTTGTCGATGTGGAAGATCTTGTGGGCCTTCAGGGCCTGGTTGACGTGATGCACGATCGAGACATTCTCGATGTCGTACAGATCGCCTTCCTTCAGCAAGTCGTTCTCACGCAGCAGGCGCTCGATCTCTTCATTGCCCTCTTCGGTCAACAGGATGGAGCGGGCCTTCTCGTCGATCTCATAACAGTCTTCGGCCAATTGCGGGATCAGCGCGTCGATCGTCTTGTAGAATTCGGTACGGTCTTCGGTGCGGCCCGAGATGATCAGCGGCGTACGCGCTTCGTCGATCAGGATTGAATCGACTTCGTCGACGAGGGCATAGGCATGGCCGCGCTGGACCATTTCCTCGATCGTGTATTTCATATTGTCGCGCAAATAATCGAAGCCGAGTTCGTTATTGGTCGCATAGGTGACGTCGCACGCATAGGCGGCGCGGCGCTCCGCGTCGGTCTTGCCGTGGGAGATGACGCCGGTCGTCATGCCCAATTGCGCGAAAACCAGGCCCATCCATTCCGAATCCCGCGTCGCGAGATAATCATTGACGGTCACAACATGCACGCCGGTGCCCGGCAGAGCGTTGAGATAGCAGGGCAGGGTGGCGACGAGCGTCTTGCCCTCACCGGTCTTCATCTCGGCGATGGCGCTGTCATTGAGCACGATGCCGCCCATCAGCTGGACGTCATAGGGGCGCAGACCAATCGCCCGGTCGGCCGCTTCGCGAACCGCCGCAAAAGCTTCCGGCAGCAGATCATTGAGCTTGGCGCCCTGTTCGAGGCGCGCCCGGAACTCTGCGGTTTTGCCTTTCAGGGCCTCATCAGAGAGCGCCTTGTATTCGGCTTCAAGTGCGTTGATTTGATCGACAATCGGCTTCATGCGGCGCAGTTTGCGACCGGTTTCGGTTCCGAATATCTTGCGGGCAAGTGAGAGCATGGTGTCTGGCTTTGCGAACAACGGTTGGGCTAGCAAGTGCGCAAGGGCCAGATCAATGGACCGGCGCAGGCGCTGGCATTGCTTTTAAACGTCTGGCTGACTTAAGGATGGGGACATTCAGTGTCAATCAAGCCGCGCGGCAGGCTCTGCGTCCGCACGGCCCGGCAAGGTGAAGATAGTGTCGATGAAACGTCTATTTGCAGTCGGCTTGGTGCTAGCCATGCTTGCCGGATGCGGCCCTGAACCGCGGCGGACAGCCGCCGATATTGCCGCCTCCGGAGCGACGCTGACATTGGACGCGCGCGATCCCGTGATGGCGCGGGTCGATGGCACCGTGATCCGGCGCTCCGATGTTGAGCGCGAGGCTGCGAGCCAGGTCGAAGGCAGCGAAACCGCGCCCGCCGCGCCGGGCACAGACGCATTCGCGGCGGTGCTCAATGATTTGATCGATCAGCGGCTGCTGGCGATGGAAGCGCGTCGGCGCGGCCTCGACCAGTCTGAGGAAGCCCAGCGGCGCCTCGCCCTCGCCCAGGAGCGCATTCTGGGCAATGTGCTGGTCGAGACGGCCCTCGCCGATGCGGTCAATGAGGAAACGATCGAGCGGATTTATCAGGAGCAGGTGCAATTAATCCCGCTCGGCGAGGAAGTTCGCGCCCGCCATATTCTGGTCGATACCCGTGAGGAGGCTGAGGCGATCAAGGCTTTGGTCGATGCTGGCGGCGATTTTTCGGCGCTCGCGGTCCGCATGAGCCTGGACCCGGCCACGCGGCTGCAGGGCGGCGATTTGGGCTATTTTTCCCGTGAGGGCGTGCTGCCGGCGTTTGGCGCTGTGGCGTTCAACACCGGCGAAGGGGAAACGTCTGAGCCATTCCAGACCGAGTTTGGCTGGCATATCCTGCAGGTGGTTGATCGCCGGCGCGAACCGCCACCTTCGCTTGAGACGCTACGGCCCAATATCGTGCGCTTTTATACTTTCGACCAGCTGGAGAGCCTGATTGACGGGCTGCGTCAGCAGGCTGTGATAGAGCGGATACCGTTGCCCGATGCTGCTCTCACATTGGCACCTGCAAGTGGTGACGTGACCGGCGCTGCTGGCGATCCTGATGGTCCAGCCGCGCAAACGGGAGAGCCGCCGGCCGATCCGCCAGCGGCGCCAGCCGCCGATCCGGGCTAAGGCCTGTTTAATCGCTTTCCTGCACCTGCCCTTAACGGAGTTTGTTCATAATGGCTGAATCTGGCCCCAAACCGGTCCTTTATGTCGCTGCTTGTGCCTTGCTTGATTCGGATGGCCGCATCCTGATCGCCAAGCGACCCGAGGGAAAGCCGATGGCGGGTCTTTGGGAATTCCCCGGTGGCAAGATCGAGCCGGGCGAGACACCGGAGCAGGCTGTGGTTCGCGAATTGCGTGAAGAGCTGAGTGTCGAACCGTGCGAACGGTGTCTGGACCCTTTTGCCTTCGTCTCGCACCCCTATCCGGACTTCCACCTCGTGATGCCGCTTTTTCTGTGCCGCACCTGGGACGGATTTCCCCAGCCCAATGAAGGTCAGCAGCTCGCTTGGGTGCGCAAGGAAAAGCTGCGCGATTATCGCATGCCGGCCGCGGATATTTCGCTGGCCTCCGAGTTGAGGGATCGCCTGTGATGTCGATGCTGAACCATTTCGTTCGTGACCAAAGCGGTGCCACCGCCATCGAGTACGGTATGATTGCCGCGGCGATGGCGACGGTCATTCTTGGCCTGTGGGCGACGTTCGGCCCCGCCATGACCCGGCTGTACCAGGATGTCACCGGCGCGCTCTAGCGCCCGGCTTTCTCACCCGCAGATTTTTCCGTCACACCCAGCGCATCGGCCAGTCTGACGGTTGCCGAACCGGGCCGTTTCGCGACCGGCTGATCGGGATGCGGGGCCCAGCCGGCGGCGTGGACGATCTCGAAGCTGGCGCGGATGCGCCCGTCCGGATCGGAAAAACGCGCCGCATAAATCTCCGCCATCCGCACGAACAGCGCCCGTGTCGCCGGAGTGCGCGGACGGTCGGCGAGAATGCTGGTCTCGCCCATGCCGCGCAGATCGGCCATCAGGGCGAAGGCATTGTCATAGCGCACCGTGACACGGTCGATATCGGCAACGGGCATGGTGAAGCCGGCGCGTTGCAGCAGGGCTGCAATGTCGAATGTGCCGGCCAAGGGCGACACCCGCGCATGGGCGCCGCCGGTCAGTTCGGCTTCGGCTGCCATCAGGCATTGGCGCAATTCGGTCAGGCTATTGCCGCCCAACAGCGCCGCCGCGAAAAACCCGTCCGGCTTCAGAACTCGGCGGATTTGTACCAGCACGCCGGGCAGGTCGTTGGTCCAGTGCAGGCCGAGCGGCGCCATGATGAGATCGAGGCTGGCATCGGCGAAGGGCAGGCGTTCCTCGTCGAGCGCCAGGGCGGCGCCTTCAAGTCGGCTCGCCACGGCGGGCGCCAAATCGCTCTGCGCGATCCAAGCGGTCTTGCTGCCGGCATGGCGTTGGCGCACTTCGTCGAGCAGGCCGGGCCCACCGCCGAGGATCAGGGCGCTATCGAAATCGCGCATCACACCCTCGACGCGGTCGCAAATATCGTCGAATGCCCGTTGCACGAGAAAATTGTATGACTGTATGATGCTCGCCACACGATTGCGGCGTTGGCGCAACAGGCCTCGATCGAACAATTGCGGGGGCAGGTCAGGCGACATGCTGCCGATATGCCTTTTGCGGCGCGCCAAGGAAAGGGGGCGATGTGAGCAAGCACGTTCTGAGCGCACTCGCCGATGCGATCTGGCCGCCGGTCTGCCCGGTGCGCGGTGTGCCGGTCGATGTCAGCGGCCGGCTTGATGCGAGCGTCTGGCAAGGGCTGGAATTTCTCGATGCGCCCTGGTGCGAATGTTGTGGCTTGCCCTTTCCCTATCCATCCGGTCTCGGCGCCGAGGTCGGAATTTTGTGTGCGACCTGCATTGCCCGGCCACCCAAATTCGACCGGGCGCGGGCGCCGCTGGCCTATGGCGACGCCTCGCGGGCGCTGGTGTTGGGTTTCAAGAATGGCGGCCGGCGCGAGATGATCGGGCAATTTGCCCGCTGGATGGCACGCGCTGGCGAGGACTGTCTTGAGGGTGCTGATTATATTTTGCCGGTGCCGCTGCACTGGCGCCGCCTGTTGGCGCGGCGCTATAATCAATCGGCACTGCTGGGGGAGGCCCTCTCGCGCCAGACCGGCATTCCGATGCAGGCCAGCTGGCTGTTGCGGGCGCGGGCAACACCAAGCCAGGCCGGCAAGAGCGTGTTGTCGCGGCGGCGCAATATGGCCGGCGCTTTCCGGATAGCCCCCGGCCACAGGCTTGATGGATGCCATGTCGTTCTGGTCGACGATGTGTTCACAACCGGTGCCACCGCGTCGGCCTGTGCGCGGCAGTTACGGCGTGCCGGCGCTGCCCTTGTGAATGTTGTAACACTCTGCCGTGTTGTACGCGCCAGCGATCCCACTATGTAAGGGGTGAAGGAGTACATGAATGGCTAACGTAACGATCTATACCCGACCGATGTGCGGCTATTGCGCCCGCGCGGTCTCGCTGCTGAAATCGAAGAAGGTCGCATTCGAGGAAATCGATGCCGGTTTTGACCAGAAAAAGCGCGAGGAAATGGTCCAGCGCTCCAAGGGCGGCCGCACCTTCCCGCAGATCTTCATCGGCAAGGACCATGTCGGCGGCTGCGACCAGCTGATGGCGCTCGAGCGTTCCGGCAAGCTGGACGGGATGCTCGGTCTGAAATGAGCAAAATCGCCACAGCCCTGATCCAGATGCGGTCCGGTATCGATCCGGCCGTCAATCTGGCTGTGGCGAGCGATCTGATCCGCCGGGCTGCCGCCCAGGGCGCGATGTTGATCGCGACACCGGAGACGACGCATCTGGTGCAAAAAGATGCCGACCAGGCTTTCGCCGTGATGCGAACGCCGGAGGAGGATCCGGCGATCCCGGCATTTTCCGCTTTGGCCAAGGAACTGGGCATCACGCTTCTGATCGGCTCGCTGGCGGTCAAACTGGCCGAACGCCGGGCCGCCAACCGGTCCTTCCTGTTTGCGCCGGACGGGCAATTGCTCGCGACCTATGACAAGGCCCACATGTTCGATGTCGGGCTCGGGCAGGGCGAGACCTATCGCGAATCCGCCAATTACCAGGCCGGTGACCGTCTGGTCGTCGCCGATACCGGCGGCGCACGGCTGGGTCTGTCGATCTGTTACGATGTCCGCTTCGCCTATCTTTACCGCCGTCTGGCCCAGGCCGGCGCGCAAATCCTCACCGTCCCTGCCGCCTTCACCCGGCCCACCGGCCGGGCCCATTGGGAAATCCTGCTCAGAGCCCGGGCGATCGAGACCGGCTCCTGGGTGATTGCACCGGCCCAGGCGGGGCTGCACGAGGATGGTCGCCGCACCTGGGGTCATTCGATGATTGTCGATCCCTGGGGCGCGGTGACGGGCGTGCTCGATCATGACGAGCCGGGCATTTTGCTGGCCCAGCTCGACATGGACAGGGTCGCTGATGCCCGCTCGCGTATTCCGGCTTTGCTGCACGACCGCAAGCTGGGCGGGCCGGACGAAGTGATCCTGCGATGATCCGCTATGCGCTTGTCTGTGATGGCAGCCATGAGTTTGAGGCCTGGTTTTCAAACTCCGCGGCCTTTGATGAGCAAAACCAGCGCGACCTCGTCGAGTGCCCGCAATGCGGATCGACTGGTGTTCGCAAGGCGGTGATGTCACCGGCCGTCGCGACGTCGCGCAAACGCGAGGCAACGCCGGAATCCAAGCTCAAGGCGATGGCGGCGCAGGTGAAGGCGCATATTCGCAGCAATTACGATTATGTCGGCGGAGATTTCGCGGCCGAGGCGCGCGCCATTCATGCCGGCGACAAGCCGGAACGGCTGATTTATGGCGAGACCTCACCGGCGGAAGGCGAGGCCTTGCGCGATGAGGGCGTGCCGGTCGCCCCCTTGCCTGACGCATTGGCCCCGACGCCGCCGAAAAAAGCGAACTGACCGAGATTTTCCGGCGTCAGGCCTGCGGCTTCTGCGCCACCACCATATAATTCACACTGCTATCCTCGCCCAAGGTCCATTGATCATTGAGCGGGTTATAGCTGACCCCGATCGGAGGGTTGGTCTCCATGCCGCCCTCGTGCAGCGCGGCGGCGAGTTCGCTTGGCTGCACCAGCTTGTGGAAGCGGTGGGTGCCGCGCGGCAGCCAGCCCATCACCCATTCGGCGCCGACAATCGCCAGTGCGAAGGCTTTCGAGGTCCGGTTGATGGTGGCGCAGATCATCAGCCCGCCCGGTTTGACCAGGGCGGAACAGTCGACCAGGAAAGTATGGGGATTGGCGACATGCTCCATCACTTCCAGATTGAGCACGACGTCGAAGGGCGGTTCGCCGGCCTCGATCAATTGCTCGGCGACGCCGTGGCGATAATCGATCTCGAGACCCTGTTCGGCCGCATGCACCGAGGCGGTCTTCACATTGGCTTCCGCCGCATCGACGCCGGTCACCGCCGCGCCAAGCCGGGCCATCGGCTCGGATGCCAACCCGCCGCCGCAACCGATATCGAGGACCCGCAGGCCCTCGAACGGACGCTCCCCGGACAGGCCGAAATGGCTGCAGATGGTGTCGCGGATGAAGGCCAGCCGGATCGGATTGAATTTGTGCAACGGTTTGAACTTGGAGTCCGGATCCCACCAATCGGCAGCGATGCGCGAAAACTTTTCGACTTCCGCCGGATCGACGGACGGGCGGGACAGGGTTTCCGGTGCGGACGTGCTGGTCATGCCTGTTCTCCTGATGCGCGTAATCGCGCGATATTGCGTTCGGGCGTTGCGTACAGGGCTGCGTCCAAGTAGGAAACCGCGATAGCACGGCGCAGGCCATCCGCGATATCCTGACAGCCATATTATGGCCCTACCGGACGGGCTAATCGAGCCGGGTGCGGCGTTTTGAACAGCCGCGGCTTTTGAACTGAACGAGGGACAGCCGGAATGACACGCGTCGTTGCGAAATTTGGCGGCACTTCGGTCGGTACGATCGAGCGGATCCGTCATGCGGCCGGCCTCATCGCCGATGCGGTCGCACGCGGCGATACGCTGGCTGTCGTGGTTTCGGCGATGGCGGGCGAGACGGATCGACTGCTGGGCTTGGCCGGCGAGTTCGGCGCCGGGCTGGGCGATGCGGAGACCGATGTCGCGCTAGCGGCCGGCGAACAGGTCGCGGCGGCCCTGATGGCGCTGGCGCTGCGCGAACGCGGGCTTGAAGCGCGCTCCTTCATGGGCTGGCAGGCGCCGGTCTTCACCGACGGACCACCCGGCGCGGCCCGGATCGCCGGCATGGAGGCCTCAGCCTTTGAAGCGGCGATGGCCGCGGGCGTCGTGCCGGTGCTGGCCGGCTATCAGGGTATTGCCGAGGATGGTTGCCTGCGCACGCTGGGCCGTGGCGGCACCGACCTCTCTGCCGCCGCCTTGGCCGCAGCGCTCGGCGCGCGGTGTGATATCTATACCGATGTCGATGGCGTCTATACCGCCGACCCCCGCATCGAACCGGGCGCCCGCCGGCTCGATGCGATCAGTCATGACGAGATGCTGGAACTGGCCGCCCAGGGCGCCAAGGTATTGCAGGCCCGCTCGGTGGAATTCGCCAAATCGCGCCATGTGCCGATGCGGGTCTTGTCGAGCTTCCTGGCCGCCGGCCAAAGCCGCGGCACTGATATCGTCGCCGACCGGGATATCGCCGAGCGCCGTGTCGTTTCCGGCGTCGCCTACGCCCGCGACCAGGCGCGGATCGCCGTGCTGGGCGCTGCGCCGCAATCGGGCTTCGCGAGCCAGACTTTCGCGCTCTTGTCTGATGCCGGAATCGGTGTCGACATGATCGTTCAGGCGCATGGGCGCGAGCCGGATACGGTCAATCTGGAATTTTCAGTTGCGCACCGGGACCTCAATCGGGCCCAATCGGCCTTGGAGCGCGGACTGCCGGGACTTCGGATCAGTTCGGAAACCGGATTGGCGAAAGTGTCTGTTGTCGGGGCGGGCCTGCGCCAGCGCGCCGATGTGGCCCGCTCGCTGTTTGGCGTTTTGGCTGAGAGCGGGATTGCCGTAAAAGTTCTGGCGACCTCCGAGATCAAGATCTCGGCCTTGATAGACAATGATGCTGTCGAGCGCGCCGTGCGCGCCCTGCATGCGGCCTATGGCCTGGACCAGATAGGGAATTAATGGAAGCGACACCGCCAACGATACGGGATCCGCGCCGATTGCTCAGGCGCATGCGCGAGCTTATGGCGACGCGCGAAAACGCCCAGGACCGGCTCGACCATCTCACTACGCTGATCGCAGAAGATGCGGGCTGGGATGTGTGCTCGATCTATCTGGCGCGGCGGTCCAGTGCGTTGGAATTATGCGCGACGCACGGGCTGAAAGCCGAGGCCGTCCACCATACCCGCCTGCAGCCGGGCGAAGGTCTGGTTGGCCTGGTGGCGCGGCGTGCGCGCCCCTTCGCGGCATCCGATGCTCGCGCCCACCCGGCTTTCTCCTTCAAGCCGGAAACCGGCGAGGAGCCGTTCAACACCTTTGTCGGCGTTCCGATCCTGCGTGGCGGCCGTCTGGTCGGTGTTCTGACGGCCCAGTCCGCAGAGCAGCGCCAGGTTGGCGAGGACGAGATCGATTCCCTGCAGACCGTGGCCATGGTGCTGGCCGAGATCGTTGCCTCCGGTGATATCGTCGATTCCGAGGAAATGGCCGGACTCGATGTACGCCAGTCCAAGCCGGAGCGGTTGACGGGCGGCGCTTTTTCCGGCGGCCTCGCCAAGGGGGTCGCGGTCCTGTTCGAGCCGCATGTCGGCTCTGACCGGCTGATTTCCGAGGACGCGGCAGGCGAAGAGGCCCGGCTCGACGCCGCGATCGATGGCTTGCGATCATCGATCGACAACATGCTGACAAGCGGGCGAGTACCTTTCGGTGGTCCAACGCGTGATGTGCTGCAGGCTTACCGCATGTTTGCGCACGATCGCGGCTGGCTGGAACGGCTGCGCGAAGCTGTCCGGCTCGGTTTGACCGCAGAAGCCGCCATTGAACGCGTCCGCAATGAAAACCGGGCCCGGCTGATGAAGGCCGCCGATCTCACCTTCCGCGAACGCCTGCACGATCTGGAAGATTTGGCCAATCGCCTGCTGCGTCATCTCGACGGCCATGCGGCGCCACAGCTCGATCTGCCCGACAATGCGATCCTGATCGCGCGCAATATTGGCCCAGCCGAACTGCTTGATTTTGACCGCACAAAACTGCTGGGCGTCGCGTTGGAGGAAGGCTCTGCATCCTCTCACGCCGCCATCGTTGCCAAAGCGCTTGGCATTCCGCTGGTCGGCCGTCTCGATGGCGCGCTCGACCGCGCCGAGACTGGTGATCCGGTGATCCTCGACGCCGAATTCGGCGTGCTGCATATCCGTCCGCCCGCCGATGTGGTTGAGGCCTATGACGAACGTCTGCAGGCCCTGTCGGTTCGCCGGCTCGCCTACGCGGAGCAACGTGGACCGACGGTGACGCTGGATGGTGAACGCATTGGCCTGCACGTCAATGCCGGCCTGCTGGTTGAGCTGAGCCAGCTTGAGCAGACCGGCGCCGACGGGGTCGGGCTGTTCCGGACCGAATTCCAGTTCATGGTCGCCGACACCTTGCCGCGCCTCGATGCCCAAGCCTTCGTCTACCGGTCGGTGCTCGATGCGGCCAAGGGCAAGCCGGTCGTATTCCGTACCCTGGATCTGGGCGGCGACAAGGTGGCGCCGTTCGCGCCCTCCATGGTCGAGCCCAATCCGGCGCTGGGCTGGCGCGCTATCCGCATGGGCCTCGATCGGCCCGGCCTGCTGCGTTACCAGTTGCGCGCCCTGATCCAGGCCGCTGCCGATCGGCCCTTGCACGTGATGTTCCCGATGATTTCCGCGCCATGGGAAATGCGTGCGGCGCGCACAATGCTGGAACGGGAGCTGCAGCATGCCGAGCACAATCACCATCCCGTGCCCTCAGAGGTCAAGATCGGACTGATGCTGGAAACGCCGGGCATTGCCTGGGCTATCGAACACGTCATCGATGCCGTCGACTTCGTTTCGGTCGGTGCTAATGATCTGATGCAGTATTTCTTTGCCGCCGACCGGCAAAATTCCCGTGTCTCGGATCGGTACGATGTGTTGTCACCGGCGGCGCTCGGGCTGTTCCAGCAGATCCACAAAGCCTGCGCCAAACACGATGTTCCCGTCTCGGTCTGTGGCGAGATCGCCGCCAAGCCGCTCGAGGCTGCAGTCCTGATAGGGCTTGGTTACCGAAGTCTTTCCATGGCTGCGGCCAATGTCGGTCCGATCCGGAAAATGATCTCCGGCCTCGATGCGTCCAAGCTTGGCACCTGGCTTGCTAGCCGTATGGATAGCCCGGCCGACAGCTTGAGACCGCTCCTGCTGAAAGCCGGTGCCGATGCCGGATTGCCCGGCGAGGCTGTTGAAAACGGGCGCAGAATTTGATCTTATGGTAAGTGGTGGTGTGGGATAGCCCATTCACCGTGCCTGAGTGAGGATGCGGCTCCCGGGTGGGGATGGGTTTAAGGTCATGTCGAGTCAAACGAGGATGGCGGGTTTCGTGCCGGTAGATTCTGTGTTTTCCGAGAATGGTGCCAGCTATGTGCAGTATTCCGCTGGGGACCGCCTGCGTGAGGCGCGCGCCAAGGCAGGACTGACGCTCGACTCCGCCTCAGCCCGCACCCGAATTCGCCGCGACTATCTGGAAGCCCTCGAAACCATGGACACACGAGGCCTGCCGGCCCGTGCCTATGCGCTGGGCTATCTGCGTACCTATGCCGGTTTCCTTGGCATTGAACCGGTCGGTATTGTCGATCAATTCAAGCGCGAAGTTGATACCGAAACCGGCCGCGCCGTACCGTCAGCTGGAGCCAAAACGCGCGATCCGATCAAATTGCCACGCGGCGTGTTTGGGGCGCTGCTGATCCTTGTCAGCGTGGCGTCGGTGGCCTGGTGGTATTCCGAGCAGGCGCCGTCTTTCGGCGCGATTGCCAATTTGCCGTCACCGCCGGATGCGGCCCCGGAATGGGCCCGCGCTGATTTCCAGCCGGAATTGCGGGCTGCGGATATCGGATCGATCTGGACCGGTGTGCCGCTTGGCGATGCCGCAGCAGGCGAGCGGCTGACGCTGCGCGCGACCGCGCCGACTTCGCTGGAAGTCCAGGACGCTTCCGGGCGCATCCTGTATTCGCGCAGTCTCGTCGTGGGCGATATCTATCAAACGCGAGAAGACGGGCTGACATTTTCGGCCTCTGATGCCGGGGCGATTCAGCTGGAGCGTGGCGGCGTCGATCTCGGCACGCTCGGGCTTGCCGGCATCCCGGTGGAGAATATCGCTGTCGCCAGCGCCGAGCCCGCTGCGGGCGAGCTGGAATAAATCACCGCAGCGCCTCGCAAGCCTGCCGCAATCTCGCTATATCGGACACTCATGCTGACGCGCGACGCGTTACCGGAGTCCGCCATGTCTGCCATTATCCCTGACCGTGCCGTTGATCCGCGCTCCGTTCGCCCATGGCGGATGATCGAGCGTCGCAAGAGCCGCACGATCCGGGTCGGCCGGCTGGACATCGGCGGTGACGCCCCGATCAGCGTTCAGACCATGACCAATACGCTGACCTCCGACGCCAGTGCGACGATCGGTCAGATCCGGCGCTGCGAGGAGGCCGGGGTCGATATCGTGCGGGTGTCATGCCCTGACGAAGCCTCGACGGCGGCGCTGAAGACCATCGTGCGGGCTTCCAGCATGCCCCTGATCGCCGACATTCATTTTCACTATAAGCGCGGCATTGAGGCGGCCAAGGCCGGCGCGGCCTGTCTGCGGATCAATCCGGGCAATATCGGCTCGATGGACCGGGTCCGTGACGTGGTGCAGGCGGCGCGCGATTATGGCTGCGCCATCCGGATCGGCGTCAATGCCGGTTCGCTCGAAAAGCATTTGCTGGAAAAATACGGTGAGCCTTGCCCCGATGCGATGGTCGAGAGCGCACTGGAGCACGCCCGCATTCTCGATGATCTCGACTTCCGCAACTACAAGATCTCGGTCAAATCCTCCGACACCTTCATGACGGTCGCCGCCTATCACCAGCTCTCCGAAGCGACGGATGCACCGCTGCATCTCGGTGTGACCGAGGCCGGCGGCACCCGCATCGGCACGGTGAAATCCTCAATCGGGATCGGCTCGCTCTTGTGGGCCGGGATTGGCGACACGATCCGCGTCTCGCTCTCGGCCGAGCCCGAGGAAGAAGTGAAGGTCGGTTTCGATATTCTCAAATCGCTGGGGCTGCGCACGCGCGGCGTCAATATCATCGCTTGTCCCTCCTGCGCGCGGCAGGGCTTCGACGTTATCCGCACGGTTGAAACCCTGGAGGCCCGGCTGGCGCACATCTCCGAGCCGATCTCGCTCTCGATCATTGGCTGTGTCGTGAACGGGCCGGGCGAAGCACTGATGACCGATCTCGGTTTTACTGGCGGGGGTGCCGGGCGCGGCAAGATGTATGTCTCCGGCAAGCCCGATCACAACGTTACCAATGAAGCGATGGTTGAGCATATCGTCGAGCTGGTCGAGGCGCGCGCCGAGCTTTTGCGCGTCGAGCGCGAAGCGGAAGAGGCGGCGGCGCAATGATCACGCTTTACGGACTGAAAAACTGCGACACATGCAAACTGGCGCTGCGGGAAATCACATCCGCCGGGCTGGAGCATCGCTTCGTCGATATCCGTGACGAGGCCGAGCTGGTGTCGCTGGTTCCGGCTTGGGTGAAACTCGCTGGCGCCAAAGCGCTGCTCAATACGCGCTCGACGACTTGGCGTGGTCTCTCAATTCAGGATCAGCGGCTCGCCGATGCAGAGCCGGCGGCGCTGCTGATTGCCAATCCCACCTTGATCAAGCGGCCAGTGATCACCATCGATGGCAAATTGCATGTCGGCTGGACCCCAGCCGTGCGCGAGGCTGTGCTGGGCGTCGCGGCATGATTGACGAGTCGCTCCGGGCTGGCTGCGAAATCAGTCTCGGCTTCCCGCATCACGGCTCCGAAACGCCGGCGGATCACTTGCGCGCCGTCGCCGATTATATGGATCGCGAGGGGCTCAAGGCCGAGATGTATCTCGGCGGGCCGATGGTCGCGGCGCTGGAGGCCAAAATCGCCGACCTGCTTGGCAAGCCGGCGGCCATGTGGTGCCCCACCGGCACGCTCGCACAGGGGATTGCGGCCCGAATTCATGCCGCGCGGACCGGGCAAGCGTCCATCCAGCTTCATCCGACCTCGCATCTCGAATTGCATGAGGAGCGCGGCTATCATTTCGCGCACGGTCTCGATGCGAGATTGATCGGCAATTGGTCTTCACCGCTCAACGCCGCCGACCTTCAATCCGCTGCCGCCTGCGCCTTCATCGAATTGCCGCAACGCCATAATGGCGGCGCCCTGCCGGCCTGGGCCGAGCTTGAGGCGATCAAAGCGCGTGGCAAGGCGCTCGACCTGCCGCTGCATCTCGACGGTGCGAGGCTGTGGTCGACGCGGCCCTTCTATGATGATCGCGCCTATGCCGAGATTTGCGACGGTTTCGCCTCGGTCTATGTCTCGCTCTACAAGGATATCGGCGCTCTTGGCGGTGCGGTGCTGGCCGGGGAGTCGGCGTTCATTGCCGAGGCACGGCTGTGGCTGGCCCGCTTTGGCGGTCGCCTTGTCTCGCCCGTGCCGATGGTGCCCGACGCGCTGCGCTTCATCGACCGGCGGCTCGAACTTATGCTGGCTTTTGTCGACCGGGCCCGCACCCTGGCGGTGGCCCTGTCCGGGATTGAGGGCATTGCGATCACGCCGGACCCACCTCACGTCAACATGTTGCATCTGCGCCTGCCCTGCGATGCACCGACCGCCGAGCGCGCCCGTGACGAGGCAGCACGGCAGACCGGCGTCTGGCTCGGCAATCGCTTCTGGGCACTGGAAGGCGCATCCGTCTGTTCGCTGGAAATCACGGTCGGTGAAACCTTGCTCGGCCAGCTCGATGCGCGGCTGGTCGATGCGGTCGCGGTGTTGGCCAGCCATGTGGGCAAGGCTGCTATTCGACCAGGGCAAACAACTCCAGCGTAAGGCTCATCGGTTCGCCATTACGGATCAGGCTGACGACCAGCCTGTTGTCTGGCGGTGGTCCATCACAGCCGCGCACATCGAGTGAGCGGCCATTGAAGCCGGTGACGATATCGCCGACTTGCACGCCGGCACGGCTGGCCGGCGTGTTGGCGATGACAGCGCCGACGCGATAGCCCAGCGGATGCGGCTCGAACACCATGCCATGATCGAAATCCGGCTCGAAGGTGATCGGTATTTCTGGGTGATTGCGCACCATGCGCACGCGTTCGGTGGACTGGTCGAACGTCCAGGTGAAATGCCGCATCACCTCGCCGCCGATCAATTCGGTGCCGGGCGTGGATTGTAGAGTCGGCGCGATCAGGCGGTTGGGACCAATGCGGGCATTGAGGCTCGAGCGGGCGCCGGAGCGTTCCTCGACCTCGCGCAGTCGCATCGAGGCCCCGGTTGGGCGCGGGGGTTCGACGGTGTCGTAAAGATCGATCCGGCGCACGGCGAGGCTGGTCATCGCGGCCCCGCTATCGATCAGCATTCGCCGGCGGCGATCGGGGAACTCCACCACCATCCAGGGTCGATAATCGGGCCCGTCGGCATCAAACACGGTGACACCATCGGGCCGGGGCAGACGACCTTCATCGAGGCGCATCTCATCATGTTCGTAGTCGAGCGTCAGCAGGAAATCGCTAAAGGCGCCGAAGGATAAAATCCCGTCGATCGGATGACCGAGGGCGCGCGCAAGATGGTCGAGCTGGCTGACCCGGGCTTGCAAGTGATTGATCGCCACCGCGCCGGATTGCGCGTCATTGATATTGACCCGATCGCGCGCGCCGGGCCGGTTGCCGGTGATGCGCGCGATACTGTCGGGATCGACATAGGAGGTAGAGGCGCCGGTATCGTGCAGGAACCACAGCGTCCGGTCCGCCGCATAGCCGTCGCGCGCCGCCAGTGTGATCGGCACCAGAAAATAGCCGCGGCAGACGAGGGTGGGTACAATAACTGGCTCGGCGGCGCTTGCGGCGCTGCCAATGCTGAGAAAACTTGCGATGACCAGAAATGCGTGATGGATCGACACTCGAGAACTCCGAACCTGCCGGACAGCTTACCCGCCCCGCCCGGCCCGCCAAGGGGAAATGCGCCCGATGAAATCCATCTGCATCTATTGCGGCTCCAATCCCGGGCGCGATCCGGCATTTGTTACCGCAGCACGCGCCGTGGGCAAGCGGCTCGCGGAATCCGGGCTCGACATCGTCTATGGCGGCGGTCAGGTCGGGTTGATGGGCGAGATTGCCGACGCGGCGCTGGAGGCGGGCGGCCGGGTGATTGGCGTGATACCGGAATTTCTCGCCCTCAAAGAAATCGCCCATCTTGAGCTGACCGAACTTTATGTCGTTCAGTCCATGCATGCTCGCAAGGCCAAGATGGCGCACCTCTCCGACGCCTTCATCGCCCTGCCTGGCGGTATCGGCACAATGGAGGAAATGTTCGAGATCTGGACCTGGGGCCAATTGGGCCAGCACCGCAAACCGGTCGGCCTCCTCAATGTGCATGGCTATTACGACGATCTGGTCGCCTTCCTCGACAAGATGGCGGACCAGAACTTCCTCGCCGCTGATCATCGCGACTCGCTGATGGTGGCGAAGCGGATTGATGAGCTGCTGACGGCGTTCCGCGCCTATGAAGCCCCGCCCGGCGATGTCCGACTGAAGACCGCCCAGACCTGATTGCCCCCCCATTCATCGGCGGATGGGGCCGATACAGCACGATATTTTCATCGCATGACAGATCGAAACCGGTCTAATCTCACAGTGAACACTGTGGGGAGCACCAAGCATGTATGAGACCATTTTGACGCCCGTGCTGGCGATGATCGTGTGGACATTGGTGATGTGGCTGTGGATGTATGCCACCCGCATCCCGGCAATGCAGAAGGCCGGCATCAATGCGGCCAAGATGACGTCCAAGAGCGAAATGGACGTGCTGCCGGTCGAAGTTCGCCGGATCGCGGACAATTACAATCACCTGCACGAGCAGCCGACGATTTTCTACGCGCTGGTGGTCTATTGCTATCTGGTTGGCTTGGCAGATCCGTTGATGATTGGGCTCGCTTGGGGCTATGTTGCCCTGCGTGTTTTGCACAGTCTGATCCAGGCTTTGTGGAACTTTATTCCGGTGCGATTCTTCGTCTTCATCTCTTCGAGCATTGTGCTGATCGTGATGTCGGTGAGGGCGGTGATCGCGCTCTTCTAGCGCCGGCAAACAGCCGCGCGGGATTTGCAACGTGTCCGTCAGGTGCTAACCGAGCGCGATGCACACTCCTGCCTCCAGACTCGCGCAAGTCATTGATCGCTTCGACCAGGTCGAGGCGCGCCTTGGCGCTGCCTCCGACTCGACCGAGATCGTCAAGCTCTCCAAGGAGCATGCCGAGCTGCGGCCTGTCGCCGAGAAGGCCAAGGCGCTGCGCGCCGCGCGCACCGAGCTCGACGATCTCGCCGAGATGATGGAGAGCGGCGATGCGGAAATGGCCGATCTGGCGCGTGAAGAATTCTACGAGCTGAAGGAAACCCTGCCCGGGCTCGAGCTGGAAATGAGTCTCTCGCTCCTGCCCAAGGACAAGGATGATGCCGCCAATGCGCTGATCGAAATTCGCGCCGGCACCGGCGGCGACGAGGCGGCCCTGTTCGCCGGCGATCTCTACCGCATGTATGAGCGCTATGCCCAGCTGCAGGGTTGGAGCTGGGAGCTGGCCTCGGCCTCAGACGGTGATCATGGCGGCTATAAGGAAGTCATCGCCTCGATCTCCGGCAATGGCGTGTTCGGGCGATTGAAGTTCGAGAGCGGCGTTCACCGCGTCCAGCGCGTGCCGGCGACGGAAAGCCAGGGCCGTATTCATACCTCTGCCGCGACGGTGGCGATCATGCCGCAACCGGAAGATATCGATATCGAACTCAATATGAGCGAGATTCGCGTCGATACGATGCGCGCCTCGGGCGCTGGCGGCCAGCACGTCAACAAGACCGACAGTGCCGTGCGGATGACGCATTTGCCGACCGGCATCGCGGTCGTCTGCCAGGAAAAGTCCCAGCATCAGAACCGCGCCAAAGCGATCGAATTGCTGAAAGCCAAACTCTACGACATGGAGCGCGAAGCGGCCCATGCCGAACGCGCGGCTGATCGTAAGGGCCAGATCGGATCCGGCGACCGGTCAGAGCGGATCCGCACCTATAATTACCCGCAGGGTCGCGTCTCGGATCACCGCATTAATCTCACCCTCTACAAGCTTGACGAGATCGTCGCTGGAGACGGGCTCGATGAAGTGATCGCCGCCCTGATCGCGGAAGACCAAGCTGCCCGTCTGGCGGCGTTGGAGGATTGAGGCGCTCCGCGTCCCGGTTGACAGGGTTGCGGTGTGACGGTCCCCTGAAATGAAGGTCCTGTGAGACCGGTCGCGGATGGAGAGTCTCATGTTCAGGTCCGGTGTATTGGTGGCGCTCGGCGCTGCTGGGCTGCTCGCAGCCTGTTCCGGCAGCGACGTCCTCGATCCGGCAGCGCTGTGCCATGTCGGGGTTTACCGGACGGCCTCCAATTCGATCATTGATCTGGCGCCGGTCGCCGGTGCAGATTTGCGCTGGCGCGCCTTCGACGGCCAGGTCGGTCGCATTTCGGTGGGCGAGGATGGCCTTTGGTCCGGGACGACAGGCTGGACTGATCAACCCAATCCGGCCCGTTTCGATCTTGGCGAATGCGGCACGACACGCGTGACCATCGACGGGCTCGATGGCTATAATGGTGTCGCTGAGCGCGTTCCCTTGGAAACGGCGGAAACCAATTTCGAAAGCGACGGGCTGACACTCGCCGGCCGGCTGGTAATGCCGCCCGGCATGGGGCCGGTTCCTATCGCGGTCTGGGTGCATGGGTCTGAGCATGATTCCGCGCTCGATTGGGCCTATGCCCAACGCATGTTGCCGGCGCGGGGCGTCGGTGTGTTTGTCTATGACAAGCGCGGCACTGGCGCTTCCGAGGGCGAATACTCCCAGGATTTCGAGGCACTGGCCGGCGATGCCGCCCAAGCGCTGCGCCGTGCCCGTGAGTTGGCGGGCCCGCGCGCCGGGCGCGTTGGCTTCTTCGGCGGCAGCCAGGGCGGTTGGGTCGCACCGCTGGCAGCGACAATGAGTGATGCCGATTTTGTCATGGTCAGCTTCGGCATGATGGTCAGCCCGACGGAAGAGGATGCCTCGGAAGTCCAGGCCGATCTGCGCGCCGCCGGCTATGACGACGAAGTGCTGGAGCAGGCGCGGCAAGTCACCGACGTCACCGGCCAATTGATGGCGACTGAATTCGCCGAGGGGCAGGAGGAGTTTGTTCGTCTGAAACGGCTGTGGGGCAATGAGGACTGGTTTCGTGAGATCGAGGGTTCGTATTCCGGCCACATGCTGCGTAACGGCATTACCGGCTTCAAATTCGTCTATCTCAATTTCATTGATGCTGGCACCAGCTGGGGCCATGATTCCGTCGCCGTCATGAACCAGGTGGATGTGCCGGTCTTGTGGGTACTCGCGGGGCAGGACCGCTCGGCGCCGCCGGATGCGACGCGGGACATCCTGCAGGGCATGATCGCGCAAGGGCGCGACGTCGATCTGGTCGAGTTTCCCCAGACCGATCACGGCATTCTCGAATTCGTCGAGACCGAATCAGGACGCCAGTCGACGCGCTATGCTGATGGCTATTTCCAGTTATTGGGCGATTGGGCCCGTGATGGCCGGATCGAAGGCCCGTATGGCCAGGCCGTGTTGACCCCGTCGCCAGAGGAGCTGCCGTGAGTAAGGGCGCTATGCCTTCCACTCCCTTTGAGGCGGCCGTGCAATCCAACGCCGCCGAGCAGGCCAAACGGCCTGGCTTCCCGCTGGTGCAGGCTTGGCAGGGGATGGAGCTCGGCACCATCCGCCGCCATCTGGTCGCCGCGCTTGGCTCGGTCGGGATTGATGAGGCCGAGGATGATGCCCGTTTTCTGATCGCTGATGTGCTCGCACCGGTCAGTCTCGCCCAAGCGTTGGCGGATCCGGCCCTGTGGTCCTGGCAAGCCGCCGCGCGCCTGGCCGATCTCGCCGCGCTGCGGCTGGAGCGTGTGCCGCTGTCACAAGTGCTGGGGAGCAAGCCGTTCTGGACGCTGGATCTGAAAGTCACCCGCGATGTCCTCACCCCGCGTGCCGACACCGAGGCGCTGGTCGAAGCGGTGTTGGAGCGCTGTGATCACACGCCGCACCACATGCTCGACCTTGGCACCGGCTCCGGCGCGATTCTGGCGGCCCTGCTCAGTGAGCGGCCGGGCTGGACCGGGCAGGGCGTTGATCTCTCGCCAGCGGCCCTGGCCGTGGCGAAGGGCAATCTTGAAGCCTGTGAGCTGACACGCCGTGCAACGCTGGTGCAGGGCCGCTGGGGCGATGGGCTGGGTGATCATGGCTTCGATCTGATCGTCTCCAATCCACCCTATATCGCGTCTGATGTGCTGGCCGGTCTGGAGCCTGAAGTACGCGACCACGAACCGGCCCTGGCGCTCGATGGCGGCGAGGACGGGCTCGACGCCTATCGCGTCATCATCGCCGATCTGCCGCGCCTGCTTCGGCCCGGCGGCAGCTTCGCGCTGGAGATCGGCTTTGACCAGGCGGCCGCGGTGATGGCATTGGTGCAGGCGGCGGGTTTGTCCGCGCTGGAATGCCTGCCCGACCTTGCAGGCCATGATCGCGTCGTGTTCGGACGCGCCGGATCGGGCAACGGTTAAAATCGCTTGGAAAGCGCTTCGCAGCGGGCTAGGTTTTACGACAACAGGCGGGGCGCGCCACTTTTTGGGGCCTAGCGCGGTCGGATCGACCGCCTGTTTTGTTCCGACCAATCAAGATCAATCGTTTCATCAGGGTGCGCTTTCAAGCCCCTGCAACTGAACAGCAAGGTCACATTGTCAGATATGAATCGCTGGAAAACAGGGGCGGGCGATAATAAGCGCCAGCGCGGTCGTGGACGGAAGCCGAGTAATTCTTCCAATCGCAGCTATGAGAGCAATGGTCCGGAAGTTAAAATCCGTGGCAATGCTCCCCAGATTTTTGACAAATACGTCCAGCTCGCGCGCGATGCGTCGCTGGCGGGCGATCGCGTGCGGGCGGAAAACCTCTACCAGCACGCCGAACATTATTTCCGTCTGGTCCAGGCCAGTCAGCCGCGCCGCGATGCCGGCCCTGACGACCAGATCGAGACCGAAGACGACGATGTTGCAGACGACGGATACGAGCGCTTCAGCGATCGTGTCGAAGAGCGCGACACCAACAATAATTCCGGCGGCAATCAGAACCGCGACCAGAATAATCGTGACCAGAATAACCGTGATCAGAATAATGGTGACCGCAATTCCAGCCGCGATGGAAATCGCGACGGCAATCGCGAAGGAAACCGTGACCAGAGCCGCGGCGATGACCAGAATCGCAATCGCAATCGCGAGCCGCGCCGGGGCCGCCAGCCACGGCAGCCGCGCCATGAACAGCCATCCGATCCGCTCAATGTCGTGACGCCGGAAGGCGAGGCTCAGCCACAGGCCCAGCCACAGGCTCAGCCACAGGCCCAGCCCCAGCTTGCGCCACAGACAACATCGCATCACCCGATTCACGCCCCGATCACGCCGTCCAGCGTGGCCCCGGTTGAACGGCCTGCTGCAGCCTCCGATGCGGCCAGTTCCGACGAAGAGCCGGCTCGCCGCGCTCGCCGTCCGCGCCGTCCGCGCAGCGATGAGGGTGATGCCGGAACCGCTGCCCCGGCAGCCGAAGAGACCAAGCCTGCCAAGGCACCCCGCGCACCTCGCGCTTCCCGCGCCAAGCCAAAGGACGATACGTCCGGCGGCGGTTCGGAGAGCGACGCGGCCTGATCGCGACTTGAGCGAGTGAAATGAGGGACTCGTTGCTTGCCGCAGCGGGTCCCTTTTTTGTCAGGGTGTCAGGTCTGCCGATTGGGGCACCCAATTCCGGCCATGAAATAGACCCCAGGCCCTGCCGGTCCGGCGCGCACTCAACCACAATATGGTGCCGGTCAGCCCGAGCATCAGGAGCGCGGCCGCGGGGCTGACAATCCACACACCGGTCTCGCCGAATACCAGGGGCAGGGTCAGCGTCAGGGGCAGGGTGAAGAGATAGGTGCGGCTCAGACCGAGGATCGCGGCGCGCGGTGCATCGCCGATCGCCTGGAAATAGGTCGAGATCATGATCTGCGGTCCGGCGAAGACATAGAGTGCCATCATGAGCGGCAAGATGCGCGACACCTCCGCGATCACTGCCGGATCGCTGACGAAGAGTCCGCCCAACTGATCATGCAAGCCAGTCAACACGATCTCGGCGCCGGCCGAATAGATCAGGCCGCAGACAAGGGCGATTACCAGGATCCGGTCTGATCGCTGCCACAGTCCGGCCCCGTAATTATTGCCGATGATCGCCTGCAGGGCCTGGCTCATCCCCATCAGGATCAGGAAAGCGAAGGAGGTGATCCGCATCACGATGCCGTAGGCAGCGATGGTGGTGTCGTAATGCTCGGTCTCGACCGATTGCAACATGAAGATGACGGCCGCTGAAGTCAGCGACAGGCCGACAAAGCTCAGACTCTGCGGCGCACCCAGCGCGAGGAAGGCGGGCCAGCCGGTGCCGAGCCGGTGCCAGTCGAGACTGGCCAGGCGCAGGGGTGAGGTCTTGCCCATCCGGAACACCAGAATGACCGCCAGGGCCAAGGCCTGGGCGATGGCCGTGCCCAGCGCCGAGCCGGCAACGCCCAGCCCCATCACGGCGATCAGCACATAATTGAGTCCCAGATTGGCCAGCGTCACCAATAGCCCGGTGATGGCCATCAGGCCGACCTTGCCTTCGACCCGCAGGGCGGTCGAATGGATTGTGAGGGCAAAGGCGATGGGGGCACTGAAAACGGAAATGCTCAGATAGACATAACCCATCCGGGCCAGCGTCTGGGATCCGTTTGCCGCGGCCAGGATGAGGGGCTGGGCGAAGGCAAGGAACAGGGCGATCAGAATGGCGCAGACGATCAGCGACAGCCCGTGCGCGCCAACAAATTCGGCTCTGGCCTGCTCGATGGCATTGGCGCCGAGATGTCGCGCCAGCACCGAGGCCATGCCATTGGCGACCAAGGACGCGAGCGCGATGATCAACATGAAGAGCGGGAACATCAGCGTCACCGCGCTGAGCGCATCGGCACCGACGAAGACACCGAGAAAGATCGCATCGACCACGGTCAGCAGACCATTCATCGCCATCAGGAAAATGATCGGCAGGGCCGTGCGCACAAAAAGCGGCCCGAGCGGGCCGTGGGTATAGGTATTGCTCATATCATCAACTCCAGGACGCGTAGCTTGGAGGATGGGGCTCGCATTGCCACCGCAGCGATTGCGCCGGGGGAGAAGATCTGATGTCCGGATATTCACCGTGACCAAAGTCTGCGAGCGGCAGGCATCCGGGGACCGGCGCGCTGGATACTGCGCCGAGCGGGGGGCGTCAAGTGTGGGCGTGGCTTGGCGTTTCCACCGCATCCCCGACCGCGATTCCACCACCCGCCTCGACACTCATATAGATCCCGCAATCGGCATGCCCGAATTGCGCCATCAGCGCCGCCGGCAGATCGATATCGCTTTGGGCCGTGGCCGGGTTGACGCTGGTGGCGGCACAACGCCGGATGCGGCTCTGGCCGTGCAGACGTACGCCGTCGATCAACACATCGCGGCCGACCCAGTCGAGTTCGGCCCAGGGCTCCAGCCCGTCGATCAGGAGATTGCCACGAAAACGTACGGGGTCGATGACATGGCCGGTGCGCGCCCCGAGATCGCGTAGCGAGGCGGCATTGATCAGCGAGACGTGAGGGTGGGGAATATCGGTCAGGGCTTGGCCGGGGATATGGGCAAATCTGAGGGCGCCGCGCACCTGCTCGCCGAGCAGGGCCTCCAGCCGGGCGAAGAGTGGCGCATGGCTGGCGGCATCACCGAGCGCCGTGGTGATTTCCGTTCCGTCTGGAAACCGGACGGCGAAGGCCTGCCCGTCGGCCTCGAAGCGGCTGCTCAGCAGCGCCAACCCCGCCTGACGGGCGAGCATCAGGAAATGCTTCTTTTTGACATGCGCCGGATGCGCCGGATCGAAATCGCCGGGGCCGTTCTCGATCGCCCAGGTCCGGTCATGCGGCAGGGTCTGACCGATGGTGAGTTCGACCTGTTCGAGCCGTTCGGGGCCGAAGCCTTTTACCGGAAAGCGGGTGATTGCGGTAAGCTGCGGCATGGTCGAACGAAACCCTCACGGAGATATGGTCAAACTGTCGCGGCTCGGCCTCTTGTGTGACGCAAGTGCAACACCTACATCGAGTTCAAGCCGCGATTTCGACGCGCTTTCTTAAGGCGTCGGAGCGCACCCTATCTCGCCTTTCCCGGGGGATCGACATGGAATTCGACAAATATACCGAACGCGCCAAGACCATTGTCCAGGGCGCCCAGACACTGGCCATCAAGGCCGGCCACCAGCAATTCACGCCCGAGCATGTGCTCAAGGCGCTGCTCGACGATACGGCGGGTCTCGCGACCAATCTGATCAAGTCGGCCGGCGGCAGCGCGCATCAGGTGATCGATGGCGTCACCGCAGCGCTCGCCAGCCTGCCGAAGGTCGAAGGCGGCGAGGGCAAGCTCTATATGGCGCCGCCGACGGCCAAGCTGTTCGACGCGGCCCAGACGGCCGCGACCAAGGCCGGCGATGAATACGTCACCGCCGAGCGTTTGCTGCAGGCTCTGAGCCTGCAATCGGGCACCAAGGCCTTTGATATTCTGAAAGCCGCCGGCGTCACACCGGAAGGTCTCAATACCGCGATCAATGATTTGCGCCAGGGCCGCACTGCCGACAGCGCGTCGTCGGAAGACACTTATGAAGCGCTGAAGAAATATGCCCGCGACCTGACCGAGGTGGCGCGCGAAGGCAAGCTCGACCCGGTGATCGGCCGCGACGAGGAAATCCGCCGCGCCATCCAGGTTCTCTCGCGCCGGACCAAGAATAACCCGGTCCTGATCGGTGAGCCCGGCGTCGGCAAGACCGCCATCGCCGAAGGCTTGGCCCTGCGCATCGTCAATGGCGATGTGCCCGAAAGCCTCAAGGAAAAACGCCTTCTGGCGCTCGATATGGGTGCCCTGATCGCCGGTGCTAAATTTCGTGGTGAGTTCGAGGAACGGCTCAAATCCGTGCTCAATGAAGTCACCAGCGCCAATGGCCAGATCATCCTCTTTATCGACGAGATGCACACCTTGGTCGGTGCCGGCAAGGGCGATGGCGCGATGGATGCGTCCAACCTGTTGAAGCCAGCGCTGGCGCGCGGTGAACTGCATTGCATCGGTGCCACGACGCTGGACGAATATCGCAAGCACGTCGAAAAAGATGCCGCCCTGGCGCGGCGTTTCCAGCCGGTGATGATCGAGGAGCCCAATGTCGCTGACACGATCTCGATCCTGCGCGGGCTGAAGGAAAAATACGAAGTGCACCACGGCGTGCGCATCGCCGACAGCGCCATTGTCGCCGCCGCCAACCTGTCCAACCGCTATATCACCAACCGGTTTTTGCCCGACAAGGCCATCGATCTGATGGACGAGGCCTCGGCGCGTCTGCGCATGCAGATCGACAGCAAGCCGGAAGAGCTCGACGAAGTCGACCGCAAGGCGATCCAGCTCAAGATCGAAGCCGAGGCGATGAAAAAGGAGTCCGACGAGGCCTCCAAGGAGCGTCTCGCGACGATCACCAAACAGGTCGCCGAACTGGAATCGCGCTCTGCCGAACTGACTGCCGCCTGGCGTTCGGAGAAGGCAAAACTCGCCGGTGCGACGACGCTCAAGGAAAGCATTGAGAACGCGCGTGCCGAGCTCGCTGATGCCGAACGGCGCGGTGATCTGGCCCGCGCCTCCGAGATCAAATACGGCCAATTGCCCGATCTCGAAAGCCGTCTGGCGCTGGCCGAGACCGCCAGTGAGGGCGAGCACACGATGCAGGAAGTCGTCGATGACGAGCAGATTGCCCAGATCGTCTCGCGCTGGACTGGCGTGCCCGTCGATAAAATGCTCGAAGGTGAGCGCGACAAGCTCTTGCGTATGGAGGAGGCGCTGCAGGGCCGCGTCGTCGGTCAGTCGGCGGCGCTGGAAGCCGTCTCCGACGCTGTCCGCCGGGCCCGCGCCGGCCTCAAGGATCCGGCCCGCCCCATTGGCTCCTTTATGTTTTTGGGGCCAACGGGCGTTGGCAAGACCGAGCTGACCAAGGCCTTGGCCAATTTCCTGTTCGACGACGAACACGCCGTCACCCGGCTCGACATGTCGGAATACATGGAAAAACACTCCGTCTCCCGCATGATCGGCGCGCCTCCCGGCTATGTCGGTTATGAGGAGGGTGGAGCGCTCACCGAAGCCGTGCGCCGCCGGCCCTACCAGGTCATCCTGCTCGACGAGATCGAGAAGGCGCATCCCGATGTCTTCAACGTGCTGCTGCAAGTGCTCGATGATGGCCGGCTCACCGACGGGCAGGGCCGCACGGTCGATTTCCGCAATACGATCATCATCATGACCTCCAATCTCGGGGCCGAGCACCTGCAAATGGTAACCGATGCCGAGGACGCCCGCGATGTCGTGATGGACGCCGTGCGCGCCCATTTCCGCCCCGAATTCCTCAACCGGGTCGATGAGGTTATCCTGTTCAACAAGTTGGCCCGCGAGCACATGGGCGCCATCGTTGATATCCAGATGAAGCGGCTTGAAACCCTGCTGGCTGATCGCCGCATGACGATCCAGCTCGACGCCTTGGCGCGCGACTGGATCGCCGCCAAGGGCTATGACCCCGCCTATGGCGCGCGGCCCCTCAAGCGCGTGATCCAGAAAGACCTGCAAGATCCGCTCGCCCGCATGTTGCTGGAAGGCACGATCAAGGATGGCGACAATATCGCCGTCTCAAGCGAAGCCGGCGTGCTGACGATCAATGGCATCGCCGTCGGCGAGAAGCGGCCGCTGAAGGCTGTAGTGAATTAGGGGCGTCAACGGTGCGGTGGCGACTTATCCGCCACCGCAGCCCACAAAGCTGCGTCATCCTGGCCCCCGCGCAGGCGGGGGTCGGGATGACGAGTTTAGATCAACTTATCCCCACCCCCACCATTGGCGCGTATGCTTGCAGCGTTCCGGTCGCACGGGAGGCGTGAGCTCAGTCGTTCGCGGTGATTGGAAGCGTGGAGCTCGTCCGTGCAGAGGGGTGACATCCCGAGCGCTGGCGTGGCCATCGGAGAGGAAGAGCGGCATTAGGGCTCGACCGTGCATCCCCGGCCATTTCGAGGTGGAAGCCGCAAGGGGCCTGAACAAATCTCCCATTTTTTCCAGGAAGAATTGGTGGGGCGTCCCGGAGGTCACCCCACTCATATACCTCACTCCGGCATTCGCCGGCGTCCCACACACCTCCCATTGCGAGGTGACCCATCATCCCTCCAGCGGCAAGCCGCGTGGAGATTTTGGCGTGGCTGCAAATTCCATTTGCGCTTGACCATGGGTCATAGCCCAGAGCAATCCCTGTCCAGAACGGGAGACGGAGTATGACGCGGACCGCCGGTGAATTTCTCAGTGCAGCGCAAACGGCTTCGCATTTCGGCGTCACGCCGCGGGCCTTGCGGGTTTATGAACGCAGCGGGCTGATTGAGCCCACTCGCACCGCGGCGGGTTGGCGGGTCTACGGGCCGGCCGAGTTCGAGCGGCTCTATCTGATCCTGACGCTGAAAGCCTTCGGGCTGACGCTGAGGGAGATCGGGGCGCTGATCGCGGCGGGAGGTCTTGGCCTCGATCAGCTTCTGAGGACTCAGGAAGCGGCCTTGCGGTCGCAAATGGCGAATGCCGAAAAAGCCCTCGCCAGCCTGTCACGTGCCCGGCAACGCCTGGCGCGTGACGGTCATCTGGATCTGGACGATTTGGTTGAACTCAATGAGGAGACTAACATGCCAGAATGGGCTGAAAAATTGACCGGCTATGGCCGGGAAAACCTGAGTGCCGGGCAATTGCAGGCGCTCAAGGACCGTATGCCTGACGCAGCAGAAATGCAGCGCGTCCAGGATGAGTGGGCGGCGGTATTTGCCGATGCTGAACGATTGGCGGGCGGCGATCCGGCGGACGAGGAAGCCTTGGCACTCGCCGCGCGAGCGGCCGAGTTGATGCAAGCCTTCACCCAGGGTGACGGGGCGTTGGAAAAAAATACCGGTGGCGCCTGGAAGAAAGCCTGGGCGGATCCGGACCTGGCCGGGAAGATGCCGGTCAGCCCTCAAGCCTGGGCTTTTCTGCAGGCAGCAGGAGCGAATTATCGCGCTAGCCTTTGAGCAGGGTGTGCCGGCCCTTTCCCTTCAGGAGGGGGCCGGTGTCACACTACATCGCGATCACCATCTGCGGCTCGCCATTACTGGTCATCGCCGGTGAGCGGCCATCAGAATCGACGGTACAATTCACCCGCTTTCGAAACGCCGAGAAGCTGTCGAAGGTCACGACATCGACGGGCTCGTCGAAATCGATGGTGAGACGGTAATGGCTGCCGTGATTGAGTTGGGCCAGGGCGATGATCTCGCCCTTGAAGGCTTGGCCGAGATAGAGGCCGGTGATCGTCGCACCGAGCGTTAGCGGCGCGGCCGGGCGATTGCCGGCGGCGGCGTGCAGCGTGTTCCAGTCGCGATAGCCATGCTGGTGGGCCAGCAATTCGAGCGCTTCGCTATGGGTGATGAAATTGCCTTCGGCCGTCAGGCTTTGACGCAAACGTTTGGCCTGGGCCTTGAGGATCTCAAGCGCGGGCAGGATAGGGGTCGTGGACATGGCGTCGCCTGTGTCTGCATGCGTATTCGGACGGGGCTCGCCTTGCCATCACACCGCATGACACCGGGGTCGACGGATCAGATCACTTCGGAGATTTCACCAGGGCTTGCGCCTGCGAGCGGCGGGCATCTCCAGACCCGTGGCGCGGCTTTTGCCGCGCAACGGGGAATCTGTCAAGCGGTGAGAAAAAGGGGACAGGTATAATTAACGCGCAATATGTCCGGTTTGCCAGCAAAGGCAGCCCGGTGCGGGCGCGTTAATTATACCTGTCCCCTTTTTCTGCGCGCCCGATCAGTGAGCGCTGCTGCCGGCATCGGCCATCAACGGCGTGTCGCTGGCATTGGCCGGCTGGGCGCCGTCGCGAATGGTGATGATGCGGTCACGTTCGGCGATGAAGGCCGGCATGTCGGCCGTGGTCAGCTGGCGACCGGTCGGCAGGTCGAGCGTCATCGGATTGACCGGGCGGCCATTGACGTGAACTTCGTAATGCAGATGCGGCCCGGTCGAGCGGCCGGTCGTGCCGACATAGGCGATCACCTGGCCCTGGGTGACACGGCTGCCGGCTCGAATGCCGCGGGCAAAGCCATTGAGGTGGGCATAGGCGGTCTCGAAACCGTTGGCGTGGCGGATCTTGACGTAATTGCCGAAGGAGCCAAAGCGATTGGCGCGTTCAACGACGCCATTGCCGGAGGCGAAAACGGGGGTTCCTCTCGGCGCCGCGAAATCGGTGCCGTTATGGGCGCGGGTATAGCCGAGAATTGGGTGACGGCGTTGGCCAAAAGAGGAGGAGAGGCGGGCGCCATTGATCGGGGTCAGCATCAGCAGACGCTGGGCGCTGGCACCTTCGGCGCTGTAATAGCCAATGCCGCCATCGGAGGTCTCGAAGCGGAAGAATTCCTTCGGAGCAGCGCGGCCCTCGTAGCGGGCATAGAGAATATCGCCGGTGCGCGCCGTATGGCCTTCCTCGTCGACGAAGCGTTCGAACAATATGTCGAAACCGTCGCCCGGCTGGATCGAGCGCTGGAAATCGATCGCATAGGCCAGCACGTTGGCCAGATCGACCACGATGCGGTCGGTGGCGCCGGCATTGAGGGCGTCGACATAGAGTGAGGAGGTGATGGTGCCGGATGAGCGCACCACTTGCCGTTCAAATTCAGCGATCGTTTCGCGGGCCCGGTATTCATCGCGCCAGGTGCGCGCGACAGTGATCGAGCGTTCGACTTCGGGGCGGAAGGAAATGCCGGTCAGCCGCAGACGGCTCTGGGTCTCGTCATCGGCGGCTTCGCCGTTGTCGACGGGTTCACTCTCAAGATAAAGATTGAGGCTCTGGCCGGCGCGCAGATAGCGCAGATCATAAACCTGGTTCAGGGTCCGGATCGCTCTGACGGCGTCGGTGGAATCGACGCCGGCATCGTCGAGAATGCCGGCGAGTGTGCCACCGGGGGGCACTATGCGCTCGAGCTGAATATGCGTCGGGCAGTCGTTGCAGGCGGTGAAGGCATTGGTGTCGAGCCAGGCCGGATTGTGCGGTAAGTCAGGGTCCGCTGTCTCTGTCCGCAACGCCAGTGTGCTGGCTGACCCGCTGGCATCGAGCGCTGCGGCATTGATGTCCACCAATGCTACAGCAGCGGCGGGCGCGGTCAGGCCGGCGGCTTCGCTGCGCGTGTCCTTTGAGGTCATCAATGCGGCCAGCAGGCCTGCTGAAAGCAGCAGGCTGGCGCAGACGACGAGGCCTCGGGCGCGGCGTTGATCGGCGTGGGTTACATCGAATTCAGGCATGATTATTTCGATACTCCGATGTTGGCTTCCATCACGCATCATCTCAAGCAAGTCTCGCACCGGAGCGAAATCAGTGCGCGTCCATGACCAGGATGGCCCCACAGCCCGGACGAAACATGTCTTGGACCCATAGGGTTGCCAAGTCCTTTCCGCGCCCTGACATCATTTTTGCTGCGAAATGGGGTCGGTCGCGAAGAGAATCGTGTATCGATTGCCCGATGGAAGATCAACGCCCCGCCGAAATGGCCGCCGACCAATTAGCCGCACTGCTTTGTGCGCGGCTTTGTCATGACCTCGTCAGCCCGGTGTCCGCCTTGAGCGCGGCACTCAGCGTGCTGGACGACGAAACCTCCGCCGACATGCATGAGGATGCGATGGATCTGGTGCGGGAAAGCTCGCGCCAGGCGCAAGCCAAGCTGGAATTCGCGCGCCTCGCCTATGGCGCCGGCGGCTCGGCACCGGCGACGCTCGACACGCGCGAACTGCGCCGCCTGACCGAAGCGATGTTTGCACCCTCCAAGCCGGAAATTGTCTGGAAGGTCGAAACGCCGGGACTGGAAAAAACACCATCGCGGCTGCTGATGAATTTGTGCATTCTTGCAGTCGAGTCCGTGCCGCGCGGTGGCACGGTGACAATTGAAGCGACTGAGAGCGGTGGCGGCGCCCGGATCCGGATCGTCGCGGAAGGTCCGCGGGCTCGCCTGAACGAGGACGCGGTCAAGGCGCTCGAAGGTCAGCCCCCTGAAAATGGATATGATGGCCGTTCGATCCAGCCCTACTTTGCCGGCTTGATCGCACGCAATGCTGGTGGCCGCGTCAGCGCCCATGCCGGCGAGGAGCGGATCGAGTTCGTCGCCCTGGTCCAGCCACACGCTTCAACCCTATCCTGAAGCCTGTACTTCCACCCTCATAACGTATGAATTGAATGCTGGGATTGACGCGGTCTGCACCAACAGTCCGTTAACCAACCGCATGTCACCTTACCGTCAAATCAGGCCCTGTGGGCAGCTGGACGGCACGAGGTTGGCAATGGATGATCTTATCAGCGAGTTCTTGACGGAAACGGGCGAAAGCCTTGACGTCATTGATGCGGAACTCGTCCGCTTCGAGAATAATCCGGAAGACCGGGCCATTCTCGACAATATTTTCCGCCTCCTGCACACCGTCAAAGGGACGTGCGGCTTTCTGGGCTTGCCGCGACTGGAAGCGGTCGCTCACGCCGGCGAAACGCTGCTCGGGAAATTCCGCGATGGCGATCTGGCGGTGTCACCGCCAATGGTTACGCTGGTGCTGCAGTCGATCGACCAGATCAAGCTCATCCTGCGCAATATTGAAGAGACCGGCAATGAACCCGCCGGCGAAGACAATGAACTGATTGCCCGTCTGGAAGACGCCTCCCAAGGGCGCGCCGTCGAGGCGGCCGAGCCAGCCGCGCCTGTCGAGATCGTGCCCGAAGGCTGGGACGCTGATCTCGGCCGCGAATTGCGGCCGGGCGAAGTTTCGCTCGCCGATCTGGAATCGGCCTTCCTGAACACGCCGGCTGAAGGTGACGATGTGGCGCCCGCTCCGGCGGCACCGGTCGAACATCTTGGCGTTGGCGATTTCGATCCCGAGCTCGGACGTGAATTGCGCCCGGGTGAAGTCTCCGTTGCCGAGCTTGAGGCTGCCTTCAACTCTGCCGAGCCAGCGGCTGGCGCGGCGCCATCTGCCAATGTCATCACGCCTGATATGAGCAAGGCCGAGGCGCTGCAAACTGCCGTCGCTGAACTCAAGGGCAACGATGATCCTGTCATGGCGGGCGATGGTGGCCCGCGCATGCAGCAGACCGTGCGGGTCGGTGTCGATGTGCTCGACGCCTTGATGACCACGGTTTCTGAACTGGTCCTGACCCGGAACCAGTTGATGCAGACCATTCGCGGGCTTGAAGACGAAGACCTCAAAGTGCCATTGCAGCGTCTGTCTGCCGTCACCGGCGAGTTGCAGGACGGGGTCATGAAGACCCGCATGCAGCCGATCGGCGATGCCTGGCGCAAACTGCCGCGTATCATTCGTGACGTCTCCACCGAGCTCGGCAAGAAGATCGAACTGGTGATGGATGGCAGCGACACCGAGCTCGACCGCCAGGTGTTGGAACTGATCAAGGATCCACTGACCCATATGGTGCGCAATTCTGCGGACCATGGTCTGGAAATGCCGGCCGACCGGATTGCCGCCGGCAAGCCGGAAAAAGGCGTCATCAAGCTCAAGGCCTTCCATGAAGGCGGCCATATCATCATCTCCATCGCCGATGACGGCATGGGGCTCAACACGGCTCGCATCTCCGAAAAGGCGCTCGAAAAGGGTCTGACGACCCATGAAGAGCTGGCCCAGCTGACCGAGGCGCAGATCCATCGCTTCATCTTTGCGCCGGGCTTCTCGACGGCCGCGAAGGTCACCAACCTGTCTGGCCGCGGCGTTGGCATGGATGTGGTGCGCAACAATATCGAACAGATTGGCGGCGTCGTCGATGTCACCTCGACGACCGGCAAGGGCAGCCATTTCAAGATCAAAATTCCGCTGACCCTGGCCATTGTCTCGGCCCTGATCGTCGGCAGTCACAAACAGCGTTTCGCGATTCCGCAACTGGCGGTCCGCGAACTGGTCCGTGTCGGTGCCGGTTCCGAACATGCTGTGGAATCACTGAGCGGGGCGCGGGTGATGCGCCTGCGTGACCGGCTTATGCCGCTGGTTGACCTGCAGGAAGTCCTCGGCGTCAGCCCGGGCGGCGATGCTGCCAAGGTCGATACCGGCTTCGTCGTCGTGCTGGATGCTGGCGGGCGCAATGTCGGCCTGATCGTCGACAATGTGCTCGATACCGAGGAAATCGTCGTCAAGCCGCTCTCCGACTCCCTGCGGGGCGTTGGCGCCTATTCCGGCGCGACCATCCTGGGCGACGGTACCGTGATCATGATCCTCGATCCCAATGGCCTTGCCGGAGAAATCGTGGCGAGCATGGAAGACGAAGCGCATTACGACACCAGCGCCGCCTCCGTCGCCGAGATGCAACACACTCAACGCCTGCTGCTGGTCCGTGCCGGCGGTGCCGAGCCGAAAGCCGTCCCACTGGCGCTCGTCACGCGCCTCGAGGAATTCCAGAACGATGCGATCGAAACCACCAATGGCCGGCTTGTGGTTCAATACCGTGGCCGCCTGATGCCCATCGTGCCGCTGGGCGGTCAGATCGGCACCACTCAAGGACAACGCCAACCGGTGCTGGTCTTTTCCGAGGGCCATGGCGCCATCGGTCTCGCCGTCGATCAGATCGTCGATGTTGTCGAGGAGCGGGTCGATATGCAGATGCGCTCCGACAAGCCCGGCGTCATCGGTTCCGCGATTATCAAGGGCAAAGCCACCGACGTCGTCGACATCGCCTGGCATCTCGAACAGGCACAGGCTGGCAATATCCAGCGCCGGACTTCCAAACGTCGCCGCCGCGTTCTGCTGGTCGATGCCGATGCCTTTGCGCGCCGGATGATTGCGCCCCTGCTCGCCGCTGCCGGCTATGACGTGACGCCAACCGGCGGCATGCATGAAGTGCTGGCCATCGCGGAAGCCGGCGAACAATTCGATGCTCTGGTCGGCGATCCTGCCGCGCTGGAAAAAATCCGGACCCAGGGATTGTGGGCAAACCTGCCTGCGCTTGCGGTCACCGATTGGCCGGAGGACACCCAGGCAGAAGGTCTGACTGTGGTGTTGCCGCGCTCTGATCGCGGCGCGCTGATCGCCGCCCTGGATGAAGTCTCGCACGAGGAGAAGGTGGCATGAGCGACCATTACGACGATTCATCGGAACTGAGCTCGGAAGCCATGATTGAATACGTCTCGGTTCGCATCGGCGACCAGTTGTTTGGGGCACCGGTCAATTCGATCCGGGAAGTCTTCGCGCCGCAATCGGTCACCGCGGTGCCGTTGGCGCCGTCCGAAGTCGCCGGTCTGCTCAATCTGCGTGGACGCATCGTCACAGCGATTGATGCCCGTCGCCGTCTAGGTCTGCCGCCACGCGATGCCGATGATGCCGGCATGGCCCTCGGTGTCGAGCGCGGTAGTGAAATCTTCGGACTTATCGTCGACTCTGTCGGCGAGGTGCTGCGGCGTCCGCGCGCCGAACTGGAACCGGTCCCTGCTCATGTCGACGCCCGTTGGCGTTCAATGGTGAAGGGCGTTCATCGCTTGGAAAAAGAATTGCTCGCTGTTCTGGATGTGTCCGCCGTGATCGGTAGCACAGCCAAGAGCGAAGCGGCCTAAGGAAGGGCAAGTGGATGAAAACCTGTCTCGTCGTCGACGACTCGCGCGTCATTCGAAAAGTCGCACGCCGAATTCTGGAACAACTCGAATTTGCCTGCGTTGAAGCCGGAGACGGCGCTGAAGCCCTGGAGAAATGCCGCGAGCAAATGCCCGATGCTATCCTGCTGGACTGGAATATGCCGATCATGAATGGTCTGGATTTCGTCAAGGCGCTACGCCGTGAAGAGACCGGCGACCGTCCGATCGTCGTGTTCTGCACCACCGAAAATGACATGGCCCACATCACCGAAGCGCTGCGCGCCGGTGCCGACGAATACGTCATGAAGCCATTCGACGGCGACATCATCGCCTCCAAATTTCAACAAACCGGCTTGTTGCGGGCTTCATAGGGCGAACCGATGACAGACCTCGCTCCCAAACCGGTCGCCGCACAGGGCATTGCCCGCGTGCTCGTGATCGACGATTCCGCAGTCGCTCGCGGGCTGATGACGCGCTGGATCGAAGAAGATCCCGATCTGGTCCTCGCTGGCGCTGCCGTTGATGGCGAACAGGGCATTCGCAAGGCCGAGGAATTACAGCCTGATCTGATCATACTTGATGTGGAAATGCCCAAAATGGACGGGCTGGCTGCTCTGCCCATTCTGTTGAAGACTGTTCCGCGCTGCCGCATCGTGATGGCATCGACTCTGACGCGCCGCGGCGGCGAAGTGACGATCCGCGCGCTCTCGATGGGTGCCGCTGATTATGCCCCGAAACCGCAAGCAGGCCGACTGGCTGGCGCGGAGGAATTCCGCCACGACCTGCTCGCCAAACTCAAAGCCCTGGCACCGCGGCCAATCCCGCCGGTCCCGACGGCACGCGATGTTGCCGCGCCGGCGCCCGCAGCCCGCGGAACAGATTCGGCGCGGCCGCCACTGCCCAAACGCGCCTTTCAGCCTGTCGCATCGGCGCCGATTTCCCGTGGTAGCACACCGCGCTCGACCTCGCGCCCTGCAATCATCGCGATCGGCTCCAGCACCGGCGGCCCGGAAGCCCTGCGCAATGTGATCGCCAAATGCTCGGTCGGCGTGACCGTACCGATCGTGATCGCGCAGCACATGCCGGCCTTGTTCACGAAAATCCTCGCCGAGCATCTGGCCAAGGCGTCGGGCTTGCCGTGCAAGGAAGTCGAGAAAGGCGAACGTTTGCAGGCGGGTCATGTCTATGTCGCGCCTGGTGATTTTCACTTTACGGTGCGTCGCGATGCGGCCGGCTTCTATGCCGCGCTCGATCAGTCGCCGCCGATCAATTTCTGCCGCCCCGCCGTTGATCCGCTCTTCCAGTCGGTCGCCGAGGTGACACAGGGGCAGGCGCTTGGCGTCATTCTTACGGGGATGGGGCATGACGGGCGCGAAGGTGTCCGCGCCCTGCGTGCGGCAGGCGGAACGATATTGGCCCAGGACGAAGCGACAAGCATCGTCTGGGGCATGCCTGGCGCAGTCGCCGAGGCCGGACTGGCAGATCATATCCTGCCGCTATCGGAAATCGGGTCGGACATCGTCCGGCGCGCCAAGGGTGGGATGTAGGTGCATGATTGAGAAACAGGAAATCCTCTATGTCGCTGCCGAGGCCTATAAGCGCTCCGGCTTGGTGCTCTCAGCTGACAAGGGCTATCTGCTTGAGAGCCGTCTGGCACCGCTTGCCCGCGCCGAAGGTTATCCCTCGATTGAGGCCCTGATCTCGGCCGCACGGCGCGAGGGCAGTGACCGCCTGTTATGGGCGATTACCGAAGCGCTCGCGACGCATGAGACCTTCTTCTTCCGCGACAACACCCCCTTCGACCTGTTCAAGCAGGACATCCTGCCGGTTCTGTCGCGGGCTCGCGGCAATGCGGGCGTGATCCGAATCTGGTGCGCCGCCTGTTCGTCCGGCCAGGAACCTTATTCGCTGGCCATGATCCTGGAAGAGGAGCGCGCACGCCTCGGCGGGCTGCGGGTCGAGATTGTCGCGACCGATATGGCACCTCGTGTTCTCGAAAAGGCGAAAGCCGGCGTCTACAGCCAGTTCGAGGTCCAGCGCGGGCTCGCAATCCAGCGTCTGGTGACGCATTTCGACCAGAATGGCGATCAGTGGCGCATCAAGCCGAACATCCGCCAAATGGTGAATTTTCAAAAACAGAACCTGCTCGAAACCTTCGCGCCGATGGGAAAGTTCGACGTCGTTTTCTGCCGCAATGTGCTGATCTATTTTGATGCCGAATCGAAGAAGAAGGTGCTGACGCGCTTGTCACAACAGACCGCGACCGATGGCTATCTGGTGATGGGTGCCGCCGAAACGGTGGTTGGTCTGTCGACTGATTACGCGCCCGTCGAGGGCCGCCGCGGTCTCTACGCCAGGGCTGGCCAGGCCGTGGCGCGGACCGTTGCTGCCTGACAGCCGTCCTCAATCATGGTGAAGAAGGCCCGGCATCGTTTGATGCCGGGCCTTCTTCATATGCGCAACAGCATAGAGGCCCGAGCCTAGTCGTTGCCGCCATCTGGATGTGCCGGAAACAGGGTGATGCGGCGGGCGATGCTGGCCAACGCCTCACGGGAGAAAGCGCTGAGCGCGGCCTGCTCGCCCGGGACTGCGGTTGAGCCGGTGGCTGTCAGCTCCAGCCAGCGATAGTCGCCGGACATGGTCTCCTCAATCCAGAATTTTCGTACGGTGCTGGTTTCAGCATTCTCCCCTGGGGCCGTGCCGCTGCACTCTTGCCAGATCCGTCGAATTCCAGCGGCATCAACCGCAACATACGGAGCATCCCGACCGCACCATTCGGGTGTTGACGGTCGGGCGATTTCGTCGATCCGGTCGAAATCATACACACCATTGTTGGAAAGGGCTTGCGCGCCATCAATGGCAAAGCTGAAGCGCCAGTCTGCATCGTGAATGCCCGCTTCCGCCTGCATGTTGGCGGCGAGGGAGCCGAGTTCGCGGGCGAGCGCCTCTGGTGCGTCCAAGCGGATCGTTCCGGTCGCACTGTCCGTCATGCTGTGCAGGAGACCAAGCCATGGCTCCGTGCTTTCCTGGTCCTGTGACGGGGCCACCAGGGCTTTGGCCAATAAGGAAGTGTCCTCGCCATTGCTCTGGATCGATTCCGCCTCGGCGGCGGGCGCGGTCTGGGCCGGCAGGTCGCATCCGGCTGGCAGGGTCAAGATCGCGAGTGCTGCGAGCGTCATTGGGTAGTGTTTCATAGGTGGTCTCCCTGTCTGGTGTCAGGATGCCGGGAAATCCTGAGCTGAAATGCCCCTGAACGCCGGAAGCGGTCAGAAACAACCGATCCGGAAACCGTATCTTCCTCAGGCGAGGCAGAGCGTTTGGGCGCTAACCTATTCGTCACTGCTTTCAGGTGCGCGGGGGGCGATGAGGATGTCATTTGCCATCAAGGCCAGTGCATCTCGCGTGAAGCTGTCTACAGCCGACAGTTCGGCCGACGTTTCGGTTGAGCCGTAGGCGGTGAGTTCGAGCCAGCGATAGACACGGCTTGAGCGCTCCTCGGTCCAGATTTTCCGGACGATGAGAGTGTCGGAATTTTCCTCCGGCGGCGTGCCGGAACATTGATGCCAAGTGTGGTGAATGCCGGTTGGACCGGTCACTGTAAATGCCTCGTCGGGCCGGCACCATGCGGCGGTTTCCGGCCGTCTGGCAGCTGCAAGCCTGTCGGGATCAAACAGGCCGCCGTCCGCGAAGGATTGCGCGCCAGTGACCCCGAAGGTGAAGCCCCAATCGACGTCCTGCACGCCCGCCTCCTCCATGACCCCGGACGCCGCCGCCTCGATCGCCTGCGCCAGCGTGTCTGGTGCATCGAAGCGGATGAAGCCGTCGGCACGATCCGTCATGTTCTGCAGGGCGTCCCGCCACAGCGACCAGTCCCCCTCGCGACTGGGAGGGTTTGGCAGGATGAGGGCTCGCAGAACATCGGTGGCCATCGCTGCCAGGATTTCATTGCCTGGATCGAGCAGGCTGTCCTGCGCGGCGGTTATGTTGGTGACGAGGTGAATATGGATGGTCTGCCCCTCAAAAGGGGCGTCCAGAAGCTGATCAATTGACAATATCGGAAGCCCGCCCTGAATCGTACGGAGGCGGCAAGCTGTCCCCGCCATTTCGATGCCCTGACGGGATACCACTCTGACCGGAGCGGGGGTGTCGCACGGGCGCGGTTCGGGGGCCTCGGTGGAGAAAAAGATGTCGAGGCCCACTCCCCACAGGCCGCCTTCGGCGTTTGCGAGAGCCGTCAGCCGGTCATGTTTCGTTTCAAGACGCTCGAGCAGCCCATCGAGGTCACGAAACGAGATGCGCCCGCCGGCTGCAGCCTCGAGCGCGGTGAGCTCTGCCACCAACTCGGACGGTGAAAACGTCTCTATTTCCACATCGCGCGGGCGCGGACTTGCCGGCCCGCCGGAGGCTTTCTGAAGCGCCAGGGCGTTCCCGGCGGTCAGAATCGCGACCGCGAATGCGGTCAGGATCAATCGGTGGTGTTTCATGGGGCGCCTCGCTGTTTGCAAGCCAGACTAGCTGGACGCCAACCGCCGAAAAGCCCCTGAACAGGGGAGGAGACAAGAAAAAACCCGATCGCGAGGACCGGGTTTTTCAATCAGACAGTGACCGTGGGATCAGACGGCGACTTTTTCTTCCATCGGGTCGCGCAGCACATAGCCACGGCCCCAGACGGTTTCGATATGGTGTTCGCCATGGGTGGCGGCTGCGAGCTTCTTGCGGAGCTTGCAGATGAAGACGTCGATGATCTTGAGCTCAGGCTCGTCCATGCCGCCATAAAGGTGGTTGAGGAACATTTCCTTGGTGAGCGTCGTTCCCTTGCGCAGGGAGAGCAGCTCGAGCATCTGGTATTCCTTGCCGGTCAGATGGACGCGCTGGCTGTCCACTTCGACCGTCTTGGCGTCGAGATTGACCGCAATCGTGCCGGTCTTGATGATCGACTGCGAATGGCCCTTGGAGCGGCGGACGATGGCGTGGATCCGCGCAATCATCTCATCCTTGTGGAAGGGTTTCGTCATATAATCGTCGGCACCGCACCCAAGGCCACGAACCTTGTTGTCGATATCGGCATTGCCGGTGAGAATCAGGATCGGTGTGTCGATCTTCGAGACCCGAAGGGTTTTGAGGACATCAAAACCGGTCATGTCGGGAAGGTTCAGATCGAGCAGGATGATGTCGTAATCATACAGCTTGCCGAGATCGACACCTTCCTCGCCAAGGTCCGTCGTGTAGATGTTGAAGCCATCTGATTTCAGCATCAATTCGATGGACTGAGCGGTTGCCCGGTCGTCTTCAATTAGAAGAACCCTCATGGTTCGCCTCCGGTCTGGAACCCGAACGAATCAATCCCGTTCGGTGTGTAGTCTGATTAACCTTATTCGGACGCTACGAGGAAACCCTTAACGAAAGTTAACTGCCGCTTGACCGAATATGAGAATCGTCAGTTCGGCGATTCTTTTTCGGACGGCCCGATTCGCGAATGTCGTTAACGATTAGGGGGTTAGCGCGGCCGCTGAATCGGCAGACTCTCGAAAAATCGGGCAACTGCGATTGCTTGCACGCATAAAGTATACGTAATTTTTCAGTCTAAATACCTGTCTGCGCTGAGAATTTTTCCCGAGATCGGGGTTGCGAAAATTGAATCGCTTATCCACAGGCGATTTTTGCTACCTGCTGGCGCAATATCAAAATTCGAGTCCGATGCTGCGGGCCTCAGCACCCAAACCAGTGGAAATTCAGCAACAAAAAGCGTTGCACACGAATTTTTCTGTGCCACGCCACTGAAATCACGGGCAGGATGCAGGGCTTGGCCCGGCGCGGAGGCCTGACGTCGTTATCGGCATCCGGCTTGGCTGGGTTGGAAATTCACGCGACCTTATCGATGCTTGGCTTGCGCAAATGGCGGCTCGTCACCATTTGCTGCCCATACTCTCCTTCACCATCACAACCCACCCGCTTGGCAGGGCAATATGGCACTCCTCTTCCTCTCAGCCTTGCTGCTCGGCGCAGGCGCTATTGGCGCGCATTACTGGTCGCGGCGTCGCTTGCGCCAGAAGCTGCTGGTGTCTGAACTCTCGGCGCAGCAACGCGCCATCGTCAAAACTTCGGTGCCGTTGATCCGAAAACTCCCGGCGAACTTGCAACGAACGCTTGAAGGCAAGATCGCCCTGTTTCTGAACCAGATCGAGTTCTTCGGCTGCGATGGTCTCGAAGTGACCGAGGAGATGCGGCTCTCCATCGCGGCGCAGGCTTGCCTTCTCGTCGTCAATACCGAGGCTTGGTACATCAACCTCCGCACCATTCTGATCTATCCGGGCGCCTTCAAATCGCGGCGGGCGGAACATAATGGTTTCGTCGTCACGGAGCGTGAAACCGTGCGCACCGGGGAGAGCTGGGCCCGTGGCCCGGTGGTTCTGTCCTGGGCTGACGCCGAACTGGGTGCCATGGACGAGACCGATGGTCACAATGTCGTCTTCCACGAATTCGCCCACCAGCTCGACGACCTGTCAGGCCACACCGACGGGATTCCCGTTCTGGAGAAAGCGCAAAGCTATGCTCAATGGGCGCGCGTCTTCGCCAGCGCGTTCAAGACCCATTGCCGAAAAGTCGAGGCCGGCCACGGGTCAGTCTTCGACCCCTATGGCGCCACCGGCCCCGAGGAGTTCTTCGCAGTCGCGGTCGAGACCTTCTTCGAACGGCCGGCCGAGTTGCGAGACGAAGAAGCTGGCGTTTATGAGCAATTGGCGGGCTTCTTCCATCTGGATCCGTCGAGCTGGGCTTGAAGATCGAGGGTGTCAGCAAAAAACCAAAATAAATGGTGACAGGCACCTATTTCAACGTCAATTACCCTGGCTCGCGCGCCGCCATGCGTGGCCGCCCACGCGGCGCTGCCCGCAGGGACTGGCCGAGCCGCCGCTCCAGTTCGCACAGCCAGCCCGCCTCGCCCATCGGATAACCCGGCCCATCGAACAGTCCGATCCGGGCCTCGATCTGCGCATTGAGCCCGGTCTCCAGCTAGGCGGCCCAATCGGGGATGCGGTCGAGGAAGGCCGGGCGGGTCAGGAGTGGGTCGAGCCGGCCATCCAGATGCGCCGCCGCGCTCGACCAGGGCCAGTCCCGGGCGCTGTCACACAGGCGCGCCATCACCGGATTGAGCTCGACATAGCGCACCGCCGCCAGCGCATGCCCCTCATCCATGGCATAGGAGGCAAAGCGGCCCTGCCACAAACACCCCGTCCATCCCTCGCGCGCATTGACCGCGAGCGTATAGGCCTGATGCACGCGCTGCATCAGCGCCGCCAGCGCTTCCGGCCGGGCGGGCACCAGAACAAGGTGGACATGATTGGGCATCAGGCACCAGGCCCAGCAGCCCACACCAAGCGCGCAGGCATGCCGCGTCAGCAGATCAAGATAGAGCGTGTAATCGGCTGCATCGAAAAACGTTTCCTGGCGCCGATTGCCACGCTGGGTCACGTGGTGTGGCAGGCCGGGAATGACGATGCGGGCAGAGCGCGGCATGCCGGGATATTAGCTGGCGAGTTGTTTGATTGCAACTTGCACGATTAATGGGTGCCTGTCACCATTTATTCCCAACTTTCACGATTAGTGGGTGCCTTTCACCATTTATTCCTCGCCGAAAATGTCGTGTGTCCCCGCAAATTCCCAATGAGCGTGGGCGGCGGAAGTTTGGTAGAAAGGCGATAATTTCAGGAGGTTGGCGCGACGAAAATGTCGTGTGCCCCCGTTAATTCGCTCCACTTTCCAATATTGTTTCACTGGCTCAGACTGTTGTGCTGACCGGTTAAATCCAGGCAGGTACCACTTATTTCTTTCCGTTTTTCCCGTTACTTACTCGCAAGGCAGGAACCTCACTTCCCCACCCAGGTCGATATCCGACCTAACGCTAGCCGCCCTGTAATCATGCACCGCGAACCTGGGTCCCACGTCAGAGCCACCAATCAAAAACTCACCCAAAAACTCACCCGAGATCGCTACACCAGGACGATCATTGTCCAAGGACTCTAGTTCGATCCACTTCGCGTAGGCGTCACCTATGAACGTAGCAGCAAATCCAACGCAGTCCGTCTGCGTGTCAACCAGTATCCAATAGTGATCACTATCGGAGATAAGAGTTGCGCGGAGCCACACAATTCCATGCGAATCGAGATTCGGTTCAGCATAAATGTCTGTAAGACTATAGATTGGGAACCCGCTTCGTTCCGTCTCCGTCGTGCACGCTGTAAGCAACACGCCCATCAATACGATTCTCAGCATTTCTCAACACCCCGAAACAGCATAAAATGCAGGGTTCAAGGCCGCTTTTGAACACCATAAATTCGTTGATCTCATAACGCTTGTTTGTAGCAAACTTGGGTCAACCTGAAAGACGCCAGAGGAATCGCGCCGAAGATTGTTGAATTCTTGTAGCGGAGAAGCCAAGTTTAGAGCTCCAGATTCGATCTGCCACATTTGTGCACGCGCACCGGATGTGTAGGCGTTTCTCTCAGTCGCCATGCTTTCATCGCGATTCCTCGGATTCCCATTTCCGCGCGCACGACCGTCAATTCCATGTCGAGACTCGTGCGCAATCGTTGGCGCGAGCAGCGTCGCACCTCCGCCTGGCTGCTGGGCTTCTAGTGAGTTGGCCATTCCGATCCGCTCTGTCTTAAATTGAATCACGACGGATCCGTCAGAATGCGTGTCTGCGGTCGCGGTTGGGCAGTCACTGCACCCACCAAGCTGAACGGTGACCCCATTGTCTTCATCGTCACCACCTAAAAATGTCACAATCTCCGCTAGGTCGTCCCGAACGTCAGCTTTTCGGCTATTTGCAGCTCCGTCTCTTAGCTGACCCACTGCACCGGTAACCATTGAAGGGCAAGCAATAGTAGTTCCACCGGCATCACTGCACTGATACGCCCCCGTCGGATCCGTCGCATTCAACGGATTATTCCCGACATAAGCATACAGATTCCACTGATCCGCATACCCCACCGGATCGACCTGCAGGAAGCGCCCCAGATCGGCGTCGTAATAGCGGGCGCGGTAATAATAGAGGCCGGTTTCGGCGTCATAGCGGCGGCCGGTATAGCGGAAGGGATTGCCCGAGGGGTCACCGACCAGCTCGACGCCGAAGGGGGTGTAGAAGAAGTGCTGCCGGATGACCCCGGCTTGGCTGGTGACGGCGAGGACATTGCCCTGGCGGTCGGCGAAATAATAATCCGTCGCCACGCCGCTATCGCCGGGCGCGCAACTGGCCGAGCCGCGGCAATCGACCATCGCGACGCGCTGGTCCACGCCCGGGCCGGGGATATAGCGGCGCAAGAGGGCGCCGGAGCCATCATACTCGGCCTTCGGCCTGCCCTCGAACCGGTGGCGGGCAGGCCTCAGCCATACCGCCGGCATGCAGGAACTCCGTCACCACCCCGCCGACATTGGCGCGCACACGCCGCGCCGCCGGACCGTAGGAATAGAGCGCCGTGCCGCCCGACAGCGTCGCTGCCTGCAGCAGCTGGTTCTGCGAGGAGTAGACATAGCTGCGTGAGCCAATGGCCGTCAGATTGCCATTGAGATCATAGCTCACCGCCTGACCGGTCACATCGGTATACTGATCGAGCCGGTTGGTGGTGTAGCTGGCAGTGCTGTAGACAGCGCCGCCCTGGGTGGCCGCGCACCGGATTAATGGGTGCCTGTCACCATTTATTTGCGTATTTCCCCAGCAATTCAATGTCCCCATTAATTCAGGCCGTCATTTCTGGAAGAACTCCAATTGACGCAAAGGGTCCCACCCGGGAGGCGGGCCATTCGCCGTAGAGTACCACCCCATTCCTCCAGCAACCCACTTGGCGCGGAGCCTTTCATGACTGGTAGCAAAATCGTCGTTGCCAAACTCAGTGCCGCAACAACTGCAAATTCCAAACGAAGCAAGTCCATCTTCGTATGGTTCGAAATCGAGCAGGAAAGCACAAACAGGGCAGCGCATAGTCTCAAAGTGAGTCAAAGAAGTAATCCAAATTGCTCTTACCGTTCCGAATCGGGTCCGGCCTAAAGTAGGTCCGAATGGTGGATCCGTCACTTCTGATGACGCCACACGTAAAAATGGTGACAGGCACCCATTCCAACATCAATTACCCTGCCTCGCGCGCCGCCATGCGTGGCCGCCCAAATAAATGGTGACAGGCACCCATTTCAACGCCGCAAGACCAGTGGCGAGGGAACAGGATTTGCTTTCGGGCGGCTGGCTTTCATTAATGGTGCCTGTCACCATTTATTCAGGCACCACGCCCAGCAGCCCACACCAAGCGCACAGGCATGCCGCGTCAGCAGATCGAGATAGAGCGTGTAATCGGCTGCATCGAAAAACGTTTCCTGGCGCCGATTGCCACGCTGGGTCACGTGGTGTGGCAGGCCGGGAATGACGATGCGGGCAGAGCGCGGCATGTCGGGATATTAGCGCGCATCATTTAGAATTGCAACTTTGGCGAGCTTTTTGGATTAATGGGTGCCTGTCACCATTTATTCCCGATTGCCACGCTGGGTGACGTGGTGCGGCAGGCCGGGGACGACGATGCGGGCGGAGCGCGGCATGCAGGGATATTAGTAGGCATACCGCTTCAATGCAACTGGTGCGGGCGTTTTGGGTTAATGGGTGCCTGTCACCATTTATTTCAAGGCGGATGATCTCGGGTGAAGTCTTGAAATATTTGAACGGATTACGCATCGGGAGAGGCTAGGGAACTACCGTCCCGCGCTCAAGGCAAAGTTCTTCTGGCAGGACCAGAAAAGTGGCCCTCCTCAAAATCCCAAAGCCCAGCTTCCGTCAACAAAACCCTTGCGCAGAAGGGGCCGTCCACACATGACAGGACCGTTTTATGAAATCAACATGGATACTTTCCTGAGTGTAGCAAATAATTGACCATGCCCCCTCCACCAAAACCGGGATGTGAAATATAAGTTATGCTTATAACTCCACCTTCTACGCCGTATTCATAGATATATGTACTATCTTCCACATCGATAGTTAATATACCTCTGTCGCTCACCCATGCACTACTGCTCTGATCAGCGATCCCAGTCCATTTGATAACATAGGTCTGATCACCAATTTCGAGCTCGTAGATGCCTGCATTGATTGGCAACAGAAGGGGAAAGTCGCCGGTCTGACAAACTACCAAGTTCGGAACCTGACACTCTGGACGAGGCATTCCATAGTCGTCCCAGAAATTGGGCCCATCAGCCATCGATAGCACGACTTCATCAGCATCAACATTTCGATAGGTTGCGGAGCAACTATCGCCTCCGAGCGAAAAAGCCAACATGGCAAGACCTACTAACATTTTACTCTACCTCCTTTGTGCTGCATGAATCGTGCTGGGAAACACCGGATTCACGCTGGAACCTCGATATGTCCTGTAGAACGTCCTAAACTCACCAACAAAACCAGCCCTGTTCATAGCTAGAAAGACTTCATTGGCAATCGTTTGGTGGCCCGTTGGATCAGCCCCCCAAATTTCATGCATTCTTTCGTGCCGAGCAGTGCCAATCGCTTCGTGAAACCCTGGACGGAACGTTGCGCCGTACAAGGTCACCGTACCGTCAACATGTCTTCCCATAACCGCGCCATCGGGATGCGGAGAATAGTTGAGCGAGGTAACTCTACCCGCGTCCTCCAACGGTCCATCGACCCCGAAAGACAATTGATAAACGATACTTGTCTGCGCGCGCTCCAGCTCCAAGGCACCTACCTCATCAGCGGAAATAAATGGTGACAGGCACCCATTTCAGCGCCGCAAGACCAGTGGCGAGGGAACAGGATTTGCTTTCGGGCGGCTGGCTTTCATTAATGGTGCCTGTCACCATTTATTTTCGGAGGCGGAATATTCCGCGATCTCCATACCGCCGGCATGCAGGAACTCCGTCACCACCCCGTCGACATTGGCGCGCACACGCCGCGCCGCCGGACCGTAGGAATACAGCGCCGTGCCGCCCGACAGCGTCGCTGCCTGCAGCAGCTGGTTCTGGGCCGAGTAGATATAGCTGCGTGAGCCGATGGCCGTCAGATTGCCATTGAGGTCATAGCTCACCGCCTGACCGGTCACATCGGTATACTGGTCGAGCCGGTTGGTGGTGTAGCTGGGAGAGGGGCAGGGTGCCGCCCGTTGATCCCGTCAGAGGACGTGGCCCGCTGGCCAGACCCTGCCCTGAAAACCATGCCGGGATCCGGCCAGACTGGACTTGTCTCGTCAAGGGCGCGAAGCGCCGCTGCGCGGTCATGACCCTTGACGAGACAAGTCCAGTCTGGCGCCCTTGCTTGGCAAGGGTTTCAGGGACCACTCTGCCCGGCGTGACCCGGGGCAGGATTGGGAACTCTATCGAGTTAGAGATGCTTGCCTTGCGGACATGGGGGCCTGCCACCCTCTATCGCACACCAATTCTCCAGGGACGCGTAGCAGAGGGGCACGTCCCTCAGCCTTCGCGGCGGTTGCGAGTCTGCCCTTCGCTCGCGCACATGCTGCAGCGATATCTCGGACCACACGCCCCCGTTATGCCTGCCTGTCCACCCCCTGCGGGGCGCGGCTATACTGGTGGCGTCAGAGGCCAAACAGGAGGTGCGAAAATCGGAAAAACAGGGTTAAAAGGGCGATTGGAATCATCAGGTGTCTGTTTTCCCGTCACTTTTAGAAGTCCGCCCGCGAAATAATGCTGAATGAAGCACATACCAGCGGATACCCAATGCCAAACGAATGATGCACTAACAGCCACTCAACGGCACACCAACGGTAAGCAGGCGACACCCCCCAATCTACACCCTGGAGCCTGCCCCGCATTTCCTCTGCCGCGTTTACGTGAAAGCAACCGCGTTCGCGTACAGTGATCTCGAATCGGCAAATCTGCCGTGCCGGAAAGGCCTGACATTCGCATGATGCAGACCCTGACAGATCGAATTGAAAAGCTCGATGCGCGTGTCCTGGAAGGACGCGTCACGGCGCTCAATGGTCTGTTGGTTGAGGCCGAGGGCCCGATCTCCGGTCTGTGTCTCGGCGCACATGCGATGATTGCGACCGGCAATGGCTCATTCGAGTGCGAGATTGTTGGCTTTCGTGGCCAGACGGCCCTGATGATGCCGTTCGGACCGCTGGAAGGCATTCGCCCCGGCGCCAAGGTCGTGTTGCAGCCGGACGCGGCACGGGTACGCCCCAGCCTCAACTGGTTGGGCCGGGTGGTGGATGGCTTTGCCCGTCCGCTCGATGGCGGTCCGGCGCTCAGCGAAGGCGCTCACGCCTATCCGCTCAAGGGCGAGCCACCGATGGCGCATGGCCGTGCCCGGCTTGGCGATAGAATGGATATGGGCGTGCGCGTCCTCAATGCTTTTGCACCCATGCGCCGCGGTCAGCGGCTCGGGATTTTTGCCGGCTCGGGGGTCGGCAAATCTGTTTTGATGTCGATGCTGGCCCGCGCTTGCGATGCCGATGTGATCGTGATCGGTCTGATCGGCGAACGGGGCCGCGAAGCCCGCGAATTCGTCGATGATGTGCTTGGCCCGGCGGGACGCAAGCGCTCAGTCGTGATCACCGAAACCTCAGACGCACCAGCGCTGGCTCGCCGCCAAGCCGCCCATCTCACCTTGACCGTCGCCGAATATTTCCGCGACCAGGGCAAGGACGTATTGTGTCTGATGGACAGCGTCACCCGATTTGCCCTGGCCCAGCGTGAGATCGGCCTGGCCGCCGGCGAACCGCCGACGACGCGCGGCTATACGCCATCTGTCTTTGCCGAATTACCGCGTCTGCTCGAGCGCGCTGGCCCCGGTCCCGAACGCGGCGATGGCAGCCGTGCGGGGACGATTACCGGCCTGTTCACCGTGCTGGTCGATGGCGATGATCATAACGAACCCATCGCTGACGCCGTGCGCGGTATCCTGGACGGCCATGTCGTCATGAGCCGGGCGATTGCCGAGCGCGGACGCTTTCCCGCGATTGACGTACTCAAATCGGTCAGCCGGACGGCACCGGAAGTGTTCGCGCCAGAGGAGCGGCCACTGGTCGCCGAGGCGCGCAAATTATTGTCGGCCTATGCCGATATGGAAGAATTGATCCGGTTGGGGGCCTACTCCCCCGGATCGAACCCGGCGCTAGACCGGGCAATTGCTCTCAACGACCCGTTGGAAGCATTTCTCGCACAGGGAAAAGACGAAGCGGCGGACATTCCGTCGACATTCGCGGCCTTGTCCGGGATTTTGGATGGTGAAGGAATACCCTCATGACACGTTCACACGAACCCCTGATCCGGCTGGCCCGGTTCAAGGTCGAGGAATTGCAAAAGCAGATGTCCGAACTGGACCGGTCGAAAACCGCGCTGGTCAACCAGATCGAACGGCTCGAAGCCTCGGTTCCCGAAGAGCAGGCCGTCGCGACGCAATCACGCGACGGCTATCTCGCTTACGGCTCCTATGCCCAAGCCGTCATCAAGCGAAAAGAGAATATCCGTTCTTCGCTCGATGAAGTCGAAGTCCAGGCCGATGCCCTTCGCGCCCGGCTCGGTGACGCCTTCCAGGAACTCAAGAAATTTGAGGTTCTCGAAGAACGCCGCCTGGCCCATATCGAACGCGCCGTGCGGGCCGCCGAGCAGGACGAGTTGGACGAGATCGCCCAAGTGCGTCATCGCCGACCGAACTGATCAGAGCAGCCCGAACTGATCATAGAAGGTCGTGCTTTCAGCCTCGAGTGAGCCGGAGCGATAACCCCGGCTCGCTCAACGCTGTCCGATGCGTCGCTTCGAGAAGAAGATTCCACCGATCATCAGGAAATAGAGCGCCAGCTTCAGCAGTACGACTACACCGCCGCGCTCATCGAAGCGTGCAACGGCAAAGTCGAAGGCGAAGTTCGGTGGGATACCGATAGCCCAACGGTAGAAGAACGGTACGACAGCGTCGATCATCATCATGATGAATGCGGCGGCGGGCCATTGCGGCCATTTGCGCATGATTAGCGCCGCGACCAGCGACAGCACGATCATCAGCCATAAATCATAACCGGTGAAACCGTTGATCAGTCGATCATAGAATGAATCATACATGGCGGTTCAACTCCCCCCGGATTGCCAGCCGGAGTAGTCTACGCGGCTTCGCGGCCGCGCGCGAGGCTTCCGGCAAGTGTCTGATAATCTTTGGCAGCGTCGCAATCGGGCGCGCGCACGGCGACGCAGGTCTGGGTGCGGATCGCCGCTGGCACAGTGGCGTCGCGGCGGACAATTCCGGCCAGGGTCGGGGTGAAGCTGAGGAAAGATTCGCAGGTCTTGCGAAAGGCGCCGAACGCGTCGCGGGCGGCATTCGCACTGGGCGCATTATTGACCACGACCAGCGGCGAAGCGCCTTCATCATGCAGACGTAGCGTTTTGACGAAAGCATAGGCGTCGGTCAGCGAGGTCGGCTCGTCATTGATGACGATGATGACGTCATCGGCGGTCAGGGCGAGGCGTACCGTGGCCCGGTCGGCGCCGGCGGCCAGATCAAGAATTGCGCGGTCATAGGATAGGGCCAGTGCCGCAACGCCGGTGGCCAGCTTGGTCAGGCCCGGCCCCGACAGATTGGCCAAGGCCCCCGATCCGGACCGGCCGGAAATTACGTCAAACCCGCCGCGCTCGGCAGCGCCGCCAATTGCCGGACAAACTGCGTCTTCCAGCGACAGCTTGCCGCTGAGAACATTGATGATATCGGCCTTGGGCTGCAGTCCGAGCTGAACATCGATATTGGCCATGCCGAGATCGCCATCCATCAACAGGACGCGTTCATTGATCAGCGACAGGGCACGCGCCATGCCGACAGCGAGCGTCGTCTTGCCGACGCCGCCCTTGCCCGAAGCGATGGCGAGAATGCGCCCGGCGGTGCGTTGCTGGGGTGCCGAAGCTAATTTCATGATCAATCGGAGTCCTCATAAGGGTGAGCGCGGTTCTCGATCAGGGCGCGGGCCAGCCGCAGCGGTGTGGCCGGAGCCAGTCCGCCGCCGATGAAGGGCGTCGAGGAAATCTGCGCGAAGGCGAGCCCGGTTTCGCCGACGCCAAGCAGGGCGCCGAGCCGGCGGGCGCAATCAAGTTTGACCGGGATGCAGCGGCTGGCGCCAATCGAGGCAAACAGCGAAGCGGCGTCCTCGGCATCTTCCGGTGCCAGACCGGCATCGAACACATAGACGATTTCGGCATCGCTGGAATCGGCAAAGGCGAGGGTCATGTCGAGATCGTCGAGCTCGAACGGGTTGACCGCCGGGCTGTCGATCAGGGCCGGGCCATCAAATTCACGCATCGCGTCGGCCAGTTCGCGCGGATCGTCGACGGTGATGAAAGCCGCGCCCATTTTCTGGGCCAGGGCGTGCAGGCGCGCATCGGCGCCGGCGCGTTCGCCATCACAGGAAATGAGAGTTGGAATGGCACCAGCCGCAATGGAGCGCGCCGCTGTTTTGGCCAAGGCCGAGGTTTTGCCGACGCCCGGCGTGCCGGCAAACAGGACGGCATGTTCGGGGATGGCGGGCAGGGGCTGGAAGGCGTAGCGCGCCTCGATGGCATGGGCCAGACGACCGACCGCATGACCGTCCGAGAAATCCTGGGCCGATTTGATCAGGGCCTGGGCCGCAACACCGGGCGAGCGATGAAAACCAAGCGCGCGGATGACCTGGTCGAGATGTTCGTCCTCGCGGTCGCCGCGGGCGATTTCCGCCGCTTCGGCCAAGCGCTGAGTGCGCTCGCGTACCGGCTCGACCGGATCAGGCCGGTGGGACATTTCACTGGCGGCCCGCACCTGGACGCCGCCATTGGGACCGTCCGAGGTCGCGATGATCACGGCTTCCGCACCCATTTCCCGGCGCACATCTGCCATGGCCTGGGTCAGGGTCTGGGCTGCAAAGGTTTTCAATCGCATCGAGGATCACTACCGGGTCAATTGTTTGGCGTTCAGCCGACATGCCCCAGAGTCTTCAGACGTGCGCTCGGGTGGATCTCGTTTTGCGACATCACCACCGTTTGCGGGCGGAAACGCTCCACCAGCGAACGCACATACGGACGAATCACGGGGCTCGTCAGCAGTACAGGTACATGACCCTGTGCCGATGCGGTTTCAAAAGAGTTTCTAACTGCAGCAACAAACTCATGAAGTTTCGACGGCGCCAGAGCCAGCTGCTTGCGGTCGCCTTCGCCAATCAGGGCTTCCAAAAACGCCTGTTCCCATTGTGGGGTAAGGGCGAGCACCGGCAAATTGCCGTTTGGCGCCTTGTTGCTGTGACAGATCTGACGCGAAAGACGGCTGCGCACATGTTCGACAATCGGCTCGATCCGGTTGGTTGACGCACTTGATTCGGCGATGCCTTCGATAATTGTCGCGAGATCGCGAATCGAAACGCGTTCGCGAATCAGTGATTGCAGCACACGCTGGATTCCGGCGCGGCTGATTTGCGACGGCGCGATATCGTCGACCAGCTTGCGGTGTTCCTTGGAGAGCTTCTCGATCAGCTTCTCAACCTCGGCATAGGAGAGGAGGTCCGACATGTTGTCGCGCAGCAATTCGGTCAGATGGGTAACCAGAACTGCAGCCGGTTCGACAATCGTATAGCCGCGGAAGGAGGCTTCCTCGCGCAGATTTTCGTCGATCCAGGTCGCGGGAAGACCGAAGGCCGGTTCCTTGACGTGTTCACCCGGCAATTCAATCTGCAGGCCGGCCGGATCCATGACCAGGAGTTTGTGGAGCTGCAGCATGCCACGCCCGGCTTCGAGTTCCTTGATCCGGATTGCGTATTCCAGATTGCCCAATTGCATGTTGTCGACAATGCGCACGGCCGGTGTGACGAAGCCCATTTCCTCGGCGAGCGAGCGACGCAGCGCCTTGATCTGGTCGGTCAGCTTGCGGCCATCGACATCATTGATCAGCGGCAGCAGACCATATCCAAGCTCGATTTTGAGCTCGTCCATCGCCAGGCTGTCCTCGATCGGGGCCTCGCCGCTCTTGGGTGTATGGGATTCGATTTCGGCCGCGTTTTCCGCCTCGACCGCCGCCGCCTTGCGTTCGGCAATATCGCGATTGAACCAAGCCAGGGCACCGGTCCCCGCTGCCATCAGGGCGAACGGGATGAAGGGCATGCCCGGCAGGACGCCGATGATGAAAGTCGCCGCAGAGACGAGACCAAGCCCGGCGGGATTGGCGATCATCTGGCCGAACAGCGCCTTGTCGGCCTGGCCGTCGACGCCGGCCTTCGAGACCAGCAGGCCGGCCGCGACCGAGATGATCAGCGCCGGGATCTGGGAGACCAGACCATCGCCAATCGTCAGGCTGGAATAGGTCCCGGCGGCTTCAGCGAAGGGCATGCCCGATTGCACGACCCCGATGATGATGCCACCGACCAGATTGATCCCGGTAATCATCAGACCAGCCATGGCGTCGCCGCGGACGAATTTCGAGGCACCATCCATGGCGCCGAAGAAATTGCTTTCGCCTTCCAGGTCCTTGCGGCGCTGGCGGGCTTCGTTTTCGGTAATCAGGCCGGAGGAGAGATCGGCGTCGATGGCCATCTGCTTGCCGGGCATGGCGTCGAGGGTAAAGCGCGCCGCGACTTCGGCGATACGGCCGGAACCCTTGGTGATAACGACGAAATTCACGATCACCAGGATCGCGAACACGATCACACCGATCACGACATTACCCTGCATCACGAAGGCACCGAAGGCCTGGATGACCTCACCGGCCGCGTCTGTCCCCTCTGCACCCTTCGACAGGATCAGCCGCGTCGAGGCGATGTTGAGGCCGAGCCGCAAGAGTGTGGTAATCAGCAAGACCGCCGGGAAGGCGGAAAATTCCAGTGGTCGCTTGATAAACAGGGCCGTCATCAGCACCAGAACCGCAATCGAGATCGAGATCGCCAGCGCCAGATCGAGCAGCAGGCTCGGCATCGGCAGGATCAGCATCACCAGGATGCCGAGGATACCGACGGCCAGGGCGACATCGCCCTTCAGGATTCGATTCAGAAAGCCGCGCGGATCAAACCCGTCGCTCTTCGTGCCTAACGGGCCGGAGGCTGAAGTGTCGACCAAGAACTATCCAATCACGCGGCAGAAACGCCCAAGGCGCTCTGGTTAGGCTGCGGCACCGTGACGCCCTGCTCGGTATAGAGTTTGAGCTTGTTGCGCAGGGTGCGGATCGAGATGCCGAGAATATTGGCCGCATGGGTGCGATTGCCGAGGCAGTGATCGAGCGTGTCGAGGATCAGATCCTGTTCGACCTCGGCCACCGTCATGCCGACCATGACGCGCTGGGCGGCATTGGCAGCATCGGAGGCTTGGCGCACGGCGGTATTGCCCGAACCGGAAAAGACCGAACCGTCCGGCATGCGGATGGCATCGGGGCCGATTTCGCGGCCGGTCGCCAGCAGCACAGCGCGGTGCATGGCGTTTTCCAGCTCCCGCACATTGCCGGTCCATTCGCGGGCAACAAGATGCGCCTTTGAGGCTTCGGAAAGCGGCAGCGGGTCGACCTGGTTGGCGGCAGAATATTTGCGGATGAAATGGTCGGAGAGAGCGAGAATATCGGCCGGGCGGTCGCGCAAAGGCGGCAGCGCCAGATTGACGACATTCAGGCGGAACAGCAGATCTTCGCGGAAGGAGCCGTCGGCGACGGCCTTGCGCAGATCGCGGTTCGAGGTTGCCAGGATGCGGATATTGACCTTGACCGGCTTGGTGCCGCCAACCCGGTCAATCTCTCTTTCCTGGATCGCGCGCAGAAGCTTGGCCTGCAGCCGCGTATCCATTTCCGAAATCTCGTCGAGCAGAAGCGTGCCGCCATCGGCCTCTTCAAACTTGCCGATCCGCCGGGCAATGGCGCCAGTGAAGGCCCCTTTTTCATGGCCGAACAGTTCGGATTCGAGCAGGTTTTCCGGAATCGCGGCGCAATTGACCGAGATGAAGGGGGCACCGGCACGCTTGGACTTGGCATGGACATGGCGGGCCATGACCTCCTTGCCCGAGCCGCTTTCGCCGGTGATCAACACCGAAGCGTCGGAACCGGCAATCCGGTCAGCCAGGGTGATGACGGTCTGCATCGATGGATCGCGGGCGATCATCGGGCGTTCGTCATCGGAAATGGCTTCGAGGATGGCGGCGATCAGCTCGGCATCGGGTGGCAGCGGAATGAATTCCTTGGCCCCGGCGCGGATCGCGGCCGCAGCGGCTTCGGGGCGGACATTGACGCCGCAGACCACGACCGGAACGATGATCCGTTCCGCTTCATTGGCGGCAATCAGGGCCTGAATATCCAACGACAAATCGACCATGATCAGATCGGCGCCGCGCCCGGCGCGCAAATGCGCCGTCGCTTGCTGGATCGTGTCGACCTGCGACACGGAGGCGCCGCGGTCTATCGCGATTTTGGTGGCGGTGTGCAATTGCCCACCCAGGCTTCCGACGATCAGGACTCGCATGATGTCCGCTCCATTGTGTTCATTGTCTCGAGCAGCCGCTTACGCAGCATCCCCGTCCTTGATGATTTCCGTCATGGTCACGCCGAGGCGGTCGTCGACAACGACGACCTCGCCGCGCGCCACGAGGCGATTATTGACGTAGATATCGATCGCTTCGCCGATCTTGCGATCGAGTTCGACCACCGAGCCGGCGGTCAATTTGAGCAGGGAGTTGACGTCGATATGCGCCTTTCCCAGCACCGCTGAAATATTGACCGGAACATCGAACACCGGCGCCAGATCGGCCGCGCTCTTGGCTTCTTCTTCCATCATCCCTTGGCCGGTCTGATCGTTTTCAACGGGGACTGGCACGGAGTCCTTGTCGAGTTCCGGCAGGTCGAAACTTGTATTATCGGGCATGGTCAGCCTCCTTATGCCGCAGACGCGTTGACGGCGGGATCGGCCGTTGCGGGTGAAGCGGATTCTTCTTCGGATGCGGCCGCGAGCCAGCGCGCCACGACTTCGCCCAAGCGGGCGTCGATTTCAGCAGCCGAGCGCTCTATAGCGCCGGTCGCCCATTCCAGGCGCACATCGGCGCCGGTTATTTCGGCATTCCCGCGTACCCGGATGGCACCTTCAAAGCCCAGTTCGCGGGCTGTGCGTTCCAGTCGCTCGGCCAGGTCTTCAACCAGTTCCGGGGCGCAGCGCACGGACAGGCGTGGTTCGTCGCGCAAATCCTGCACGGCTTCGGCAGCCAGTTGTTCGATTGTGTCGATCGGGAAGGAATTGAGCGCTTCGCCGGCAATTTTTCGGGCGGCGGCGAGCGCCAACTGCGTCGCGCCAGCCCGTAAGGACGCCGATTCATCGGCCAGGCGCGACAGAATGATCTGCATTTGCGCACCGATGGCTTGCAGCGACTCGGCGCAACGGCCTTCTTCCATCTCGCGGCCTTCCTCGACGCCCCACATCCGTGCCGAGTCGATATCGTCCTGGGTGAAGAAACGCTTATAGCTCTCGCCGTCACGCAGGATCTGGCCGTCGCGATCGAACTCGGTGTCGAAATCAAATTTCGTCGGGCTCATATCCGGGCCATCCTCAATAAATCAATTCGTCGTCGGCGCCGCCATCGGCGAGAAGGATCTCGCCCTTGGCAGCCAGGTCTTTGGCGAGTGCGACAATGCCTTGCTGGGCAGTATCGACATCCTTCAGGCGTACAGGGCCGAGCGCGGCCATGTCTTCGCGCATGATTTTCGCGGCCCGCTCCGACATGTTGGAGAAGAAAAGATCGCGCAGACTGTCGGAGGCCCCTTTCATCGCCAGGCCCATCTGGTCCTTGTCGATGGCGCGCATCAGGGTCTGGATTCCGCCCGGATCGAGCTTGGAGAGATCTTCGAACACAAACATGAGCGAGCGGATCTTTTCGGCGCTGTCACGATTGCGTTCTTCCAGCGCGGCGAGGAAACGGTTCTCGGTCTGGCGGTCGAAATTGTTGAAAATGCTGGCCATCATCTCATGGCTGTCATGCTTGGAGGTCCGCGCCAGATTGGACATGAATTCGTTGCGCAACGTCTCTTCAATCTTGTCGAGAATTTCGCGCTGAACCGGTTCCATCCGCAGCATGCGGGTCACGACTTCGAGGGCGAAATCCTCAGGCAGTGATCCGAGCACACGGGCGGCGTGCTCGGCCTTGACCTTCGAGAGCACGACAGAGACCGTCTGCGGGTATTCATTCTTGAGATAATTGGCGAGTACGACCTCGTTCACATTGCCCAGCTTGTCCCACATGGTACGGCCGGCGGGGCCGCGCAGCTCTTCCATGATGGTGTCGACTTTTGTGCCGGGCAGAAATGAGCCGAGCAGGCGTTGGGTTGCCTCGAACGAGCCCATCAACGATCCGGTCGATGACATTTGACCGACGAAATCGACGATCAGCTTCTCGACAGCCACGGCTGTGACGGTTCCCAGATTGGACATGGCCGAAGAGACTTCGCGAATCTCTTCTTCATCGAGGTGACTCCAGAGGCCGTGATCGTCTTCACCCAAAGCGAGCAGAATGACGGCGGCCTTTTCGGCGCCAGTCATTTTGCTGGGGTCTTCAATCGCTCTGCCGCGGTCAATGGCCATGTCTATCCCTCATGCAGCCAGGTGCGCAGAATCGAGATCGATTCTTCGGGGTGGGATTCCACAATGCTCGCGACTTTTTTCACTGATGACGCCTTCACCTGGCCATCGATTTTGGAGATATCGATGCCATCCTGTGCTACGGGAGCAGCGAGGGCGGTCGGGCTTGCACCGGGCAATGCCATCGGTGCGGCAGCGCCCTCAATGCGTCCGCCGCCGGCCCCGGCCCCGGCCCCGGCGAGCGCCAGACCGGCCGGCATGGCACCGCCGCCACCGGCACCTTTGACCAGTGGCCGCGCGACCAGGAAGATGACCAGCAACGCCGTGATGAACATGACGACGATTTCGGCCACGCGCATGATGTCATTCTTGGTGAAACTCAGGCCCGATGTTGCGGGCGTGCCGAGCATCGGATCGGCACGGGCAAATTCCATCTGGGATACCGTGACGGCGTCCTGGCGGCCGTCAACCTGGTTCACATAACCCATTGCCGAGCGCACGAGGGCTTCGATCTGGTCAATTTCGGCTTGGGGCCGTTCGCGCCACACGACGCTACCGTCTTCCTGTGTTTCCAGTATGCCATCGACGGCGACGGCCACCGAGAGACGTTCGATCGCGCCGGCTTCGGTCACTTGCGTGCGGGTTGTGCTCGACATCGCATAATTGACGACGTCGTTGGTGACTTCACGGTTCGAGGTGTTGCCCGCATCTGCGCCTGAATTGCCACTGGGGTCGGGCAGGTTTTCCGACGCCGAAACCCGATTGCCGTTGCGACCATCCTGGTCGAGGCTGGTCTCGCTGTGGCGATCTCGCGATTGCACGACGGCGCCGTCCGGATCGTAGGTTTCGGAGTGCTCCGAGATGCTTTGCCGGTTGAGTTCGGCGGTCACCTGGACGCGGGCCGCTCCGGTGCCGACCACGCCCTCGACGAGATTGAGGATGTTCTGGCGCAGTTGGCCTTCAATCCCTGACTGGCGTTCGTCCATCATTACGCTGGTGGCCGAGCCTTCGCCGCCAACGCTGGCCAGCTGGCGGCCGCGATCATCGGCGAGGGAGACGTGATTGGGTTCGATGCCGGCACCGCTGGCGACGATATTGCGAATGACGCGAACCTGTTCTGCGTTCAGAGTCGCATTGGTGTTGATGGTGACGGCGGCGGTTGGTGCCTGCTGGTCGCGGGCGAAAAGGCGCCGTTCCGGCAGGTTGAGATGAACGCGGGCGGTACTGACGAAGGCCATCGACTGGATAGTGCGCGCCAGTTCGCCTTCCAGCGCGCGCTTGGCATTGAGGTTTTGCACAAAGCTGGTCTGCCCGAACGAATCTTCGCGGTCGAAGATTTCATAGCCGACCGAGGCGCCGGTCAGAGGCCCGCCGGACGCGACGCGAACCCGGGCGTCATCGACCTGGTCACGCGGGACATAGATCGCTGTGCCGCCTTCTTTGATTTCGTAATCGACATTGGCTTGGTCGAGCAATTGTGCGGCGGCGGCGGCAGCGGCCGGGTCGAGGCCGGAATACAACAGCGATTGTGAGCCACCGCCGACATTGCCGGAGAAATAGACCAGCGTGCCGGCCACGCCGACGGCGAGTCCGAAGATGGCGGCGAGGCGGCCGATGCCGAAAGCCCGGAGTTGATCGAAAAACGCGTTCACGAGGTATCCTGCCCATTCGAATGTCCGCGTCATGCGCGAACCACTGGGCAGAATTTTCCTACCTACCTCGTAAACGAGGGCTTAATGCCCGGACATACGTGATGTATCCGGTCCGGCAGGGCAGGTGGGGCAGGTGTGTTTTTTTATGCCGCGCACATGAAAACGGCGACCCTGGGGGGAGCGGGTCGCCGTTCTTGCACAGATTGGTGCGATATTGCGCTAGCGGTAGTGTTGCAATCGAGTCGTGCGCAGACCGGCCAAGCCGTGTTTGTCGATTGATCTTTGCCAGCCGAGGAACTCCTCGACGGTGAGCGTGTAGCGCTCGCAGGCCTCTTCCAGCGAGAGCAAACCACCGCGAACTGCCGCGACGACCTCCGCCTTGCGTCGAACCACCCAGCGCTGGGCGCCGGGATCCGGCAGGTCCGCAAGAGTGAGCGGGCTACCATCCGGCCCAATTACGTAGTTTTCTTTTTTTTGAAGGCGCGGTTGCATGTCCGGTCCCCGTTTGTTTGTTTGTTTGTAGGATCAACATACGGGATGGGTTTTAACATCGGCCTAAGCTACTGGGTAAATTTGGCTTTAACGGATCCGGTAAAACACGCTCATATTAATTGACCGGTGAGAGCACAAAAAGACGGGCCCCGCCGCTGTGGCGGGGCCCGTCATTTACTCACCGCTGGTCGGCGGCTTAACGCTTCATTCTGATCGCTTCATCGAGCATTTCGTCAGCGGTCGTGATGATTTTCGACGAGGCCGAATACGCCCGCTGGGTGATGATGAGGTTGGTGAACTCGGTCGCCAGATCGACGTTCGAGCTCTCCAGCGTCGCAGCGGCGATATTGCCCGCTGCACCGACACCGGCGGTATTGAGCGTGTAGGAGCCGGAATCGCGCGTGACGCCATAGGCGCCGCCGCCAAGGGCTTCCAGACCATCGGCATTGGCGAAGGTCGCGACCGGGATCTGGTAGATCTTTTTGACGATACCATTGGTGAATTTGGCAAACACCATGCCGCTTCCATCGATATCGACACCGGAGAAGTCACCGAATGGTGTGCCATTGACCGAGGTGGCGGCCAGAGCACTCTGACTGTCGAACTGGGTCAGGCCACCGGCGCTGGACGGTCCGCCAAGCTCAAGTGAGATGGCCTGCGAATTGATCCCCTCAGACGCGGCCCACTGAACCTGGGTTGCGGTGAGCGCCGCGGCATTTGCGGAGGCCAGAAAATTGAGAGACGTCGGGAGCGTGCTGTTGGCGACGTCGAAATTTCCGTTGGCATCGAAGGCAATGATGCCGGTCGCGATCTGACCATCGACGAGGCCTGTGCCGGTCGTCACTTCGCTGGCCGGGCTGACATGCAACTCGGCATGCCACTGGTTTGGAGTCGAGGATTTCATCATCGACAGGTTGATGGTGCGCACCCCACCTTGGGAGTCATAGATCGGGATGCCGTATTCGACGTCCGCGGTCAGGGCACCGGACGCCATATTGGTCGCGGATGCGGCGGCGTTGTAAGTCGCTTCGGATGCCGAGACGGCCTGGCTCGCTTGCAAGTTGGCGCTGAGGCCCACTTCGGTCGTCGCCTCGGCCGCGCCACCGATTGAGACCGGATTGATGATCTCCAGCGCGTTCAGGTCTGACGGGTCGGCGTCGATGGTTCCGTCGGCCTGCACCGGCCAACCGGCGAGATAGAGACCGGCTGAGTTCTTGAGATAACCATTCGCGTCCGGGCTGAAGCTGCCGGCGCGGGTGAAGGCGACCGGATCAGTGGTCGTGAAACCCTTGGTATTCTCGCTGACAACGAAGAAGCCATCGCCTGACACCGCCAGGTCGGTCGGTGAACTGCCCGGTGATAGCAGGCCGCTTTCGCTGATCTGCAGCTTGGTGGAGCTCATGATTCCGCCGGCTGCAAATTGCTGAGATGTGCCCTGGGAACGATAGAGCGGGGTGAAAACGGCAGTCGCGCGCTTATAGCCAACCGTATTCACGTTGGCGATATTGTCGGAAATCGCGGCGAGTGCGCTGGAGTTGGCGATCAAGCCGGATGCGCCGGCGATCATTGCGGAATTGATGCTCACGATAAGCTCCTTGTTGATAATTGTTTTTTTGGAGCATTCTGCCGGTTTGTGAGGCCGGTCCGCCATTCTGACGGTCCGGGTCAGGCCGAAGCCTGCGAATGTCTGCGACTGCTATTCCTGAAGTGCGAGGACGGAGGAGAGGGGAACATTCACCCCGCCCATTTCCACAACAACTTCGGACCCTGAGAGGTCGATGCCCGTCACTCGGGCGGAGGCCCGGATTTCGGCCGTGATTGCGGCACCATTCTGGGCGACGGCATTGATTTCAAGTGAGTAGACGCCATCTGGTGCGGTAGCGCCTGACGATGTTTGTCCGTTCCAGCTGAAGTCGTGCTGGCCGGTCGTTTTGTCGCCAGTGGTGCGGAAGACGACCCGGTCGCTGGAGTCCCTGATGGTCAGATTGGTTGTCTGTGCGTTTTCGGGCAACTCGTACTGCCAGTTTGCGGCGCCACCCTGCAGGCGACTGTCCGGTGTCAGCGCTGTCGCGACGCGTCCAATATAGCCGACTGAGGACGTCTGGGCGGCCGCGGACTGGATGATCAACAGACTCTCCAGATTCTGATTCTGGGCGATCTGTTGTTCGACACCGGAGAAGGAGACGAGCTGGTTGACGAATTGTGTCGAATCCAGCGGGTCGAGCGGATCCTGGTTCTTCATCTGCGAAGTGAGCAAAGAGAGGAACATCTCGTAATTATTGGCCAGCCCGGTCCGGCTACTCTCAAGCTGCGGACTGGTATCCGTTACGGCATTGATTGTGCTTGGCATTTTATGTCTCCTAAACCCTGAGGTCGACGCCGTCGCGCCGCGACAGCCGGAATCCGTAAGCATCGCCCGGGCCGCTGTCGATTTCGGCTGCGAGGTCCTGCGCGCCGTCATCATCCTGCCCGTAGATATTGAAATTGCTGCCCTGTTCCGGATTGGCGGAATGTTGGTCGCCAGCGCCTTCGCTGAGCTGGAAGGTCAGGCCGTCCTCGGCCAGTTCGAGCCCGGCATCATTGAGGGCGCGCTCAAGTTCGCGCGTTGAACGCTGCATTTCCGCGAGCGTATCGCCGCGCTCGACGGTCAAGGTGGCGTGAACGCGGTTGGTATGGCTCAGTTCCAGCCGGATATCGACGCGGCCAAGCTCGGCCGGATCAAGCCGAATGCCGAATACGCGCGAACCATTGGCGAAGCGTTGGGAGATCTGGGCTGCCAGCTGGTTTGCGGTGTGAGGTGAAAAGCGCGGCGTCTGGCCCGCGCCGGTTGCGGCGGCATTGTGTGCCGTGCCGCGCACGGAACCAGGTCCGGTGTCTGTGCCTGCTGTCAGTGCCGGATCGACGCTGACCGTGGGCATCCGCCCGGGATCAGCAGCGAGTGGCGCTGTGGTGGCAGCCGGCGGGGGCGGGGCTGAGGCTGGAAGGTCGCGCACGACGGCCGCAGCGTCGGGGCGCGCGGCTTGCGAATTGGAAGCACTGGGTGGCGGCGGCGATGCGCCCGCTGCCTGGTGCTTGGCGCCAGCCTGGCTGGTGGCGTTTTGAGCGCCATTGGCGGTAGATTTGCCCTTGGAACGGGCGGCGGCGACGTTGTTGTCACGTTCGTCCACGCCCTGACGCGCCTGTGCAAAGCGTCCGGCTGGACTGGCTTCCGCAAGGGCGCCATTGGCCGCTGCCGCCGCGGCCGCTTGTGCGGGTGCCGAGCCCGGCGCGGCCGTGGTAGACGCCGCTGCGGGCAGCGCGGCTTCGGCCGCGACAGGCGTGGCTGGCGTCGCCGGTGCGCTGGCGGGTGTTTGAGCGTTGGCCGATGTCGGCGCTTGTGTCCCTGCTTCTGCGGGTGAAATGACCGCCATCACAGGTGGTTTTGCGTCCTTGCCGGCGTTTTGAGTCGCCGCGTTGCCTGCAGTCTGTACGGCGCCATCAGCCTGCGCCGCGCCGCTGTTTTTAACCGTGGCGGCACCCTCGGCAGCTGTTTTGGTCAGGGCGTCTGCATCGAGACTCTTGGCGTCAGACGGCTTCGAGCCGGCCAAGGCAGCGGGGGGATCATTGGCGGTGGTTTCACCGGTAGCGGTTGGACGGCTCTGACTTTTACCGGTGCCCGATTGCAGGGTCGGCTGAACATTTGCAACTATATCGCCGACGCCAGCCGGGCTGTCCTGAACGCCGCCGCCTGCCGACGGCACGTGTGCGCCGGCGGGGTCGCTGGCGGCAGGGTTGGCCGCGGCCTGAGGGGGCGCTCCGGCACTGGTCTTCCCGGACGGCGCGGGGCCGCCTTTCGCCATGCCGTCGATAGCAGAGGGTGTCCCACCCGCCGGCGTGCCGGCCGGCTTCGGAGCCGTGGCTGGTTGCGGTGCGTCGTTCGGCGCGGTCTTGCCGGTGCCCGGTGCGTCGGTATTGGCGGTCAATGCTGGCTGGTCAGCGGCTTGGTCGCCGGTTGGTGCGGCCTTGTTGCTGGCCGGAACCGGCGTCGTCGGCGCAGTGGCCAGCCCGACCATTGCATCAAAGTCTGATTTGTCACGGCGCGGGTCCGACTTGTCCGAACGGGCTCGGCCTGCCACCCGGTCCGCCGCCGAATCTGCAGCCGTTCGTGCATCCGCCGAATTTGACGCTGCCGTCGTGCTTCTTGCGATCATTTCTGCGCCGGGGGCAATCGCTGGCATGGTCAAAACTATCCACTCGCTCGGCACACAACGCGTGCCCTGTCGGTGAAAGGGTCCGCAAGCTTCATGCCAGTGGAGATTCTAGTTAAGTAGATGATTTAATGAATTAATCTCTGGGTAAGACAGGTAAATGACGCGATCAGCCCGGCGGATTATGCCCGGTGGTGGGTTGAAGCTGCCGGGCGGCGGCTCGGTGGCGGCGGCCGCGTCGAACCTTCGATATTCACAGCATCCGGGGCCCGATTGAGTGCCATTCGCCGACTTGGCCCGTGCCTTGCGATTAACTCTGCAGGACATTCATCAACCCGGGATGTCGGAAAGTTGCGGATTTGCATGAATATGGAAGCGAAAACAGATTGTTGCGTATCACGTGCGGACCATGTCCAAGGCGCGGAACCATCGTTTTGGCTCGGCAAGCCTTGCCGGAGTGTCGGCAGTTTTGACCGCTTGGCCTGTATGGCTGAAGCGATTTCGAGGATGGCATCATGTCGCTGAACGGTATTATCGGAAGTGCACTGTCAGGCCTGTCGGCCAGCCAAGCTGGTCTGAATTCAGCCGCCAACAATGTCGCCAATGTCAACACGCCCGGCTATGCGCGCACCCAGGCTGTGCTGCAGGCCCTCAATGTCGGCGGCGTCGCCATGGGGGTCCAGGTCACCGGTATTTCCCGGATCGCCGACGTTTATTTGCAGGCGGCTTCGATTCGCGCAATCAGCGCCGGTGAAGCAGCCAAGATCCAGGCTGACGGGTTGGACAAGGTGCAGTCGCAATTCGGTAAACTCGACGACGAAGGTTCGATGTTCGCGCGTCTGAGCCGCGCCTTTTCAAGCTTGTCGCAGGCCAGTGTTGATCCTTCGCAATCGGTGGCCCGGCTGTCTGCAGCCGCCGATCTGCAGGCCTTCTTCGACGAAACCAACCGGTTGTCGCAAATGATCGGCGATCAGCGCAAGGATGCCGATTCCCAAATCCAGGCCGCTGTCCAGCGCACGAATGAGATTCTCAGTGAGCTCAGCAGCCTGAATGCGAGCGTGCAGAGTATCGCCGTGGCAGGTGGCGATACGTCCGGCATCGCCAACCGGCAATCGGAACTACTCGACGAACTCGCCGGTTACGTCGATATCCGTACCGAAACCAAGGCCGACGGACGCCTCGTGATTCGTACGGGCGATGGGGTCGCTCTGGTCGAAACCGGCGTCACGCAGCTCAAATATACCCCGACGGGAAGCGGGTCCTATGGCGTATCCTACGGCCAAATCTCTGTGCAGCCGCCTAATGGTGCCCAAGCCAAAGAGCTCAGTGGCCATATCGACAGTGGCAAGCTGTTCGGCCTGCTCGATCTGCGCGATCGGGTTCTGCCGGAGATTGCCAATGAGCTGGCCGAATTGACAGCTGGCGCAGCCGACGCGCTCAATCTGGCGCACAATAATTCGGCATCCTACCCTGCGCCTCAGACCCTGGCCGGACGCAATACCGGATTGGTGTCGGCGGATCTGCATAATTTCACGGGCGCCACGACGCTGGCCGTCACCGGCTCCACCGGAACCCTGGTCAAGCGCATCGACATTAATTTCGACACGGGCACACTGAGCGTTGATGGCGGTGCCGCCGTCGCGCTGGGGACAACGGTCGGCAGTCTGACCGCCGCAATCAATACCGCGCTTGGCGCTGATGGCTCGGCGAGTTTCGCCAATGGCGCTATGACCCTGGCGGCGAGCAGCGCCAATAATGGCCTGGCGACATTGCAGGATCCAACCACGCCCAGCGATCGTGCCGGGCGCGGCTTCTCGCACTTCTTCGGTCTCAATGATCTGGTCTCCTCGACGCGCCCCGGCTTTTTCGAAACCGGCCTTTCCGGTGCTGATGCACACCAGTTTACGACCGGCACTTCGCTGTCTTTCCAGATCACGACACCGGATGGACGGCCTTCAGGCTCGATCAATATCCCGATGGTAACTGGCGAAACTGTTGCCGATGCGGTAACGGCGCTGAATAATTCGGCCACTGGGCTCGGCCGCTATGCCACATTCACGCTGGACGCCGATGGCAAGCTCAGCTCGGTCCCAAAAACCGGATATGACGGTTTCGACCTCAATCTGACGGCGGACGATACCAGCCGCTCCGGATCCGGCGTCTCCTTCTCGCAACTCTTCGGTATTGGCCTGCCTGCGACGGCCGGGCGGTCGGAGATCTTTTCCGTCAACGCCATGGTGCGCTCCGATTCATCCAAGCTGGCGCTGGGGCAGTTGAATATCGACGCTGCGACAGTGGCAGGCGATCTGGTGCTGACCTCGGGTGATGCGCGCGGCGGTCAATTGCTGCAGACGGCGATGACGGTGGTGCGCCATTTCGACGCCGCCGGTTCGATTAATAGTGCCAATTCCAGCCTGCAGGATTACGCGGCCCGTCTGGCCGGCAGTATCGGATCGCGGGCGGCACGGGCCGAGAGCGAGGCGGCATCGGCCGAAGTGCTTCGCGCGACGGCCCAGACCAAGCGGTCGAATGTGGAGGGCGTCAGCCTCGATGAGGAATTGGCCTCGATGACGCTCTACCAGCAGTCTTACAACGCCTCGGCGAGAATGCTGCAGGCGGCCAAGGAAATGACCGACGCCCTGATGAGTATTGTCTAGGAAGCGATTGAAACATGACGCGGATATCGACCTTTGGCGCATCGCAATCGGCCCTGCTGGACCTGATGCGCGCGCAGCAATCCCTGTTCCAGGCCCAACAGGAGTTGAGCACCGGCAAGAAGGGGGCCGACCTCAAAGGGGTTGGCTACCAGGCTGAGACCATCGCCGCCAGCCGCGGCGCCCTGTCACAGTCGAAGGCCTTTGAAGAAGCGGCGATACGCTCGGGTATCCGGCTCAATGCGCAAAATGTCGCGCTTGAACGCCTCTCAAGCTCGGTCGGCGATCTGCGTTCGGCGATGACCTCCCAGGACGGCAATTTCGTCATGCAGGAGATATCCGATGCCTTTTATAGCGCCGTCAACGCGCTGAACAGCCAGCATCTCGGCTCCTATATGTTCGGCGGCACGCGCGATGACACCAAGCCGATGACGATCAGCACACTGGCTGACCTGGCGGCCTTGCCAGCTGTTGCTGACGCCTTCCAGAATAATGATCTCGAACCGACGGTTCAGGTCGACCAGAACACCACGGTCACGGTCGGACGGCTGGCCAGTGGCATCGCGACTGACATTATGGCTTCGTTCAAGCGCATCGCCGAGTTCGAGGCCGGGCCCAATGGCCCCTTTGTCGATCCCATGACCGATATCCAGCAGGCCTTTGTCGTCGGTGAATTGACGAATATCGTCGCGGCACAGGATGGGATCATCTCGGTGGTCGGCATGAATGGAGTCATGCAGTCGCAGATCGAGAGTTCGCAGCAGAGCCAGAAGGACCGCCAGGACTTCCTCACCGGCATGATTAGCGATATCGAGGATGTCGATATGGCCGAGGCCGCGACCAAATTCCAGACGGCGCAAAATGTGCTCGACGTCTCGGCGAAAACCTTCGCTTCGTTGACACAGGTTTCGCTTCTCAATTTTTTGAGGTAAGCCTCGCCCAACATCAACCGTTTGCTGCGGGCCTTGACCCCGCTGGAGGCGCATATGACGACCACAGATCCGCGTACGGATTCTGGCCGCGCCGTGGCGCGTGCCGACGACCTTCTTTCCGAACTTGGCCTCGCCGGCGATCCGCTCGGTCTGGGCGGCAAACCGGGCGATCATCGTGTCGTCGTCGCGATGTCGGGCGGGGTGGACAGCTCGGTGACGGCGGCCGTGCTGCACCGCGCCGGCTATGATGTCGTCGGCGTGACGCTGCAGCTCTATGATCATGGCGCTGCGATCAAGAAGAAGGGCGCCTGCTGCGCCGGCCAGGATATCTACGATGCCAAGCGCGTCGCCGAAGAATGTGGCTTTCCCCATTACGTCCTCAACTACGAAAGCCGGTTCCGCGAAGCGGTGATCGAGGAGTTTGCCGACACCTATCTGGCCGGCTTCACCCCGATCCCCTGCGTGCGCTGCAATCAGACCGTCAAATTCGCTGATCTGCTGACCACCGCGCGCGAGCTTGGCGCTGTCTGCATGGCAACGGGGCATTATATCCAGCGCGTTGACGGGCCGAATGGCGCCCAGTTGCGCCGGGCTCACGATGCCGGCAAGGACCAGTCCTACTTCCTGTTCGCGACCACGCATGAACAGCTCGATTTCCTGCGCTTCCCGCTCGGCCATCTCGACAAGGATCAGACGCGCCGGCTCGCCGAAGCCTTCGATCTGATCGTCGCCGACAAGCCGGACAGCCAGGATATCTGCTTCGTGCCCCAGGGCCGCTATGTCGACATCGTCGAGAAAGTTCGCCCCGGCGTCTCGCGCCCCGGCGAGATCGTGCATGTCGACGGCACCGTTTTGGGCAGCCATGAAGGTGTGATCCACTACACGGTCGGCCAGCGCCGCGGCCTCAAGATCGCGATCGGCGATCCGCTCTATGTCGTCAAGCTCGATGCTGCCACGGCCCAGGTCGTGGTCGGCCCGCGCGAGGCCCTCGCCGTCGACCGCATCACGCTGAAAGACATCAACTGGCTCGGCGATGAAGCCCTGGCAGACGGCGTCCCCGTGCGAGTCAAAGTCCGCTCGACGCGGCCGCCGGTGGATGCGGCGTTCTCGGTCGACGGCGATGAAATCGCTGTCGTCCTGCCCGGCGGCGAAGAGGGTGTGGCGCCAGGCCAGGCGTGTGTCTTCTATTCGGCCGAAGATGATGGCCGGGTTTTAGGCGGCGGCTGGATCGCCAAGACGAGCGCGACTGCGGCGGCGGCGAGCGGGTATCGGCTGATCGGGTAGGCGATCAGCTGATCGCTGCCTTTGGCCGAGGTCTAGATCGCTAGGCGGACTTTGCCTCATAGGGGCCAACATTCCTGGCAAAGGCTTCGAGAATAACGGCGAGGCCCTGCGGCAGCGCCTGCTGCTTCGCGGTAACCTCGACATTGTACCGGGCGCTATTGCTCTTTGAGAATTGCTCCTTGTTCTCGGAAGATTTTTCCGAGTGGTAGGACACGCTACCGGTGATTTTCGCTGAGAACCCGCCGAAGCCGAACTTGGCTTCCAGAGAAGCTGCAGCGGAATAGTCCGTCTTCTCCGTCTCGGTTGTCTCGCGCGCATAGGAGGATTTGACCTCCATGTCGAAACTGATCCTGACGAAGTCGACCCCAATCAGGGCGACGGGGATGGCGGAAATGAGCGGTAGCACGACCGTGGTCTCGGCGGTGCTGACATCCTTGGTCATGATGGGATTTTTGTCGACGTCCAATACCGGATCGTCATTGCTGTCGAGTAAAGGGACGTCGGTGATAATCGGCCGTTTGAGGTCGAGGGTGATTTCGATAGGCGTGTACACGACAGCCTTCGTCTTGGAGTCTGTCGTTTGCTGGAAACCGGTGTCCAGAATGTATTTGGTTTGTGCGAGTGCCATGCGGTTGTTGGCGCGGCACGCTTCGATCAATGGAACGCCGATAAGTTGATCCATTGGCAGGCCTGAAAAGGCTTGGGCCATTGAAATTAGGTCTTCGGATGCCATGATGCGTCTCCCCTAGGGTTTGAATTTAGCCGGGTATCTGCGCTCTCAATACTTTGTTGTAGCCTTCAATGAGCTCGGTTCGCCCGACGGGCGTTTGCGTGCCCTCGATGACGATTTCCACCTGTCCGTAGTCATCACGGGCAGGCGAAAACCAGGTTCGGCGTCCGGGAAATGCGAGACGCAACCCCTTTCCGCCCTCGGTGGGTTCCACCTTGAGGGTGAGCCGCAATTCTTTCAGTTCGAGCTGGGATTGCGGCAGTAGGGAGATCAGGGGGACCCAGACATCATGCGTCGTCGGCCCGTTCTCCGTCGCGATCGGGTAGCGGACGACGACCATCTTCGGTTGGATGGGCCCTCTCGGGTTATCGTCGTCGCGTTTGCGGTCGTTGCCTGGAGGTTCTCGACCCGGTGGTATTCCGCTTGCTGCTGCTGCTGCTGCGGCAGCGACGCTCTCTGCCGGCGGCGCGCGGCGCAGGGACTGCGCGAATGATGCGAGCGGAAAGCGGGGCTGGCGCCGGTCAGGTTCGTCGTGGTGTGCGGCGTGCTTTTCCCGATTCAAATCCCGGTCGTTGGGATCGATATCAGAGGGCTCAAAATAATTGTCGAGCAGTTCGAGATTCTTCTGGTGAACCTGCTCCGCAGCTTCGCTGACCGCTTCCTGAACGGCGGCAATGAGTTCGCTGATGTCGAGCATGCCCCATCCTCATCACACTTCAATGCAACCATAGCAACTAATACACCCAAATGCCACCACAAGATTCTCGAGAGGTTCGAAGCGCTTATGAGTCGGCGAGATCCTCGACAGTCAGATATCCGGTCGATTTGCGGATAACGAAAATGGCGCAATTTGTGTTATTTCGTGTAATAATGCCTGTGATCGGAGGTGCCTATGAATGTTTCAATCGGAAAGCGCTGGGAGCTGTTCGTCGAAGACCAGGTCAAGCAGGGGCGCTACACATCCCAGAGCGAGGTCGTGCGCGAGGGCCTGCGCCTGGTCGAGGAGCGCGAGGCCAGGCTGGCGGAGCTGCGGGCCTCCCTGCAAGCGGCGATCAATGATGAGCGCCGCTATACAATCGAGGAAGCAGAAGCTCACCTCGCGGCGACCTTTGAGCAGCTGAAGTCCGGGGCGCAGTGAGGTGTTCCGCTTGGTGCTGACAGGCCCGGCGCTGGACGATCTCGATCACATTGCCGGCTACATCCACAATGAGACGGGCAGCATTGCTATTGCGCAGAGCTTTGTCGAAAAGCTCGTGGCGCGGACTCGGTCGATGGCGACGTCGCCTTTTGAACTCGGACGTCTCCGCAAAGAGCTGGGGCCGGGCATCCGCAGTAGCGTAGGGGGCAATTATCTGATCATCACGCAGTATCAGAACGAGGAGCTTCTGGCGCTGCGCTTCGTCGAGGGCCATCGCGCACTCGCGCATCTCTTCGATGAGGGCGACACCTAGCCCCCCGCCACCCCTTTCCACAGCACCACCACAGCCCAATGCATCGCCACCGCCGGCCAGATCGAGCCGGAGCGGCGCCAGCTGATCGTGCACGCCAAGCCAAGGGCAGCGGTGATGGCGAGGAAGGCGGGCTCGGCGAAAATCGGCTGCGCCCTGGGCAAGCCGAGCCAGAGCTGGGCCGGGTGCCAGAGCACGAACAGGGTCAGCGCCGCACCGGCGCGCCAGCGGCCGCGACCTCCCGCCAGCAGCACCCGGAACACCATCTCCTCGGCCAGTGCCGGACTGAGGATCGCGATGAGGGCGATGACGATCAATCCGGGCCAGTTCGTCACCGGTGCAAATGTGAATAGATGCGCTACGGAGCCAATGAGGAGCGCCAAAACCGTCAAAACAGCGAGCAGGGACAAGGCTTCCAGCCAGGCTCGCTGGTCAGGCCACCTCCGCAATGCCGATGTTGCATCTGCGAAAAGACTTGACGCGGTGCCGCATGTTTTCATCATGCGCGCCAGAATTACACATGATCCCGCCCCTGAGGAGACTTCAGATGAGTGCAGTTGATGATCCAATCGTCATTGTCGGTATGGCGCGCACCCCGATGGGTGGCCTGCTCGGCGAATTGACGACGCTGTCGGCCAATGAACTCGGTGCCATCGCGATCAAGGCCGCGATGGAAGAAGCTGGCGTTGCCGGCGAAGATGTTGATCAGGTCCTGATGGGCAATGTCCTCCAGGCTGGCCAGGGCCAGGCTCCGGCGCGCCAGGCTGGCATTAAAGCCGGTCTGCCCAAATCGGTTGAGGCCACCACGCTCAACAAGATGTGCGGCTCGGGCATGCAGGCCGCGATCATGGGTCGCGCTGCGATCATGTCCGGTGATGCCGACATCATTGTCGCTGGCGGCATGGAATCTATGAGCAATGCACCGCACATGCTGCCAACCCATCGCGGCGGCATGAAATATGGCCATGACGTGCTCAAGGACCATATGGCCCAGGACGGCCTCGAAGACGCCTATGAGAAAAAGCCGATGGGTGTCTATGCTGACATGATCGCGCAAGAACACCAGTTCACGCGCGAGCAACAGGATGCCTATGCGCTGGAAACCCTGGCCCGCGCCCAGCGCGCGACCAAGAATGGCGATTTCAAGCGCGAGATCACCCCGGTGACGATGGCGACCCGCAAGGGCGATGTCGTGGTCGACACCGATGAGCTGCCACGCAAGGCAATGCCGGAGAAGATCCCGTCGCTGCGTCCGGCCTTCGGCAAGGACGGCACCGTCACGGCCGCAAATGCCTCGGGCATTTCAGACGGCGCAGCGGCGCTGGTGCTGATGCGCCAGTCGGAAGCGGAACGCCGCGGCCTCAAGCCGCTCGCCCGCATCGTTGCCACGGCCGCCCATGCCCATGATCCGGCCTACTTCACCACTGCTCCGGTGCCTGCGATGCGCAAGGTTGTCGAGCGTGCTGGCTGGACGATTGACGAGGTCGATCTGTGGGAAATCAACGAGGCTTTCGCCGTCGTCCCGATGATCGCGATGAAAGAGCTCGGCCTCAGCCATGACAAGGTCAACGTCAATGGCGGTGCCTGTGCCCTGGGTCACCCGATCGGTGCCTCCGGTGCCCGCGTGATGGTCACCCTGATTGCGGCGCTCGAAAAGCACGGCAAGACCAAGGGCGTCGCTTCGCTCTGCATCGGTGGCGGCGAAGCCACCGCTGTCGCGATCGAGCGTCTCTAGCTTTGTCTGACGAAAACGAACTGGTGGTGGACGGTTTCCTGTTTGAGGACCGTCCGCCGCCGGTAGCCGATTTTATCCGGATGCGGGCCGCGTGCGGCTGGGGCGAGATTTCGCCGCAGCTGGCCCGACCGGTTCTCGCCGCGTCGCTGGCGGCGACGACGGCTGTGGATGCCGACCGCCGCGTTGTCGGCTTCGTGCGCGCGGTCGGTGATCCGATCAATCTCTATATCCAGGACGCGATTATCGCCCCGGAACTTCGCGGCAAGGGCCTCGGCCACCGGTTGATGCAGCATTTTCTGGCGCGGCTCGCCCGCGACTATCCGCAGGCCGACATCATGCTGATGTGCGCGAAGGGGCGTGAGCGCTTTTATGCTGACCTCGGTTTTGAAGCCCGTCCGAGCGAAAATTTCGGACCGGGCATGCAGCGCCTGCGTTAGCGGCTCGCGACCCTGCGCCCGGCTCAGCCCTGGATATGTCCGAGCGGCAGACCTTTGCCGTCCTTGATATTGCGCACCTGCACCGAAGTGCGGAAATCGCCGACGATGTCGAGCGGGATCATGCGTTCGGAGATGAACTCGTTATAGGCGTCGATATCCGCCATCACGACCTTGACCAGATAATCATAGGGCCCGGTCATCATGCAGGCCTCTGTCACTTCCGGGAAGCTTTGGACCGCCTTTTCGAACTTGACGTAATTGGCCTTGCGTGCCGGTGATATCTTCACCTCGAGATAAGCGGTAAACATCAGACCGAGCGCGCGGCGATCGAGTTCGACCGAGCGCCGCTTGATGATGCCTTCGGTTTCGAGCCGGCGAATCCGGCGCCAGCAGGGGGAGGGGGTCAGCCCGACGATTTCGGCGATGTCGGCCACCGAGCGGCCGGCGTCCTCCTGCAACGCATCGAGAATACGGACATCAATCAGGTCAAGGTTCGCGATCATTTTTTCCTCAAAATCAGTATTTGAGGGAAATTAGTCTACATTTCCGCGAAGACAAACCCGGAAATGGCACCTTGTTCCAGTAGTAGACAAGGTGGGCGCTTCCGCGTTAGACGCCCTCGCACACGCCGTGTCGTGCGCGTGTATTCCCTGGCAGGTATTGCCGATGTTTTCAGCGAGAGCTCATGGCACACTCCAAACCCCGATTTCATGTCCCTGCACCGCATGTGCGCCCCGGCGACACGCCTGATTTCTCCCATATCGAGATCCCGCCGGCTGGCACGGCACGCCGTCCCGACCCTTCGATTGCAGGCAGCGAAACCCTTGATCTGGCTCTCGGGCTGGTGCGGGTGCTCGACCATAATCACCAAGCGGTCGGCGAGTGGGATCCCAAGCTGGAGCCTGAAACCCTGCGCGAAGGTCTGCGCCACATGGTGCTGACCCGTGTTTACGACGAGCGGATGCAGAAGCTGCAGCGTCAGGGCAAGATGAGCTTTTACATGAAATCCATGGGCGAGGAGGCGGTCGCCGTCGCCGCAGCGATGGCGCTCGACAAGACCGATATGGTCTTCCCGTCCTATCGCCAGCAGGGCATTCTGTTCGCCCGCGGCCGCGATATTGTCGAGATGATGTGTCATTGCATCTCCAATAGCCGCGACAATCTCAAAGGCCGCCAATTGCCGGTCCATTACACTTGGGCCGAAGGCAATTTCTTCTCGATCTCGGGCAATCTCACGACACAATTTCCCCAAGCCGTCGGCTATGCGATGGCCAGCCAGTACAAGGGCGAAAGCCGGATCACGGCGAGCTGGATCGGCGATGGGTCTACCGCCGAGGGTGATTTCCACGGCGCCATGGTGCTGGCCTCGACCTACAAGGCGCCCGTCATTCTCAATATCGTCAATAATCAGTGGGCGATTTCGACCTTTCAGGGCATGGCCGCTGGCGCCAGCGAGACTTTCGCGCTGAAGGGCATTGGCTACGGCCTCGCCTCGCTGCGGATTGACGGCAATGATTTCCTTGCGGTCTATGCGGCAACCCAATGGGCCGCCGAGCGCGCCCGTGCCGGTCACGGTGCGACGGTGATCGAGAGCTATACCTATCGCGCCGACGCCCATTCCACCTCCGATGATCCTTCCGGCTACCGGCCCAAGGGCGAGGCTGCAGCTTGGCCGCTGGGCGATCCGGTCGAACGGTTGAAGAACCACCTCATCGGTCTGGGCGAGTGGGATGAGGAGCGTCATGTGGCGCTGGAGAAGGAGCTCGATCAGCTCGTGATCGCCTCCTACAAGGAAGCCGAAACCTACGGCACGCTGCATGACGGGCCGCTTTCGCCGGTGCAATCCATGTTCGAGGATGTCTATGCCGAACCCGATTGGCGCCTGCGCCGTCAACGCCGCGATCTGGGGGTATAGGTCATGAGCAAGATGAACATGATCCAGGCCCTCAATTCGGCGATGGACAATATGATGGAGCGCGATCCCAACGTGCTCGCCTTCGGCGAAGATGCCGGCTATTTCGGCGGCGTGTTCCGCGTCACCGCCGGGCTGCAGGAAAAATACGGGCTCGACCGCTGTTTCGATGCACCGATCAATGAGGCGGCGATTGTCGCCATGGCGATCGGCATGGGCGCCAACGGCCTCAAGCCCGTCGCCGAGATCCAATTCTCCGACTATATCTTCCCGGCGATTGACCAGATCGTCTCCGAATTGTCGCGTTTGCGTTATCGTACCGCTGGCACCTTCACCGCCCCGGTCGTGATCCGCACACCGAGCGGCGGCGGCATTCGCGGTGGCCAGACCCATTCGATGAGCCCGGAAGCCTTCTTCACCCAAGTGCCCGGCCTGCAAGTTGTGATGCCGTCCAATCCCTATGACGCCAAGGGCCTGTTGATCGCTGCGATCGAAAGCCCCGACCCGATCATCTTCTTCGAGCCGAAGCGCCTGTATAACGGCCCCTTTGATGGCGGTGCCGGCAAGGCGCTCGAGACCTGGGGCAAGCATCCCAAGGGCGAAGTGCCCGACGAACATTACACGCTGCCGATCGGCAAGGCCGATGTCGTGCGCGAAGGCGCGGCGATGACCATCGTCACTTATGGCACGCTGGTCCATGTCGCCCTGGCGGCGGCGGAGCAATCGGGCATTGATGCCGAGATCATCGATTTGCGCACGCTGGTGCCCTATGACATCGAAACCATTGCCGCCTCGGTCAACAAGACCGGCCGCTGTATCGTCGCCCAGGAAGCGCCGCGCACCTCCGGCTTCGGTGCCGAGCTGGCGGCGCAGATCCAGGAAGACTGTTTTTACGCCCTCGAAGCCCCGATCAAGCGCGTCACCGGCTGGGACACCCCCTATCCGCACGCGCATGAATGGTCCTATTTCCCCGGTCCGCAGCGTTTCATCAACGCGATGCGCGAAGTGTTGGAGGCCTGATCATGAGCGAATACCGCTACAAAATGCCCGATGTCGGTGAAGGCATTGTCGAGGCTGAAATCGTTGAATGGCATGTCAAAGTCGGCGACACCGTCACCGAGGACCAACATGTCCTCGACGTGATGACCGACAAGGCCACCGTTGAAATCCCCTGTGCCGTCAATGGCACTGTGACCAAACTGGTCGGCGCGCCGGGCGATATCGTCGCGGTTGGTACCGAGATCATGTTTATCGCCGTCGATGGTGCGGTGCCCGTCGAAGACGAAGCGCCCAAGGTTGAAGCAGCCGAGCCGGCCGTCGCGCCGGTGGTTGAAACCGCCAAGCCGACGCCAGCGCCATCGGTCGCCTCGCGTCCGGTCGGCGAACGGGCTTTGGCCAGCCCGGCGGTGCGCAAGCGCGCGCTGGAAGCGGAAATCGAACTGGCCGCCGTGCCTGGTACCGGACCTGCCGGCCGCATCACCCATGACAATCTCGATGATTTCATCGCTTCGGGCGGCCGTCTCGTCGCCCATTCCGGTGGCGGTTCGACCCTGCGTGCCCCGCGCACCGGCGTGACGGAAGAAAAGCTGATCGGTCTTCGCCGGCGCATTTCCGAAAACATGTCGCACGCCCAGCGCACCATCCCTTCAATCGCCTATGTCGAGGAAATCGACGTCACGGCGTTGGAAGAGCTGCGCGCCCATCTCAATTCGAAAAAATCCGACGGTCAGACCAAGCTGACCTTCATCCCCTTCCTCGTCATGGCCCTGACCAAGGCTCTGCCGGAAACGCCTCAGGCCAACGCCCATTTCGACGGCGAGGCCATGCTGCTGACCAAATATCAGGGCATTCATTGCGGTATCGCCGCCGCGACGCCCAATGGTCTGATGGTGCCGGTGATCAAGCACGCCGAAGCACTCGATATCTGGCAAATCGCCGCCGAGCTGCAGCGCCTTGGCGCCGCCGCCAAGGCCGGCAAGGCATCGAAGGACGAGCTGACCGGTTCGACGATCACCATCACATCGCTCGGCGCCATTGGCGGTCTGGTCACCACTCCGATCCTCAATGCCCCGGAAGTCGCGATCATCGGCGTCAACAAGATGCAGGAACTCCCGCGCTTCGACGCCAAGGGCGGTGTCGTCGCCCGCAAGCTGATGAATCTCTCCTCCTGCTTCGACCACCGCATCGTCGACGGCTTCGACGCCGCCATGCTGATCCAGCGCGTCAAGGGCCTGCTGGAGAATCCGGCGACGCTGTTTATGTGATGACGAAGGGGACACACCAGTGTGTGTCCCCGGTCGCGACGGTCGCTGGTTTGGAGACTTATCCCCGACCCGGCGACAACTGGCCCACGTCATCCTGACGCCAGTCAGGACCTCGACGTAGCAGGTGCGGAGCCTGTGATATCGAGGTCCCGGCGTTCCCCGGGATGACGGGTTTTAGGCAAACTTATCCCCACCCCCTCCACCTGCGCGTATGCTTCAGCTGTTCCGGTCGCACGGGAGGCACGAGCTCAGTCAGTCGCGGCGATCGGGAGCGTGCAGCCTGTCCGGGCAGAGGGGTGACATCCCGAGCGCTGGCAGGGCGTCCATTAAGGTCTGACGGCACTAAACGACCGACCTGAGTACCTTTCTGGATTGGAACCGGGGTGGAGACAGCCCGAGAAAACTGCACGTGTGGGACGTCACGGATGTCACACTTAACTTATACGCGTTACCGGCATTCGCCGGCGTCCCACACCCTCCCATCCCTCCAGCCGCACGCGGCGTGGAGATTTTGGTGCAGGCACCCGTTCACGCAAATGTTGGGCGCACCAGACGAGAGAGCGGCTATACTCGCTGGCGAAGAGGGGGAGAGAACCATGAAACACGTGTCAGTCATTTTCGTCGCGGCAGCGATGCTCGCCGCCCCCGCCGCCGCGCAGGTCACCGGAGAGGGGACAGTCCGTTGCGGCGATTACGGCCAGCCCGCCGAAGGCATGCCGGAGGCATTCAGCCAGTTCGCCTTCATCATCGGCGATTTCACCGTCGGCATCCGACAATGGGATGCCGAAGCCGGGGCCTGGGGCGAAGCACCCTATTTTGCGCGCTGGAACGGCTATTACGGCATGGGCGGTCGCGCCATTATCGATGAATGGTTTGATCCCGGCTATGGCTATCGCGAGCAATCGGGAGTCGGAATCAATGTGCGCATCTATGACGAGCCAGCTGGCCTGTGGAAAACCGCCTGGCAGTATTCGCTTACCCCTGGGGTGAGCGAACTCTACCAACAGGTCCGCGATGACGGCATGCTGGCCTTGTGGCAGGTCTACCCTGAAGTGCCCGAGCAGAATGTGTATTTCGAGGAATTCAGTCCCGACCATTGGGGCCGCATCACGCGCTTGCGCGATCCGGAAACCGGCGAGTGGGTGAACGCCACCCTGCTCGACGCCGTGCGCGCAGCGTGTCCGGCAGCGGAGTGAATCGAAGGGGCCGGCATTGAACAGAAGTGGCCGGTACAATTAGCGGTGAAGCCTTCCACTTTGTGCTCAAAACCGCAGTGACGTTAGCGTTTTAAATATACCCGCATCCGCTCGAGATGCTGGAGCAGCCGGGTGCCGGCCTTGGAGCAGTTCAGCGAACCGCCGAGATCCGCCGTCCATTCGCCGGCCTCGTGCATCGCATTGATGGCGGCTCGCAGGCGCCGCGCAGCCTCGATCTCGCCCAGACCGGACTCGAATAATTGTGCGGCGCTCTCGATGGCGCCGAACGGGTTGGCTTTGTCCTGACCCGCGATGTCGGGGGCTGAGCCGTGGATCGGTTCGAACACGCCGGGGCGTTTATCTCCGAGCGAGGCAGAACCGAGCAGGCCGATTGAACCGGGCAGCATCGAGGCTTCGTCGCTGAGAATATCGCCGAACATATTCTCGGTCACAATGACATCGAAACTGGCCGGATCGCGCAGCAAATGCATCGCGGCGGCATCGACATAGATGTGATCGAGCGCAATATCGGGATAGGTCTTGGCGCCCATTTCGCTGACGACCGAACGCCAGAGACGGCTGGTTTCCAGCACATTGGCCTTGTCGATTGAGGTCAGCTTGCCGCGCCGCAGGCGTGCCTGCTGAAAGGCGATATGGGCGACGCGCTCGATCTCGGCGCGGTTATAGGCGCATTCGTCACTGGCGTAATCCTGGCCCTTTTGCCGGGCGCCGAAATAGATCCCGCCGGTCAGCTCGCGCACGATCAGCATGTCGACACCGGCGACCAGCTCGGCGCGCAAGGGCGATTTGCCGGCCAGAGCGGGATGCACACTGACGGGGCGCAGATTGGCATAAACCTGCAATGCCTTGCGTAGCGCCAGCAAACCGGCCTCGGGGCGCGAGACGGCCTGATCCCATTTCGGGCCGCCGACCGCACCGAGGAAGATGGCGTCGCTGGCTTGGCAGGCGGCCAAGGCCTGCGGCGTCAAGGGCGCGCCATACTGGTCAATCGAAGCACCGCCGATGGCGTGCTCGGAGAAGGTCAGACGAAAGCCACAGATCGCCGCGACGCTTGCCATTGCGGCGCGGGCGACGGCCGTGACTTCCGGGCCGACGCCATCGCCGGGAAGCAGGACGATTTGGTAGGTTTTCATGCGCTGCGGGCCTCGTAAGCTGTGATCGCGTCCTGGTGTGAGAGCAAGAATCCGAGCGGATCCGTGCCCTCGATCAGGCAATGCCTGGCGAAGGGCTCAATCTCGAAATGGAAGCCGGGACCATTGCCCAGATCAACATATTGCCGCTCCAGATCAATCTTCACGTCAACACCCTCATGCTCGAGCAGCCAGGCATGGGCCTGCGGCGGCGCGATGATTGGAATGATATTATTCTTCGCCGCATTGGAGCGGAAAATATCGGCAATCTCGCTCGAAATCACGGCGCGGACACCGAAATCATGCAAGGCCCAAGGCGCATGTTCGCGCGAAGAGCCACAGCCGAAATTGCGCCCGGCGACGAGGATTGCGAAGGCACCGGTATCCAGCGTGTTGAGGGCGCAGTCATCGCGCGCCTTGCCGCCTTCATCATAGCGCCAGTCGTGGAAGGCGAGCCTGCCGAGACCGTCCTGCGTCGTGGTGGTCAAAAAGCGCGCCGGGATGATTTGATCGGTGTCGATATCCTCCTGCGGCAGCGTGAAGGTGCGGCTGTGCAGATGCGTAAATCCCACCGGATTGTCAGACATGGGCGCCCTCCATCAGGCTACGTGGGTCGGTGATCAGGCCGGTCACGGCTGCAGCGGCAGCTGTTGCGGGGCTGGCCAGCACGGTGCGCGAACCGGGGCCCTGGCGGCCTTCGAAATTGCGATTGGAGGTCGAGACCACCAGCTCACCGGCCTCGCCGCGATCGCCATTCATCGCGATACACATCGAACAGCCCGGCTGGCGCCATTGCGCTCCGGCAGCGATGAAGATCTGGTCGAGCCCCTCGGCCTCGGCTTGTTGGCGCACCTGGACCGAGCCGGGCACGACCAACGCCCGCACTCCGGCGGCGACCTGACGGCCGCGCATGATCTCCGCCGCCTGGCGCAGATCGGTGATGCGCGAATTGGTGCACGAACCGATGAAGACCTGATCGACCCTTGTGCCGGCAATCGGCTGGCCGGGCTCGAATTGCATATAGTCGAGCGATTTCCGGTGCGAGGCGGAGCGGGCCTCCGGCACGTGTGCATCAATAGCAATGCCGGTATCGGGCGCTGTACCCCAAGTGACCATCGGCGCGATCTCGCTGGCATCCATTTCGATCTCGCGATCAAAGCGGGCACCGGGATCGCTGGCGAGCTGTGACCAGCGTGCGACGGCCTCATCCCAAGCGGCGCCCTTTGGCGCGAGCTTGCGGCCTTCCAGCCAAGCGAAAGTCGTGGCGTCTGGCGCGATCATGCCGGCGCGGGCTCCGGCCTCGATCGACATATTGCAGACCGTCATCCGGCCTTCCATGTCGAGCGCTTCAATCGCCTCGCCAGCATATTCTATCACGCTGCCGGTGCCGCCATCAATCCCGAGCCGGGCAATGATGGCGAGCACGATATCCTTGGCCGAGACGCCGCGGCCGGGCCGGCCCTTCACGGTGACGCGCAGGGATTTCGGCTTGCGTTGCAACAGGCACTGCCTGGCCAGCACATGGCCGACCTCGGTCGTACCAATGCCGAAAGCCAGCGCGCCGAAAGCGCCATGGGTCGCGGTATGACTGTCGCCGCACACCACCGTCATGCCCGGCTGGGTCGCACCCAATTCCGGGCCCATCACATGCACGACACCGCGATACTCACTGCCCCAGCCATGCAGCGGGATGGCATTTGCGGCTGCATTGGCCTCCAGCATCTCGACCTGCAGCCGCGCCGCCTCGCTGGCATAGGGAGGCGTCTCGCCAGCGGCGAAATCCAGCGTCGGTGTCGAATGGTCGATTGTCGCCAGGGTGCGGTCCGGTCGGCGCACTTTCAGACCGCGCGCTGCCAGAGCCGAGAAGGCCTGCGGCGAGGTCACTTCATGGATCAGGTGCAGGTCGATATAGAGCACACCGGGGGTATCGGCGGTTTCCGCAGAGACCTGATGGCTGTTCCAGACCTTGTCGAACAGGGAACGCGGCGCGCCCTCGTCAGGCGACATGCTGGACCTCCATGCCATTGCCATAGGCGGGATGGAGCCAGCCATGCCGATCCGGGGTCTCGCCGGTGAACAGGCCGAAGAAGCGCTTCTGCATCAGTTCGGCCACCGGGCCGCGACCTTCGCAACGCACGACATGACCATCGACTGAGCGCACTGGGGTGATTTCCGCCGCCGTGCCGGTGAAGAAGATCTCGTCGGCGACATAGAGGCTTTCGCGCGACAGCGTTTGCTCGCGCACATCATAACCTTCGGCTTCGGCCAGTTTGATCACGGCATCGCGCGTCAGCCCCGACAGGATCGAGGCCGAAGTTGGCGGCGTGCGGATGATACCGTCGGAGACGACGAAGATATTCTCACCGGCGCCTTCGGAGACCAGACCATTGACGTCCAGCCCAATGCCTTCATCAAAGCCGCGCGAATGCGCCTCGTGGCTGATCAGCACCGAAGAGAGATAATTGCCGCCCGCCTTGGCTCCCGTCGGGATCGTGTTCGGGGCCGGACGGTTCCAGCTGGAGATGCAGCAATTGACGCCTTGGCTCAGTGCGTCCTCGCCCAGATAGGCCCCCCAGGGGAAGGCGGCGATGCAGACTTCAATCTGGGTATCCTTGCCGGGCAACACGCCGATCCCGCCATAGCCGAAAAAGGCGATCGGACGGATATAGGCGCCTTTGAGCCGGTTGGAACGGATCACCTGTTTGCAAGCCTCCTCCAGCTCGGCCTCGGTATAGGGCAGGGGCATATGATAGACGCGCGCCGAATCGAACAGGCGCCGGACATGTTCCTTCAGCCGGAAGATCTGCGGCCCGTTCGGCGTGTCGTAGCAACGAATGCCTTCAAACACCGAGGTGCCGTAATGCAAGGCGTGGCTGAGAACATGCGTCTGGGCGTCGTGCCAATCGACCAGTTCGCCATTACGCCAGATGAAATCGGTTTCCTGAATTGCCATAATATTTTTCCTGGTCAGACGGCGATTGCCGGTTGGGGTTGGGCTTCACCGGTTTGGTCAAACGCTTGACCCCGGTCGAGCGTAAACAAGAAGGCGTCGATAGCGGCGGTGACCACATCAGGGCCACGAGCGCGGCCATTGACCTGGGTCCCGTTGAGGTCGAGCCGGATTTCGGCGATGAAATCGCGGCCGGCCGGTGAATTGACCAGCCGAGTTTCCAAGCCAATCACTTCGGCTGTGGTGCCGGTGATGCGCTGCACGGCAGCGAAGGCCGAGGCCATCGGACCGTCACCTGAGGCAATGTCCGAGATGCGGCCACGTTCGGGATGCTCCAGCTCGACGCGGGCGAATTGCTGTGGCTTCGGTCCGGTCGTCGTGCGCAATTCGGTGCGCAATACAGTCCACTGGCAGCCGCTCTGGGAGCGGTGCTCCATCAGCGCGACCAGATCGGCGTCGGTCGCTTCGCCATACTCGTCGGCATAGGCCTTGAAGGCCAGGAAAGCGGTGTCGAGCGCCTCCGGGTCGGGCTGATAGCCCAGCTGTGACAGGCGCTGGGTCAGGGCGTGTTTGCCAGAATGCTTGCCCAGCACCAGAGCGCTGCCGGGTGAGCCGACGCTTTCCGGCGTCATGATCTCATAGGTGCGCCGGTCCGACAGCATGCCGTGTTGATGGATGCCGGCCTCGTGGGAGAAGGCATTCTTGCCGACAATCGCCTTGTTCGGCGACAGGGCCGCACCGGTGACCCGGGTCAGCTTCTGGCTCGCCGGCCACAGGCCGGTCGTGTCCAGATGTGTGTCGACACCATAGATGTCGGCCCGCACCCGCAGCGCCATCACGACTTCCTCGAGCGAGCAATTGCCGGCGCGCTCGCCGATGCCATTGATCGAGCACTCGATCTGGCGCGCACCGCCCTGGACGGCGGCGAGACTATTGGCGACGGCCAGGCCGAGGTCATCATGGCAATGGGCCGAGAAAATCACATGCTCGGGCCGCACGACTTTTTCGCCCAGGCTAGCAAACAGAGCCCGGATTTCGCCCGGCTCGCTGACGCCGACCGTGTCGGGGACATTGAGGACATCGGCACCGAACGCGGCGGCGCAACTCATCGCCTCGATCAGGAAATCGGGCTCGGTGCGCAAGGCATCCTCAGCCGAAAACTCAATCTCGTCGAAACAGCCGCGAGCGTACAGCAGCGCCTTTTCGATGGCACGCAACACCTCCAGGCGCGACATTTTCAGCTTGGCTTCGCGATGGATCGGGCTGGTGGCGAGGAAGACATGCAGGCGCTTGCGCCGCGCCGGCTCCAAGGCCCGCGCCGCCGCATCAACATCGGCTTCACTGGCTCGGGCCAGCGAGCAGATGGTCGGGCCGGTGATTTCCGAGGCGATCAGGCGGATCGCCTCGCTATCGCCCGGTGAAGCAGCGGCAAAACCGGCTTCGATCGTATCGACCCGGACGCGTTCCAGCATGCGGGCGATCTCGAGCTTGTCCGACGGCGACATCGAGAAGCCGGGCGCCTGCTCGCCATCGCGCAGGGTGGTGTCGAAGATGTAGACGCGATCCTTGTCGTGCCGGGCGGGCACTATGCTTGGCCGGGACATGCCGCCCTCCAATCGGTTGCGCTGGCCGAACTCAGTTCCGGTGCCAGCCCGGGGGCAAAGGCCAGCGCTTCAGACGAGCCGGGGCGAGATACCGCATGTACGTCGAACAGGCGCTCGATCTGGCGTGTCAGCACGTCGATCTGGCGGCCCGTGCCACGCGCGGCGAGCTCGACTGTGACCCTTGCGCTGCCATTGCTCGGGGCCGACATCGCCATGCTTGAGATTGTGAAGCCACGGCGCTCGATCAGTCCGACAAGCCGCACGAGCGCACCTTCGGTTTCGAAGATTTCGATGTTGAGGATATTGCTCATGGTCAGTTCTCCATCATGTCAGCATTGGATGCGCCAGGCGGTACGAGCGGCCAGACGTTCTCGCGCGGGTCGATCAGCACATGGGCCAGGATCGGTCCGCGTGACCGCAACAAGCGGTCGATGGCACCGGGGACTTCGGTGCGCGAATGCACGGTGAAGGCTTCGACGCCGAAGGCGCGGGCGACTTCAGCGAAGTCGGGATTGTCGTAGAGGTCGATCTCGGAGTAATTCTGCTCGAAGAAATATTCCTGCCACTGACGCACCAGGCCCAGCGTTCCATTGTCGAGCAGCAGGATGCGGATCGGTACGCCATAGCGGCGTGCCGTCGCCAACTCCTGGATATTCATCATGATCGAGCCATCGCCAGTAATGGTGACGACCTTCATGGCGGGTCGTTCCATCGCCGCGCCGATCCCGGCCGGCAGGCCATAGCCCATCGCCCCCAATCCTGCGCTGGTGAGATGCGATTCAGGGCGTGCGAAACGGCAATGCTGCGCCACCCACATCTGATGCTGACCGACATCGCAGGCGGCGATGAAATCATCACCCGCCGCTTCGGATAACTGCTTCAGCAGCGCCGGCGCGAAGACCCCGGAGCCGGGCGCGTCATAGTCGAAGGCGAAGGCCTTCAGGCGCTCGGCGCAGGTCTGACGCCAATCCTCTATCGCCAGATAACCGGGATCCAGCCGGCTCAGCGCATCGGCGACATCGCAGCCGATCGCGACATCGGCCCAGCGCAGCTTGCCGATCTCGGCCGGGTCGCCATCGATATGGATGATGCGGGCATTGGGGGCGAAGGTGTCAGGCTTGCCGGTCGCACGATCATCGAAGCGCGCGCCAACGCACATCAGCAGATCGCTTTCATTGACCGCCAGATTGGCGGTGCGGGTGCCGTGCATTCCCAGCATGCCGAGAAAATGCGGCGCGTCGGGATGCGGGGCGCCGAGCCCCTTCAGGGTCGCGACGGCGGGAATGCCGGTGCGGGCCATGAAGTCGCGCAGAGGCTGGACGGCCTTACCCAAGCCGACACCGCCGCCGATGTAGAGCACAGGACGTTTGGCCTGAGTAATCAGCGCCGTTGCGGCCTCCATGAGGGGGGCGGAGGCCAACAACGGCGCTGCAGCAGGACGAGGCGCGCCTGGGGGGGGCGGATGTGCCTCGGCCTGTAAGACGTCCTTGGGCAGATCAATCAACACTGGGCCAGGACGGCCTTCTTCGGCGATCCGGAAGGCTTCCGTGATCAGCTCCGGGATACGGTTGGCATCGCGGATGATGACCGAATGCTTCACGACCGGCAGCGTCATGCCGAAGACATCGACTTCCTGAAAAGCATCCGTGCCCATCAGGCCGGACGGAACCTGTCCGGTCAGTATGACCATCGGGACGGAATCCATGAAGGCATTGGCGATGCCGGTCAGAAGATTGGTCGCGCCCGGTCCCGATGTGGCCAAGCAGACGCCGGCCTTGCCGGTGATGCGGGCCTGGGCATCGGCGGCAAAGGCGGCGGCCTGTTCGTGACGGACCAGAACATGGCTCAGGCTCGACCCCGTGAGCGCGTCATAGACGGGCATGATCGCTCCGCCAGGATAGCCGAAGATCCGGGTCACGCCGAGATTCTCCAGCGTCCGCACGACCCAGTGCGCACCCGTATTGCGGGAGCGTGCCTGGGGCGGGGTCTCGGTCTTGGGCAAGGTCGACAGCATGGTCATTTTCAGGTCCAGATCAGGGCGTTCAGGTATTGGCGCCGGCTTGCAGCCACGGCATTTCTGCGCGCAGGGCCGCACCGGTTTTTTCGATGGGATGCTCGAGATCCTTGCGCAGCAGGGCGTTGTATTGCGGCTTGCCGGCCTGGTTCTCCATGATCCAGTCGCGGGCAAATGTGCCGTCCTGGATGTCGGCAAGAACCTCCTTCATCCGCGCTTTGGTCTCGGCATTGATGACGCGTGGGCCCGAGCGCAGATCGCCATAGATCGCGGTCTCCGAGATGAATTCATGCATCTTGGCGAGCCCGCCCTCATAGAGCAGATCAACGATCAGCTTGAGCTCGTGCATGCATTCGAAATAGGCGACTTCGGGCTGATAGCCGGCCTCGGTCAGAGTCTCGTAGCCGGCCAGAACCAGCTCGGTCGCACCACCGCACAACACCGCCTGTTCGCCAAACAGATCGGTTTCGGTTTCTTCGGCGAAGGTGGATTCAATCACGCCGGCGGTGGAGCCGCCGATGCAGGCCGTATAGCTCAGCGCCCTGTCGCGGGCGGTGCCGGTCGCGTCCTGATGGATGGCGAACAGGCAGGGCACGCCACGGCCGCGTTCGAATTCACGGCGGACGAGATCGCCGGGCCCCTTCGGCGCAACGAGGATGATATCGACACCCTCCGGCGCCTGGACGCGGCCGTAGTGCACGGTGAAGCCGTGCGCGAACAGGACGGCATCGCCGGCACTGATATTCGGCGCGATCTCCTCCCGGAAAATCGCTTCATGGGTCATGTCCGGCGTCAGGATCGCGATCAGCGAGGCGGCCTTGCTGGCTTCGGCGATGGGTGCGGTGCGCAGGCCATCGGCCTTGGCGCGGATATCGCCCTTGCCGCCGGGACGGACGCCGACAATCACGTCGCAGCCACTATCCTTCAGATTGAGCGCATGCGCCCGGCCCTGGCTGCCATAGCCGATGACCGCAACCGGCTTGGCCTTGAAGGCGGCAGTGTCGATCTCGAACGCCATGCGGCGCGGGGTGGCGGGTGTCTGGGAGGTGGTCATGCGAAAGTCTCCTGAGGGATCATGTGCGTTTGCGGGGCTTCAATCTGTTGGGTCTGGATCGTCACGGCGCCCTGAGAGGCCGAAGAGACGAGCCGGGAATATTTGCTGAAAACGCCGCCCATCGGATTGGGCAGAGGCGGGGTCCAGGCCTTGCGGCGGGCCTCGAGATCGGCATCGCAATCGATCCGGCGCGAAGCGACATCGATACGGATGGTGTCGCCCTCATGGATCAGGCCGATGGCACCGCCCTCGACGCTTTCCGGGCAGACATGACCGATCACGAAGCCCTTGGAGGCGCCGGAAAAGCGGCCATCTGTGATCAGCGCGACATGTTCGCTCAGCCCCTGGCCGACCAGGGCACCGGTGATGCCGAGCATTTCGCGCATGCCGGGGCCGCCGCGCGGGCCTTCATTGCGGATGATGATGACATCGCCCCGCGCGATCCGGTTTTGCTCGACGGCGGCGAAGGCATCCTCCTCGCGTTCGAACACGCGGGCCGGGCCTTCAAATTGCGTGTGGGTGTGGCCAGAGAGTTTCAGGACCGCGCCCTCGGTCGCCAGATCGCCATACAGGATACGAAAACCACCATCGGGTTTGACCGGATCGGCGACTGTGTAAACGACGCGCTGGCCTGGCGATTCAACTGCGGTCGCGAATTCCTCGAACAGGGTTTTGCCGGTGACTGTCGGAGTGTCGCTCAGACGGCCGCCCTGCATCAGTCGTTGCCCGAACAGGCGTGTCCCGCCGGCCAGAAAGAGGTGGTGAGCGAGGAAACGGCCGCCCGGCTTCAGATCGGTGATGACGGGCGCTGTTGCGGAAACTTCGTCAAATACATCGATCGAGAATGGCACACCGGCCTCCGCCGCAATGGCCGCCAGATGCAGGATAGCATTGGTCGAGCCGCCGCTGGCCGAGGCCGCGATGGCGCCATTGCGCAGCGAAGCCTCGGTGATGAAGCTGCGCGGGCGAGTGCCCGACCTGACCAGATCGACCACCAGCCGGCCACACCGGGCGGCGGCGTGCGCCTTGTCCGGATGCGGCGCTGGGATGTCGTTGGCTCCTATCGGCGACAGGCCCATGATCGACAGGATCATCGCCATCGTATTGGCGGTGAACTGGCCGCCACAGGCACCGGCGCCGGGGCAGGCGGACTTCTCGACTTCGGCCAAACCGGCATCGTCCAGCGTGCCGCAAGCATGGGCGCCGACAGCCTCGAACACATCCTGGATCGACAAATCCTTATCGCCCTGACGGCCTGGCATGATCGTGCCGCCATAGAGGATGCAGCCGGGGATATCCATCCGCGCCAGCGCCATGGCCGCGGCCGGAATGGTCTTGTCGCAGCCGACCAGCACGATCACGCCGTCCAGCGAGTGGCCGCGCACGGCCAGCTCGATCGAATCGGCGATCACTTCGCGTGAGATCAGCGAGGCGCGCATGCCCTGCGTGCCCATCGAGACGCCGTCGGACACGACGATGGTGTTGAAATCAACCGGCACACCGCCGGCTTCGCGGATCGCATCGCGCACCGGTGCGGCCAGATCGGCCAGGTGCATATTGCACGGCGTCACCGTGGTCCAAGTATTGACCACCGCGATCATCGGCTTGTCGAAATCCTCGTCCGACAGGCCGGTTGCACGCAACATGGCGCGAGCCGGAGCGCGTGCGGCGCCGAACGTAATGGTGTCAGAAGTCTTGGGTCGTTCGGTCGACATCGGAATTTCCCGTGTGACAGACACGAAAAACCCCGCTCCGGGTTCCGGGAGCGGGGTTTTTCATGTCTGCCGATGTTTGCGTTCGCTAACTGGCAGGCGCGGAAACCGCTCCCGTTATGGAGGTCAGAATAATCACAAGTACGAGGGAGAGCGCGCTGACGAGCACCCGCACGTCCGGCAGGACGGCGGCCGATGAAATCGGCTGATGGGTGACGGTGTTACGCATAATGCGGGCGGTTCCTGACTTGTGCTGCAGTGCAAGGTGGCGCGATGTTTCCGCTATGGCAAGCGCAAATGCGCACAAATCATGTTTTCAAGCCCATCTGAGCGCCTTGAATGGCATGAAACAGCCTTTCCGACGAAATGCCCGTCTGCACGGCCTGGCATGTGTGGGCACAGAAATTGGCGGCCGGATCGGGCGGGCCTGTTCACGGCTGCGCACGGATTGTCCAGCCGCCGGAAAGCCGGGATTCGGGGCGGTCCCGGTGAGCAATTGCAGCATTTTGTGTTCGGATCGGACCCTATTGCGGATCCAGACTCACCCTCAGTCGCGCAATTTTGCCTTCAGCTCCGACAGCCCAGCCAAATGGTGAGCCGGGCGCGAAGGAGACGGCATTATAGCCGGTCTGGGATATCGGGCTCCAGCTTCGGCCGCCATCGCGGCTGAGATCGGCCCCATTCGGTCCGACTGCGAGAAAATGCCCGCTCAACCCCGGGATCGCGGCGACGGCCGAGCGATAACCGGACGGGGGAGTTTCCGGTTCGAACCAGACATGGCCGCCATCGAGCGAATAGGCTGCGACGCCGACGGTTTCGTCAGGCCGGGTATAGTCCCCGCCGGCAGCAACCAGCGTGTTGCCGGACGCGGCGATCGAGAAAATCCCGGCACCGGATTGCCCGCTGGCCAGCGGCGTATTCACCACCCGCCAGCTGGCACCGTAATCCATGCTCAAGAGGATGCGAGCCCGTGCGCCACCACCGGTGCCGATCCAGACCCGGCCATCCTCACCCAGGGCGAGGCTGGTATCCGAGGCGGCAAATCCCGCCTCGCCGTCGAGTGGTTCTGGTAACCCTGTCGTTTTGGTCCAGCTCTGGCCGCCATCCCCGGTCAGCAGGATATGGAACACGCCCGCGACCGGATCGGAGAAGGCAATGCCGTGCTGATCGTCCCAGAATGCCAAGCCGTCGAAGAAGGCCGCTTCAGAGGGGTCTTCATACAGCAGCGTGAAGGAGGCGCCGCCATCGCGGGTTTCGAACAGCCGCGCCGGGCTGCCGGCGGTGAAGAAGAGCGCGTGATCGGCGTCAAACCCATGCGCTGAGCGCAGATCCAGCCCGGCGGCGGCCTCGATCCGGCTTTGCGTCCAATTTGCACCGCCATCGATTGTGCGTAGAACGATACCATCAGGCGCGCCGATCCAGGCGGTCTCGGCATCGACGACGGTGAGCCCACGCAGGCTGGACGTGACGCCGCTCTCCTGCGCGGCCCAGTCCATGATGATCGCCTGTTGCGGTGCCGGCTGACAGGCTGCGAGGGTCATCAGTGCGATCCCCAGAGCGGCGCCGCCAGCGAGCCTCATCGCCCGAGGCCAAGCAGGCCGGCGCTGTCACAATGCCAGCAACTATCGGCCCCAATCGGGCTGCCCGGCGGGATTTCGGCCTCGAAACCGCCGACGTCTTCGCCGCGATCAATCCGGGCCAGCCCGGCCTCGATCTGCCGCGCCAGTCCAATCCGGTCTTCGCGCGATCCGGCCGTCGCAGAGCGTCCAGTCGGCAGGGCCGCCGCGAGGGCTTCGAGATGCGCGCGGGCCAGATTGGCGCTGGAGCGCGGACCACTGGCGGTGACGCTAAGAAGCTGGGCAATGTATTCACCTTCAATGGCAGTGCGCAGCGGGGCAAGACGAGAGGCCTCGCCGCGTGCTGTCGTGAACACCGAGCCTTCCACCACGCTGAGCAGATCTGCGGCGGAAAGCTGTTCCGGATCGCGCGAATGTTGGTCGGTCATCCGTGCCAGTCGCGCCGGCGAGAGCATGGCCTCAAGGGTGATCCGCGCCGCCGCCGCTGCCGCATCGCTGCGGCTGAAGGCCGGATATTGCGAGGAGGAAAACATCTCCCGCGTCGCCGCTGCGTCGTAATCGCCTGAGGGCGAAGGCATTAATTGCGACAGCACGGTCTCGGGAATGTCGAGCACAGCCGGGTCGAGCGTGTTGACCAGCACACGCAGTGCCCGCATCTGCTCTGCGGCGCCGGCGGGGCGCAGGCCGCGCACCGATGGTCCATTGAGTTCATACTCGAAATACACGCCGCCCAGCGTCTTGGCGGCGGCTTCGACCTGGTAGCGGTGATAAAGATAGATCGGTGAGAACACGGCGCGCAGATCGCTCGCGGGCTGGCCTGACGCCAGGGCTTGCGGCCCAAAATTGGCCAAGGCCTGAGCGCGAACGGCCATGATGTCGATCAGCGCTTGGGCAGGATCGCTGCCATCATCCCACAGATTGGCCAGCGGATGGGCGGCATCATTGCCGCGCGCATGCATGTCGGTGATGTAGAGCAGACCAACGGCGTGGGCACGGGCCAGGATCGCTTCCTGCCCTTCGGCTTCGGCGGCGGGATCGGCGTATTGCGCGTAGAGCCAGCTGATTGCGGTCCGGTCCCAAGCGGCGGTACCGCGGGCATAGGCTTGGCTGACATCGAAGGCGCCGGAGGCGTCGACTGACACGCGCGGTGCCGGGTAATCCATCACCGAAGCGCGATCATTGGCACTGGCGGCGAAATTATGCATCAGGCCGAGCGTGTGCCCGACTTCATGCGCGGCCAGCTGGCGGATTCGGGCCAGGGCGAGTTCGAGTGGATCATCAGCCTCTCCAGTGCCGGTATGAGCGGTGCCAAGCAGGCCTTCGAATATGATCCGGTCCTGGCGGATACGCTGGCTGCCGAGGATGACATGGCCCTTGAGGATTTCACCGGTGCGCGGATCGATCACGGCGCCGCCATAGGACCAGCCGCGTGTTTGGCGATGCACCCACTGGATGATGTTATAGCGCAGGTCGAGTGGGTCGGCGCCTTCGGGCAGAAGTTCGACCCGGAAGGCGTCTTCAAAGCCGGCGTCGGAGAAAGCATCCGCCCACCAGCCCGCGCCCTCGATCAGAGCATCGCGGATCACAGGCGGTGTCCCGCGTTCGACATAATAGACGATCGGTTCGACGACCGGGCCGGAGGCTGCTGCCGGGTCGATCCGTTCCAGCCGGTGGCGAATGGCGAGATGGCGACGCACTGGCGCATCGAGCGGAGCGGCCATGTCGTAAATTTCAGTACTGATCGCGCCGGCACGATCATCGGCTTCACGCGTCTGATAGCCAGCTTCGGGCAGGGCGGCGAAGGAGTGGTGGATGGTCAGCGTCACCGAATTGGCGGAGGGCGTTACGGCGCGGACCTCTGATCCTGGCTCCGAGGATTGCAGGGTCAGCAAGGCGTCGATTTCGACATTCAGCGGGAAGGCATGAACGCTGCCGGTCAGGGCGGCGCTGCGATCACTATCAATCGAGAAACTGCCCTGGCCGGCGGCATCGAGCTGGGCGACGGTTCCGACCGGATCGCGGGTGAGAAACCCTGACAGATCGACCAGCACCCTGCCATTCTGCTCGGCGACGATCTCACCGCTCCAGACGATCGAGCGCGCGAAGGATTGTTCTGTCGCCTGACGCTCGGGGGCGTCGGCACCGATGGCCTCGTAGCGATAATTCTCGAACTCGGCGAAGACGCGGTCATTGACGCGGAAGAAGCGCAAGATTTCCGAATCCGTGCCGAGCCCGCGATCCAGTCCGACCGGGTTGGAGCCGAGGCCAGAGGCGAGCCAGGCAGTGTAAATCATCCGGCCGAGCGAGCCGTCATCCTGGGGCGTCAGCTCGGCGAGAATCCGACCGTCGCCATCATCGACATAGACATTGAACAAGCCGGTGCGTTGATCAAGGCCGGCGATGGTTTCGGCATAACTCACCGGCTCGTCCTGGGCCCAGGCGAGTGAGCCGGTTGCAGCCAGTGCGAACGCCAGACCGGCCGCCAAATTGCGCAAATTTGTCATGATGTCATCAACTCCCCATCGCATCCCTGACGAGACGCTAACCCGCTGATTGCGGCCTGTCACCTTACCGGTGCCCCTGCGGGTAACGACCCGCCATCATTGGGTTTGTCCCAGGCGGTAGTGCGCGCAAATTCGACGCGGGCGGCGCAGGAGTTGATTGATTCCCGGCAGCGTCGGTTTAACGATGCGCTTGGACGTAATTGTGCGAGGGCCGGGAGGCAAACCGAATGGCGAAAATCAATTGGCGCGGCGTGATTCCAGCGGCGACGACCCAGTTTGCGGACGATCTAAGCCTTGATCTCGACGCCACGTGCCGCGTCGTCGAGGGCCTGGTTCGCGACGGTGTGCACGGGCTGGTCGTGATGGGCACTGTCGGTGAGAACAACTCCTTGCTCGCCGCTGAAAAGCGGCAAGTGCTTGAAGCGGTCATTGCTACCGTCGCCGGACGCATCCCGGTTCTGACCGGCGTGTCCGAACTGACGACCGAACTCGCCGAGGCCTATGTCCGCGATGCCGCCCGCCTTGGCGTCGACGGTGCGATGCTGCTGCCGGCCATGGTCTATGTTCCGACTGAGGCGGAGCTTGAAGCGCATATCCGGCGGGTCGCCGCAGCCTCGTCCTTGCCGGTCATGCTGTACAATAATCCACCGGCCTACCGGGTCAGTATCTCGATTGCGACGCTGCAGCGGCTGGCGCCCGTCGAGACGATTGTCGCGATCAAGGAATCGGCGCCGGACCCGCGCCGGATCACTGATATCATCAATGCCTGCGGTGATCGTTATGCGGTCTTCGCCGGTCTCGATGATGTCGCGATGGAAGAGATTCTGCTCGGCGCTCAGGGTTGGATTTCGGGCCTGACCAATGCTTTCCCGCACGAATCCATCGCCCTTTGGGACGCCTTGGAAGCAGGGGACCTTGAGACCGCGCGGCGGATTTATCGCTGGTTTATGCCTCTGCTCCACCTCGATGCCGAGCACGACTTGGTGCAGTCGATCAAACTGGCAGAATTCGTCATGGGACGCGGTTCGGAGCGGGTCCGCATGCCGCGCATGATTTTGACCGGCGCACGCCGCGCCGAAGTAATCGCGATGGTCGAGACCGCGCGCGACAACCGGCCCGATCTGACAATTGCCCGTGCCTCTCAGGAGTAAACCGGTGCGCCAGATCTTCGAGTGTATTGATGGTCATACCTGCGGCAATCCGGTTCGGTTGATCACCTCCGGTGCACCCGATCTGGCCGGTGCGACGATGAGCGAGAAGCGGATGGACTTCATCCGCCATCATGACTGGATCCGCACGGCGCTGATGTTCGAACCGCGCGGCCACGACATGATGTCCGGTGCCTTCTTCTACCCGCCCTGCACGCCGGACGCCGATGCCGCCATCCTGTTCGTCGAGACATCGGGCTGCCTGCCCATGTGTGGGCATGGCACAATCGGCGCCATCACGCTGGGGCTGGAGAATGGCCAGTTGGTGCCACGCGACCGCAATCAGGTGCTGCTCGACGCGCCGGCCGGCCGGATCCGGGCCGAGATCGAATGGGATGGCGAGTTCGTCGCCAGCGTCCGTATTTTCAATATTCCCAGCTATCTTGCCGCCACTAACGTCCGGATCGAGTGCCCCGGTTTGGGCGAACTGGTGTTCGACATCGCCTATGGCGGTAATTTCTACGCCATCATCGAGCCGCAGCCGAACTATCCCGGCCTCGATGCATTTTCCGTCTCCGACATCTTGCGCTTCAGCCCTGTGGTTCGCGAACTCGCCAACGCGGCGGTCAGCTGCGTCCATCCGCTCGATCCCAATGTGCGCGGCGTCAGCCATCTGCTTTGGACGGGGCCGGCGATCAATCCGCAGGCTCATGCCCGTAATGCGGTCTTCTACGGCCAACGCGCGATCGACCGTTCGCCCTGCGGTACCGGAACCAGTGCCCGCATGGCCCAGCTCGCGGCGCGCGGCGGCCTCAAACCCGGCGATGATTTCGTGCATGAAAGCCTGATCGGCAGCCTGTTTCACGGCCGGGTGGAGAGCACGACCCGCGTCGGATCACTGCCTGCGATCTGTCCCAGCATTCGCGGCTGGGCACGGCAGACCGGCATCAATCGCATCCAGGTCGATGACCGCGACCCTTTTTGCCACGGTTTTCTGCTGGCCTGACGCGGCGCTTTCGACTGGTCAGATTCGGCTCACCTCCAGATCGACCTCCCCGCAATGTTGTGTCGCGACGGGCGGGCAGTCTGAATCTTCAATATTTTCCGCAACGCAGCAAATTTTCTCGTCGAGAAAATCTGTCAAAACATCCCAATAATCACGGGCAATTTTGTACGCGGCACTAAAAAATGCTATAATCCCAACTTCAAACGAAATTATTTACCCAAACCGGACACGCCCGGCCTCTTGAGCGGTCATCGAGAGTGTGCTGCACTGCGGCAAGGTGTGAAGTTGTGAGGTCTTATCAGTGCTGCGATTCGTCGATATCGATCAGGCCTATCCGGGCAAGCGTCCCGAAGCGCAGCGCCGTACCGATTTTCTTGAGATCTATCAGCCCGTTGAAACTCTTCAACTTGCCGAGCAAGCCTCGCGCTGCTCGCAATGCGGTGTGCCCTTTTGCCAGACCGGTTGCCCGTTACAGAACAATATCCCCGACTGGCTGATGCTGGCCGGAACCGGCCGGATGCGCGAGGCGTATGAAGCCTCGTCCGCGACTTCGACCATGCCGGAGATCTGTGGCCGAATCTGCCCGCAGGACCGCCTCTGCGAAGGCAGTTGTGTCGTCGAAAAATCCGGCCATGGCGCGGTGACGATCGGCAGCGTCGAGCAATTCATCACGGACACAGCTTGGGATGAGGGCTGGGTGACCCCGCTCCGGCCGGGCGCGCCGCGTGGCCAGAGCGTGGGGGTGATCGGTTCCGGCCCGGCCGGGTTGGCGGCGGCGGAGCGGCTGCGCGAAGCGGGCTGCGAAGTGACCGTTTATGAACGCGCCGACCGTGCCGGCGGTCTGTTGATGTATGGCATTCCCGGCTTCAAGCTGGACAAGCATGTTGTGCAACGTCGGCTGGACCGCCTCGCTGACGGCGGCGTCGCATTCAAGCTGAATTTCGAGATCGGACGTGATGCCTCGCTCGACGTGTTGCGCTCGCAACACGATGCGGTGCTGATTGCGACCGGGGTCTATGCAGCACGCAAGCTGGTTTGTCCCGGCGCCGGCGAGGATGTGATCCAGGCACTCGATTATCTGATCCGTTCCAATCGCGACGGGCTCGGCGATCCGAAAGCGGCCAACGAACGTCTCTCGGCCGAGGGCAAGGACGTCATTGTGATCGGCGGCGGCGATACGGCGATGGATTGTGTCCGCACCGCTGTTCGTCAGGGCGCGCGCTCGGTCACCTGCCTTTATCGTCGTGACCGACAGAATATGCCTGGCTCGGCACGCGAAGTGCGTCATGCCGAGGAGGAGGGCGTGGTGTTTGAATGGCTCTCGGCGCCGCTCGCCGTGCTGACGCAGGGCGATGATCTCACCGGCGTCCGCGTTCAGCGGATGCGACTGGGCGCGCCCGACGCATCCGGGCGCCGCATGCCGGAGGTTGATGCGGGCAAGACCATTGATCTGCCCGCCGACATGATCATCTCCGCACTCGGCTTTCAGCCGGAAGACCTGTGCCAGAGCTTTGATGCACCGGATCTGACCCTGACCGAGTGGGGCACGGTCGACTCCGATCCCGATTCCAGCATGACCAGCCTGAACGGCGTGTTCGTCGCCGGCGATATCCAACGCGGTGCCTCACTGGTGGTTTGGGCGATCCGCGACGGGCTCGATGCGGCCCGGTCGATGGAAAACTATCTCGACAATCGCCTTGCCGTGCTTGGAGCCGCCGAATGACACAATCGCACTGGTCAGAAGCGCGGCACCGCAAGGGTCTGGAGCTACTTGAGGCGTCGGGCCTCTACCGTCCAGAGGACGAACGCGATGCCTGCGGCGTCGGCCTGATCGCCGACATGAAGGGCGAGCCGCGGCGCGAGATCGTCGAGCTGGCCATAGATGCCCTCAAATCGGTCTGGCACCGTGGCGCTGTCGATGCCGATGGCCGCACCGGCGATGGTGCCGGCCTGCGTGTTGGAGTGCCACAGGACTTTTTCAAGGCCGCCGTCGCACGCACCGGTCATGAACCACAGCGCGGCGATGTCATTGTCGGCATGGTCTTCCTGCCGCGCACGGATTTCGCCGCTCGTGAGCGGGCCCGCGCCATCATTGAGGCGGAAATTCTCGGTCAGGGTTTCAGCTTTTACGGCTGGCGCCAGACACCGACCAATACCTCGATCCTCGGCACCAAGGCGCGCTCGACCCTGCCGGAAATCGAGCAGGTCCTGTTTCGCGATCCCCAGGCCCGCGATGCCGCGACCGTCGCCCACACGCTCTATATTATCCGCCGCCGCATCGAGCGCCGCGCCCGCGAGGAAAACCTGCGTGAGCTCTATATCTGCTCGCTCTCGCCGCATGACATTATCTATAAAGGCCTGTTCCGCGCCGAGGATATCGACGCCTTCTATCTCGATCTGAAGGATGAGCGTTTCGTCTCGCCCTTCGCGATTTTCCATCAACGCTATTCGACCAATACTTTCCCGGAATGGCGGCTGGCCCAGCCCTTCCGCATGCTGGCGCATAATGGTGAGATCAACACCATTCGCGGCAATACCAACTGGATGAAAAGTCACGAAATTCACATCGCTGAAACCGCGTTCGAGGATGCGCAGGCGGATGTGAAGCCCGTCATCCAACCCGGCGCCTCGGATTCGGCGGCGCTCGACCAGGTGTTCGAAATTCTGGTCCGTGCCGGACGCAGTGCGCCGATGACCAAGACGCTGCTGATCCCGGAAGCCTGGTCCAAGCGCGCGGATGTCATGCCTGACGGCTGGAGCGCGATGTATGAGTATTTCAACTCGGTGATGGAGCCCTGGGATGGCCCAGCCGCGATTGCCGCTTTTGACGGGCGTTGGGCGATTGCCGGGCTCGACCGCAATGGCTTGCGCCCGATGCGCTATGCGATCACCAGCGATGGCCTGTTGGTCGCCGGATCGGAAACCGGCATGGCACCGATTGCACCGGAACGCGTCATTGAGCGCGGCGGCATCACGCCGGGCCGGCTGATCGCGCTCGATCTCGAGGAGGGCCGCTTTTACCGCGAGCACGAAATTCTCGACACGTTGAGCGAAACCCATCCCTATCAGCGCTGGCTCGGCGAGGTCGAGGATATCGAGCCCGCCATTGGGCTGGGGCCGGAACCCATTGAATTTACCGATGCCGAACGTCTGCGGCGCCAGGCCGCCGCCGGCTTCAGCTTCGAAGCGATTGAACTCGTCCTCGCTGCGATGGCCGATGACGGCAAGGAAGCCGTTGGATCGATGGGCGACGATACCCCGCTCGCCGTGTTGTCGGAGAGCTACCGGCCCCTGTCGCACTTCTTCCGGCAGACGTTCGCCCAGGTGACCAATCCGCCGATCGACTCCTTGCGCGAAGGCCGTGTGATGGGGTTGAAGACCCGCTTCCGCAATCTCGGCAATATCCTGGCCAAGGGCGAAACCCGCGCCAATGTTCTGGTGCTCGAAAGCCCGATCCTGACCAATGGCGCCTATGCGCGTTGGCGCGAAATGATGGGCGGGGCGGTCAAGGAGATCGATTGCCTGTTGCCGGTTGGCGAAGCGACCGGCGATGGTCACGCCCTTGGCGCGGCCATCGATCAGGTGATCGAGCAGGCAGTCTATGCCGTGCGTGATGGTGCGGCCCATCTTGTGCTGACCGATCACCAATCAGATGAAAATCATTGTGCCCTGCCGATGATCCTCGTTGCTGGCGCGGTGCATTCCCGCCTGACCCGGTATGGCTTGCGCAATGCCTGCTCGGTCAATGTCCGCTCGGCGGAATGTTTCGATCCGCATTATGCCGCCGTGCTGATCGGGCTCGGTGCGACCACGGTCAATCCCTATCTGGCTTTCGAAACCGTAACCGCCAATCGCGACCAGCCCGGCGAGGACCGCGAGGCGCGTAGCCGGGCGAGACAGCTCAAACTGGCGCTTGATGGCGGCCTGTTGAAGGTCATCTCCAAAATGGGGATATCGATCATTTCTTCCTATCGCGGCGGCTGCAATTTCGAGGTTCTTGGCCTGTCGCGCGCCCTGGTCGAAGCCTACCTTCCCGGCGTCGTCAGCCGGATATCCGGCCTCGGTCTGCCGGGGCTGGAAGCCCGCACCGTCGATTTGCATCGATCCGCCTGGCGCGGCGATGCCCGCCTGCCGGTCGGAGGCTTCTATCGCCAGCGTTCCTCGGGCGACCGCCATGCCGTCACCGCCAACTCGATCACCGAGCTGCAACAGGCCGTCAAGCACAATGACGCGGCGGCCTGGAAACGCTACCGCGAAGCGCTCGCCGGACAGGGCGCAATCCAGTTGCGCGACCTGCTCGACATGCGCCCGCTCGGTGCGAAGGTTTCGGTCGATTGCGTCGAGTCGATCAATGGCATTCGCCGCCGTTTCGTGACGCCGGGCATGTCGCTCGGAGCACTGTCGCCCGAAGCGCATGGCGCACTGAATGTCGCGATGAACCGGATCGGTGCCAAATCGGTATCCGGCGAGGGCGGCGAGGATCCTCGCCGCTACAAGCCGCTGCCCAATGGCGATAATATGAATTCGGCGGTCAAACAGATCGCCTCGGGGCGCTTTGGCGTTACGGCGGAATATCTCAACCAGTGCCGCGAGATCGAGATCAAAGTTGCCCAAGGTGCCAAGCCCGGCGAGGGCGGGCAATTGCCCGGCTTCAAAGTCACCGAATTCATCGCCAAGATGCGGCTGGCCACGCCGGGCGTGTCGCTGATCTCGCCGCCGCCGCACCATGATATCTATTCGATCGAGGATCTGGCGCAGCTGATCTATGACCTCAAGCAGATCAATCCACTGGCCCGGGTCGGCGTCAAGCTGGTCGCCTCCGCGGGTGTCGGCGCTGTCGCGGCCGGGGTCGCAAAAGCCAATGCCGATATCATCAATATCTCCGGCAGCGTCGGCGGCACCGGTGCGGCCTCGCTGAGCTCTATCAAATTCGCTGGCGGCCCGCTCGAACTCGGCCTTGCCGAGGCGCATCAAATGCTGTCACTCAACGGTCTGCGCGAACGCATCACCCTGCGCGCCGATGGCGGCATGCGGTCGGGACGCGATATCGTCATCGCGGCGATGCTCGGGGCCGAAGAATTTGGCATCGGCACCGCATCCTTGCTCGCGCTGGGCTGTCTGATGGTGCGGCAATGTCATTCCAATACCTGTCCGGTCGGCATTTGCACCCAGGACGATGAGCTGCGTCTGCGCTTCGGCGGCGCGCCGGATTATGTCGTCAATCTGATGACCTTCCTGGCCCAGGATGTACGCGAAATACTCGCCGGCTTGGGCGCGAAGGATTTGGAAGACGTGATCGGTCGCACCGATCTGCTCGACCAGGTTTCGCGTGGTTCCGAGGCGCTCGACGATCTCGATCTCAGCGCCATCATGGCGCGCGCCGATGCCGCCGAGCGCCCGGCGCGTTCGACCCGCGAACAGCGCAATCCGGTCGCGCCCAGCCTCGACGAACAGATCATCAAGGATGCGGCGCCAGTCTTCGCCCGCGCCGAGAAGATGCAGCTCGACTATGCCGTCAGGAATACCGATCGTGCAGTCGGTACGCGCACCTCGTCGGAGATCATCCGTGTGTTCGGCGGTGCCGGCCTGGCCGATGATTATCTGACGCTCAAACTGCGAGGCTCAGCCGGCCAGTCGCTGGGGGCGTTTGCGACCGCGGGTCTGCGTATTGAACTCGATGGCGATGCCAATGATTATGTTGGCAAGGGCCTTTCTGGAGCGACCCTTGTGGTGCGCCCCTTCGGCGGCTCCCGTGAGCAGACGACGGGCAGCGCGATCATCGGCAATACCTGTCTTTACGGTGCCACTTCGGGCCGTCTGTTCGCCGCGGGCGTGGCGGGGCAACGCTTTGCCGTGCGCAATTCCGGCGCCGAGACGGTGATCGAGGGCTGCGGTGCCAATGGCTGTGAATATATGACCGGCGGCGTTGCTGTCATCCTCGGTCCGGTCGGGGATAATTTCGCTGCTGGCATGACGGGCGGCGATGTCTTCGTTCACGATCCGCAGCGCCGTCTCGACGCGCGTCTCAACACCGATACGGTCGTCGCGCTCGCATTGACGGCCCAATCGGAGGCGCGTTGCCATGGGCTGATGGAGCAGCATGCCGCGCAGACCGGATCGTCCCAGGCGCAGCGCCTGCTCGCAGACTGGGCGGTCGAGCGCGAGCATTTCGTCCACATTCGCGGCGAGGAAGTCGTGCGGCGGGAGGCACCGGCCGAGACCAACTTGGCGGCCGCCAGCGTGGCCTGATGCCGAAAGCCCGTGTTGCGGCGCAGCACGGGCATTGGATCGCGGGCCTTATCAGCGTATGAGATCGCAAAATCCTCGCGCCAGGAGCACGAATATGCGGATCGACAAGATCGCCGCGGGTGTGAACCCGCCTGAAGACATCAATGTTATCATCGAAGTCCCCGTTGGGGGGCAGCCCGTCAAATACGAGATGGACAAGGAGGCCGGCACCGTTTTCGTCGACCGTTTCCTGCACACGCCAATGAGCTATCCGTGCAATTACGGCTTCATGCCTCATACCCTGTCGGAAGATGGCGATCCGATCGACGTCATGGTGCTGGGTCAGACAACCCTGATGCCAGGCTGTGTCGTCCGTGCCCGCCCGATTGGCGTGTTGCTGATGGAAGACGAAAGCGGTCTGGACGAGAAAATCCTCTGCGCACCGCACCACAAGCTGACGCCGTTTTATGATGATGTCCTTGATTACAACGATGTTCAGAAGCCGCTGATCATGCGGATCACGCATTTCTTTGAGCACTACAAGGATCTTGAGCCACACAAATGGGTCAAGGTTGAAGGCTGGGCTGATGCGGCCCGGGCGCGCGAGCTGATCCTCGAAGCGATTGAGCGTGAGCGTCTCAAGTTGATCGAACTGGCGGGCTAGTGCCGTTTGAAATCCTTGAGGATTTCGCGGGCCGCATTATGTCCGGGCGCGCCGGTGACACCGCCGCCCGGATGTGTGCCGGAACCACATTGGTACAATCCCGCCACTGGACTGCGGTGATCGGCATGCCCCAATACCGGCCGCGCCGAGAAGAGCTGGTCCAGGCTGAGCGCGCCGTGGAAGATATCACCGCCCGTGAGACCGAAGGTCCGCTCCAGATCCAGCGGCGACAATGCCTGGCGACCCAGCACTGAGGACTTGAATCCCGGTGCCCATTTGTCGACCGTTTCAATCATCAAATCAGCGACTTCCTCGCGATGATCATCCCAGCTGCGACCGTCCGGCAGGACCGGGGCGACATGCTGGCAGAACAGGCTGGCGACGTGCTGGCCGGGCGGGGCGAGAGTGTCGTCCTGGGTTGAGGGGATCAGCATTTCGATGATCGGTTCGCGCGACCAGCCATAGCGGCGCGCATCGCTCCAAGCGCGGTCCATATAATCGAGCGAGGGGGCCATGATAATGCCGGCCGAGAGGTGATCGCCGGGGCCCGGCAGGCAGGTAAAGCTGGGCAGTTCCGATAGTGCGACATTCATCCGGAATGTGCCGGATCCGCATTTGTAATGGGCGATGCGTTCGTTGAAATCTGCTGGCAATACAGCAGGATCGACCATCGAGCCGAACAGGAGTTTCGGGTTCAGATTGGAGACGACGGCCCGGGCATGAAGCACCTCTCCGGACTCCAGCAATACGCCCTGTGCGGTGTGGCCGTTGGTGAGAATTTCCTTTACGGCAGCTTCGGTTCGCAGCTCGACACCGCGCTCACGGCATGACGCGGCCATCGCTTGGGTGATCGCGCCCATTCCGCCAATGGCATGACCCCAAACGCCTTTTTTGCCGTTCACATCGCCGAACACGTGGTGGAGCAGGACATAGGCGCTGCCGGGGGTGTAGGGGCTGGCGTAATTTCCGACGATGCTGTCGAAGCCGAACAGGGCTTTGACTGGCTCGCTCTCGAACCAGCCATCGAGCCAGTCGCCGGCCGATTTCGAAAACAAATCAAGCAGATCGCGCTTGGCTGTCAGGTCGAGTGCGCCGAGCTTTCCGCCGACATTGAGCGCCTTGAACACTTCCGGCATCGCACCGGCCCAGCCGCCCTCGCGCAAATTTGGCGGTGTTTGCAACACCATGGCGCGCAGCGTGTCGGCTATCACTTCGAGTCGCGCTTCATACGCGTCCAACTGCTGCGCATCACGCGTTGAGTACTTGGAGACTTGCTGCTTGGTCACGCCTTCGCCTGCCAATAGGTAACCGTCCTCGCGTGGCAGGAAATTGCCCAGCTTGCGCTCGACGATTTTCAGCCCGTGCCGGTGCAGTTCGAGATCGGTAATGACCTTCGGATTGAGCAGGGAGACGGTGTAGGCGGCGACCGAATTGCGAAAGCCCGGATGGAATTCCTCGGTCACGGCAGCGCCGCCCAGAACATGCCGGCGCTCCAGCACGGTGACCTTCAGTCCTGCCTTGGCGAGATAGGCGGCGCAGACGAGGCCGTTATGGCCGCCGCCGACGATGATGACATCTTGGCCGGGGACCGGCAGTGAGGCTGATTTGCGCTGAGCTGACATGGTGGGCAGTTTCCACATGACACCGGAAAGGTAAATGCAAATCGCAGGTTGTGACCTAGCCGAAAGCGCCGGCGACATCGCGCGCCAGCACCAGGGCGCGGCCTTGGGCGATCAGCTTTCCTGAAGCCGAAACGCAAGTGGTGGCAAGATCGACCAGATGTTTGTCCGGCCGGATTCGGGTGATCTCAATGCGGGCCGTCAACGCCTCATCTATCGGCGCGGCTTGCAGAAATTCGGTCTGCTGTTTGAGATAATTCGTGCCTTCACCCGGCAGCTCGACACCGAGCAGGTAGGAGAACAGAGCGTTGATCAACGCTTCCGGCACCGCCTCGCTGCTCGAGGGCGCGCCGGAGACGGCCTGAAGCGCCAGGATGTCGGATTGGTTGAAGGTGCGGGTTGTTTGCGCAGCTTGGCCGATGGCCAGCCCTGGTTTTGCGGCTGTGGTCATCGCGTCACCCCGGTTTCACCGATGCAGGTGATCGTCATGCCTGACAGGCATGTCACCTGAAGCCGCACCGTTGTAACCGGGCCATCGACACGGATCGCTTCGGCCTCGAAACGAAGCAATTCGCCGGCCGGCGACGGGGCGGGGTATTGCGTTGACTGGCGGATTTGCCGCCCGCCGGGGACCAATTCTTCGACCAGCCCGCGCAACACGGCGCACAACAGGGCGCCGTGGGCGACAGTGCAGCCAAACCGGGTCCGGGCCGAAAACTCCGGGTCGACATGGATCGGATTATGATCGCCTGACAGCTGCGCGAAGGCATCGAAGTCTGCCTGACAGAAGCTGCGCTCGAGGGAGGCAGTGTGGCTCACCCTGTCGAGCCAGGCCGGGGCAGGAGGTGTTTCTGCACCTTGCCGGCTGCGGTGCGCGGGAAATCGCGGGCGAAAACGACATGGCGCGGCACCTTGTAGGCGGCAAGCCTTTCGCGGCACCAGGCATTCAGGGCGGCGATATCGCCGCTGGCACTTTGGCGCAGGATGATGTGGGCGCAGCCGACCTCGCCCCATTTTTCATCGGGCACGCCGGTGACAGAGGCTTCCTGCACATCGGGGTGGTCGGCGAGAATATTCTCGACTTCGGCCGGATAGACGTTTTCACCACCAGAAATATACATCTCCTTGATCCGGCCTGCGACGAAGCAATAGCCATCCTCGTCGAACCGCCCGAGATCGCCGCTTTTGAGCCAGCCATCCTCGGTGAAGAGTTCGGTCGTCTCTTGCGGGCGTTGCCAATAGCCCGGGGTCAGACCGGGGCCGTGAAACTGGATTTCGCCGATCTCGCCAGCCGCAAGTATTTCGCCGCCGGGGCCGGCAATCCGCGCCTCGACCAGGATCTGGGTCTTGCCGACCGAACCGATCTTGTCGAGGGCGCGCGCCTCGTCGACCAGAAAGGCGGTTGGGCCGGTTTCGGTCATGCCGAAACCGTTGCAGACAATGGCGCCGCCAGCCGCGAAACGCTCAACCAGGATATCGGGCAGTGGCGCGCCGCCGCAGGCCCAATGGCGCAGGCGGGTGAGGTCGGTCCGGGCGAAGTCCGGATGCAGGGTCAATTCGCGATAGACTGCGGGCACACCGATAAAGACATCAAGCGCGCCGGCATTGATCAGCTCCAGCATCGGACCGGCTTCGAAACCGGGGAGGATGTGGACCGTGCCGCCGCCAAACAGGACCGGCAGGGTGTGCAGATTGATGCCGGCGGTATGAAACAGAGGCAGGAAGTTGAGCGTTGAATCCGTACCGCGCAGACCAATCGCTTGGCCGATATTGACGGAATTTACCAGCGCCATGGCATAGGTCTGGATCACGCCCTTGGGCTTGCCGGTCGTGCCGGACGTGTAGATCAGATACCAGCAATCCTGCCCCGGCCAGCCGCTGCGGCCCGGGTGCAGGCGAGCAGCTTCGCGCTGCTGTGAATATTCACCGTCGAGATCGAGCAAGGGCAAGTCCATTGGCGCTGAAATCGCACGGGCTGTGTCGCGGTCTTCGGCGCCGGTAATCGTCAAGACCGGTGTGCAATCATCGATCAGCTGGATCAGTTCACTGGCCGGCATTCGCCAGTTGAGCGGCACCAGAATCGCACCGAGCTTGGCGCAGGCGAACAGGAGCTCGAAAAACTCCACCCGGTTGCGGCACAGGATCACCACCCGGTCGCCCGCTGCGACGCCGTAGGTTTCAAGCAGGCTGGCTACTTGGGCGCTGCGACGTTCCAGCGCGCGGTAATCGATCTCTTCGCCGGTATTGACGACGTGGAAAGCGATGGCGTCCGGATCGATCGCGGCGCGACGTGCGGTGATGTCGAGCAACCCGTTCATGGGTTCGGCCCTGCGGTGGCGGCCTGGTTCGTAGCCTTGCTCATGGCGCCAGCCCCTTCGCGATCAGATCGGACGCCTCGCGGGCAATGTCGTCAGCACTGCGTGAGGGTTCCCAAATGCCGAAGCGCAGGCCGAGGAAAACGCTGATCCCTATCAGGGCCCAGGCACGGGTTTCCTGGTTGCCATCACGAATCTCGCCGCGCTCGACGGCCTCATCGAGATTGCGCCGGTAGCGCTCCGCAAAACTGTCATAGTGTGCCTTGTATGCATCAGGCGCGACGAATTGCGCTTCCTCAATGATGCGATAGAGATTGGGGTGGGCGCGGGCGAATTCGATGTAGGCAACGAGCCCTTTATGCTCGGCGTCCAACCGGTCGGTTGCCCCCTTAACGCGTTCAGCGATCCAGCTCCGCGTCATCTCGCCCATATGTGCGACAAGTGCCCGGAATATCTCATCTTTTGAATCAAAATAAACGTAGAACGTGCCCAGGGCGACCGAGGCGCGGCGGGTGATATCGCCGATCGAACTCGTGTGAAAGCCACTCTCGCCGAAGGATTTTTCTGCGGCATCCAGCAGCCGGTTTCGGGTGCGTTGGCCGCGTGCGGTTTTCGGAATTTTCGGAGAGGTCGAAGAAAGTGAAGTTGACATATGATTCAGTTTTCACAAAATTGCCGATAACGCAATATGGCACGAAAGCCGTGGCGTGTGATGCATCCGGGAGAGATCGGCGCAGTGCTCAATGCCCAACCAGATAATCCGGTGAACGGACGCGCAGCGATGCAATCGTGTGCGATGAGCGACGGTGCGTTGATGCACTATCGCGATATCGGAACCGGGCCGGTCCTGTTGCTGGTGCATGGCTGGGCCGCTTCGGGCGATTTCTTCGATTCGCTGGTCGACAGGCTCGCGAATGATTTCCGGATCGTTATCCCCGATCTCCGCGCCCATGGCGAAACCCCTGCCGGAACCACCCCACTCGATATCGATTTGCTGGCGGGTGACTTGCAAACCCTCATCGAAACGCTGGATTTGACCCGCATCACCGCGCTGGGCTGGTCTATGGGCGCAACGGTGTTGTGGATGATGATTGCCCGCCAAGGGCACGCGCGTTTTGCTGGTCTGATCATCGAGGATATGAGCCCGCGCGTCCTCAATACCGAGGACTGGTCGTTGGGTATGGCGACCGGGATGGATATTGCCGGCAGCGGTCGGGCCGTTGAAGCCATGCGCAATGATTGGTCGGCCTATGCTGCCGCATTCGCGCCACGCATTTTTGCCCGCGGACGTGCTGTCCGTGAGCCGGAAATGATCACCGACATCGTTGCCCGGCTGAGCCGACGCGACGGCGATGCGATGGCAGATCTTTGGCTCTCAATGACCCATCAGGATCTGCGCGGAGCCCTATCCGCGATGACCTTACCGGCGCTCGTCACCTCTGGCGCGCGCAGTGAAGCCTACGGCCCGGAGACGAGCCGCTATCTCGCCGAAACCTTACCCGATGCGCAATCCGTTACGTTTGCGAAATCGGGACATGCCCCGCATCTGGAGGAACCCGACGGGTTCGCCAGCGCGGTCGCACACTTCGCCAATCGCGCGCATGCGATGGCGGTCAACAACGAACGTCTTGAGGGGAAATCATCATGACAACGAGTTTCAAAATGACCCGCGCCGCGCTCCTGGTGAGCACGATCGCATCGACCATGCTGTTCGCAGCTCCGGTCCAGGCCCAACAAGATGGCGACGGTGTCCGCCAGGACGTCATCACCGTCACCGCCCGTCGCCGCGAAGAATCGCTGCAAGACGTGCCGTTGGCTGTCACCGCCTATACCGGCGCACAACTTGAAGCCATGGGCGCCGTTGATATCCTGGCGATCGCCGAAACCACACCGAATGTGACGCTCGAAGCATCGCGCGGCACCAATTCAACCTTGTCCGCTTTTATTCGCGGCGTTGGCCAGCAGGATCCGGTTGCCGGCTTTGAAGCCGGTGTTGGCATCTATGTCGACGACGTCTATCTCAACCGCCCGCAGGCTGCCGTTCTGGATATATATGATGTCGAACGGATCGAAGTTCTGCGTGGCCCACAGGGCACGCTTTACGGCCGCAACACCATTGGTGGCGCAATCAAATACGTCACCCGCCGCCTTGACTCGGACGCACCGACCCTGTCGGCCCGCCTGAATTTCGGCTCCTACGGCCAGCTCGACCAGATCGTTTCCGGCAGCATGCCGCTGGGCGACACCTTCCGCATCGGCGCTGCCGTCGCCAATCTTCAGCGAGACGGTTTCGGAACCAACCTGACCACCGGTGCCGAGAACTACAACAAGGAGGTTCTGGGCTACCGTGTCAGCGCCGAGTGGGAGCCGACCAGCGATCTGTTCTTCCGTCTCGCCTATGACAATGTCGACGACACATCCAATGCGCGCGGCGGCCATCGTCTGCTGGCAACGCCTGCGAACTATCCGTCGGCGGCTGCTCCGATCGCCTATCCAGTGTTGGACAATGTGTTCAACACGCGCGCCGGCCTGAATGTTGTCGCGCAAAGCGTTGAAGCCAGTGGCCTGACCCTGACGGGCGAGTGGAGCCTGAACGACAACTGGACCATCCGGAATATCCTGTCCCGTCGTGAAGACGATTCCACGACGCCGATCGACTTCGACAATCTTCCCGAAGGCGATCTGGACGTTCCGGCGATCTACACCAATGAGCAGACCTCCGAGGAATTCCAAGTCCTTTACGAAGGCGATCGTCTCGCTGGCGTGATGGGCTACTACTCGCTCGACGCCAATGCCACGACCGTGTTCGACGTCCTGCTCGACACCCTGGTGGCGGGTCTCAACGCCCAGACGTTCGGCGATGTTGACACCAGCACTTGGTCGGTTTTCGCAAACTTCACCTATGATCTGACCGATACCGTCAGCCTCACCCTGGGTGGCCGCTATACCGAGGACGAACGCACATCGCGCGTCCTGCGTCGCACCTATCTGGGTGGCTTCTCCGAATTCTTCGGAGGTGCCGGTTTCCCGATTGCCACCACCTCCAACTTCCTCGGCACCAACTCCTGGAATGATTTCAGCCCGACGGCCTCGATCTCCTGGCAGCCGACCGCCTCGAACAATTTCTATGCCAGTTTCAGCCAAGGCTTTAAGGGCGGCGGCTTCGATCCTCGGGCGCAGACCACCGGCACCCCTGACTTCGATCTCAGCGGCACGGTTACGGCGGATGAAGTGTTCCGTTTCATGTCCTTCGACCCGGAAACGGTCGACAGCTTTGAGCTTGGCTGGAAATACCAAGGCGACCGGTACAGCCACGCCATCGCGGTCTTCCACATGGATTATACCGACATCCAGGTGCCTGGATCAGTCGGTATCGATACCAATAATGACGGCGTAAACGACACCTTCACCGGCGTGACTACCAATGCCGGCGCCGCGACCATCACCGGTCTCGAATATGAAGGCACGCTCGATCTGGGCCATGACGTGTTCACCAATGGTGATGCGTTGAGCTTCGCGTGGGCAATGGGCCTTCTTGATGGCAATTATGACGAGTTCATCAACGCTTTCGGTGTCGATATCTCCAACCAGGTCGTCATCCAGAATACGCCGGACGCCACACTCAGCACCACGCTGAGCTATCTGACCTCTTTCGCCGGTGGCGATCTCAACTCCCAGATCACCGCATCCTACCGCGGTGATTCGAGCCAGTTCGAAATCCCGTTCCCGGAGCTTGACCAAGCCTCCTACACGCTCTGGAACGCTTCGGTCGTCTGGGACAGCGAAGATGGTGCTTGGCAGATGGGCCTGCATGGCCGCAACCTGACCGACGAGGAATACCGGGTTTCCGGCTATGACTTCGTCAACAACACGACCTTCGCTCCGGAACTGGGACGTTCCGGCACGCTGGTCGGCTATTATGGTAATCCGCGCACCTTCACGGCGACGCTGGCTTACCGCTTCTAGGCGCATGATCGGGAGCGGGCTTGACCTCCCATGTCCGCTCCCATTGCACTTGACCGGCCGGCGCTTCCTGAGCATCAGGGATCGTCGGCCGTTTTTATTTGAAACCGAGGAAATCCCATGCCCCGCATCGTGCTCGCGCTACTCGCCCTCGCTGCCGTCATCGCAATCGGCGCTCTGGTGTGGTTCATGAACCGGCCCGCTGACGAGCCGGCGCTCGACCAGGCCGCGCGGGTTCAGTCACCCTATTGGAGCGAGAGTGATCGCCTGATTGATGTTGACGGCGTCATGGCGCGCGTCCGAAGCGAGGGGCCCGTTGATGCGCCCGTCATCGTCATGGTGCACGGCTTCTCCTATTCGCTGGAAAGCTGGGACGCCTGGGCTGCCGATCTCAGCGCAGACTACCGCGTCATCCGCATGGACCTGCCGGGCCATGGCCTGACCGGGCCCGATCCGCAACGTCGCTACTCCGTGCCGCAAACCGTTGATTTCCTCGGCGCCCTGCTCGATGAGCTGGGTCTCGATCATGTCGCCCTGGTGGGTAATTCACTCGGTGGGCTGGTCTCCTGGCGCCTCGCCGCGCAGCGCCCCGACCTCGTTGCACGCCTGGTACTGGTTGCGCCGGGGGCCTATTCGATCAATGGCGTTACCGAGCAGCCGGTCGCAGTGCCGATGGGCGTTTCATTCTACTTTACCCAGGCACCGGTATCGATGGTCGCCGCGGCCTCGGCCGGCCTGTTCGGCGATGCCAGCCGGATGGACCCGAGTCTGCCTGGCCGCGTTCACGCCCTGATGCAGACACCCGGTGTTGGTCAGGCTCTTGTTGAGCGGCTCGAAGTTTTCACCCTGCCCGATCCAACCGCCGCTTTGGCGCGGGTGCAGGCTCCGACTCTGGTGATGTGGGGCGGACGCGATGCGATCATTCCCGTGGCGCAGGCGACACGGCTTGCCGCCGACCTGCCGCAGGCCGAGCTGATCATCTATGACGATCTCGGCCATATCCTGCACGAGGAAGATCCCGCGCGGACGATCACTGATGTCCGGGCATTCCTGTCTGAGTAAGCGTCGGCTAGGGCTTGGATTTCGCGGCTGCTTTGGCGGCGATTTCCGCTTGGAGATCGGCCCAGTCCTGCGGGTCGATATCGCTTTCGCGCAACACCACAATGCCCAGCCCGGTGCGGCCATCGTCGGCGGTCTCCGTTAGTAGACGGCCGAGCATATGCGTCGGTGCGGTCTGGCGGTTGAGGCGCGGACGATAGCGGATATCGCGGCCGCGCTGCTGGCGTTCAACCGCGCCCTTGCGGCGCAGACGCTGCAGGATGGACAGGGTTTCGCTGGCCGGTTGCCGGCTGGCCAGGGCCAGTTCATTCACCGAGGCGCTGCCGCGATCCCACAGCAGGCGCATGGCGTGGGCTTCGTCTTCGCTCAGGGTGTGCGGCTTGCTCATCTCGGCTCCTAGTCTGCAACCGACTGACCCGCTTCGCAACAGGTCCGCCGTGTTAAGCTTTTGTTTGCAAACTGCGCGCCGAAGCAGGGGCCTCAATGAAAATCACGGCTCTTGGGCAATATATCCTCCAGCCGCTCCCCTTGCATGACGCGGCGGTAAATGCCGATCAGGCGGGGGTCGTCCTGGGGGCGGGCGATTTCGTCGGCGTGGGCGAGGGCTTCGGCGAATTCCTCGCCATCGGCGAGGGCGGCGAGGCGCCAGCTCTGGTCGGTGATGCGGCTGGCGATGATGTGGATCACTTCGCCCTCCTTTTGTAAGCGCCCGGTAACACTCATCAGCTTGGACCGCATTACGATCTTGCGGTGACGCTCGAAGCATTTCGGCCAGACGATGATATTGGCCACTCCAGTTTCGTCCTCCAGCGTCGCGAAAATCACGCCTGAGGCCGAGCCGGGGCGTTGGCGTACCAGCACCAAACCGGCCAGCGTCACCCAGCGGCCATCGCGCAGCTCGGTGAGTTGTTCGGCGCGGACATGTCCGCTCTCCTCCAGCTCCTGGCGGAAAAAGCTCATCGGATGCGCTTTGAGCGATAGCCGTAGCGTGGCGTAATCCTGGGCGACTTCCTCGCCGGCGCTCATCAGCGGCAGGGCGGTGGCGGCCTCATGGCCGTATTCATCGGCATGCTCGAATAGCGGCAATGGTTTGCCGGCCTGGGCCAGGGCGGTCCAGCCGGCTTGGCGGCGGTCGAGGGCGATGGAGCCGAAAGCGTCGGCATTGGCGAGCCGGTCCATCGTGGCGCGATCAAGACGCGAACGGCGGGCGAGATCGGGGACGCTGGTGAAGGCACCGCTTGTCTGGCGGGCCGCGACCAGGCGCGCGGCAGAGGCTTCGCGCAGACCCTTGATCTGCCGCAGGCCGAGACGGAGCGCGAAGTGGGGGCCCGCTTTGGCCGGCTCCAGCGTGCAGTCCCAATCGGAATGATTGATGTCGGGCGGTCTGACCTCAACGCCGTGCTGGCGTGCATCGCGAACCAGTTGCGCCGGAGCGTAAAACCCCATCGGTTGGGAATTGAGGATCGCGGCAACAAACACGTCCGGGTAATAATGCTTCAGCCAGCAGGAGACATAGACGATCAGGGCGAAGCTGGCGGCATGGCTTTCGGGAAAACCGTATTCGCCAAAGCCTTCGAGCTGTTTGAAACAGCGCGCCGCGAAGTCGGGCTCATAACCCTTGGTGATCATGCCGGCCATCAGCTTCTCACCCATTTCATGGATCGAGCCGGAGCGCCGGAAGGCGGCCATGGAGCGGCGCAGCTGGTCGGATTCCGCCGGGGTGAAACCGGCGGCGACAATGGCGATCCGCATCGCCTGTTCCTGAAACAGCGGCACGCCGAGCGTCTTTCCGAGCACATCTTCCAGCGCTTTTGACGGGTATTCCACCGCCTCTTGACCGCAGCGGCGGCGCAGATAGGGATGCACCATATCGCCCTGGATCGGGCCGGGGCGGACGATGGCGACCTCGATCACCAGATCATAAAAGCAGCGCGGTCGCAGGCGCGGCAGCATTGTCATCTGGGCCCGGCTCTCGATCTGGAACACGCCAATCGTATCGGCCTTGCAGATCATGTCGTAGACGGCTTCATCGCCTTGCGGGATTGAGGCCATGGTCAGGGAGCGGCCATAATGGCGCTCGATCAGATCGAAGGCGCGGGCGACGCAGCTGAGCATGCCGAGACCGAGCACATCGACCTTCATCAGGCCGAGCGCGTCGATATCCTCCTTGTCCCATTCGAGCACCGTGCGATCAGGCATGGCGGCATTGTGCAGCGGCACGATTTCGTCGAGCCAGCCCTGCATCATCACAAAACCGCCGGGATGCTGGGAGAGGTGGCGCGGAAAGCCCATCAGCTCGCGGGCATAATGCAGCGTCATGGCGATATCGGGCGTATCGGGATCGAGGCCGAGCTCGGTGCGGATGCGGTTATCGGTGAGATCATCGGTCGACCAGCCCCACAGCGTTTTCGACAGGGCCGAGATGACATCGCCCGACAAGCCGAACACCTTGCCGACTTCGCGAATGGCGCCGCGCGGCCGGTAGCAATTGACCGTTGCCGTCATGGCGGCGCGGCGGCGACCGTATTTCTCATAGACATACTGGATCACCTCCTCGCGCCGCTCATGCTCGAAATCAACATCGATATCGGGCGGCTCGCCGCGTTCCGCCGAGACGAAGCGTTCGAACAGGAGATCGATCAGATTGGGGTCGACCTCGGTGATGCCGATCGCGAAACAGACCGCCGAATTGGCGGCCGAGCCTCGGCCCTGACACAGAATTCCCTGGCTGCGCGCGAAGCGGACGATATCGTGGACGGTGAGGAAATAGGCCGGGAAATCCAGGCTTTCGATCAGGGTCAGCTCATGGGCGATGGCGGCGGCGATCTTGTCCGGCGGCCCATCGGGATAGCGACGCTCCAGCCCCTCGGCGGTGAGGCGGCGCAGTGTCTGGGCCGGGGTTTCATCGTCGCCGACAACCTCGCTGGGATATTGATAGACCAGTTCCTCAAGGCTGAAATTGATGCTCTGCGCCAAAGTGATCGTGTTGGCGACGGCGCGCTCATAGCCACGAAACAGACGCGCCATTTCGGATGGCGGTTTGAGATGGCGTTCGGCATTCGCGGCGAGGAGAAAACCGGCGGCCTTGATCGTCACATGCTCGCGGATACAGGCGACCACATCGGCCAGCGGCTTGCGTTCGGGGACATGATAGAGCGCGTCATTGGTGGCGATGCAGTCGAGGCCGAGTGCGGTGGCGCATTGATCGAGCGCGTGCAGACGCTCGCCATCGCGACCGTCGAAACGGCGGGTCAGGGCGAGGACGTGACGGGCCCTTGAGCGGGCGCAGAAGCCCGCCGCTTTGGCCTGCCATTCCGCGCAGGGTGGATCGGGCGGCAGCAGGATGAAATATTGGTCGGTCGAGGCCTCGATAATCTGTTCCAGCCACAGCTCGCAACGCCCCTTCTTCGAGCGGAAATTGGCATCCGTCAGCATGCGCGCCAACGCACCATAGGCGTGGCGGTGTTTCGGATAGGCGACCAGTGCGAAGCCGCATGTGGTGACCAGCCTCACTCCGACCAGAAATTTGATCCCGGCCTCCTTCGCCGCGAGATGACCGCGCACTGCGCCGGCGAAGGAATTGCGATCCGCCAGCCCGATGGCCGCCAGTCCGAGCGCCTTGGCCTGGGCGACCATTTCATCACCATGCGAGGCCCCGGTCAGGAAGGTGAAATTGCTGGCGGCGACGAGCTCGGCGAATGCGGTCACCGTTCATCCTTGCTCCCCCGCTGTGCGGGGGAGCTGTCCGCGCAGCGGACTGAGGGGGTGTGTGGCGGTGAGGCCCCCTCCGGCCCGGACTTTGTCCGGTCCACCTCCCCCGCCTTGCGGGGGAGGATGGGAAGATGCCGGGCAATGGTCGTGATCACTTGTTCGAGGCGCTCAGCGATATCGGCATCGGCAAGCCGGATCACGGTCCAGCCCTGCTGCATCAGCTCCATCGTCCGCAGCCGGCTGCGCTCGATCTCCTCCGGGCGGCGGTGCGTGTTGCCATCAAGCTCGATCACAAGCTGGTGCCGCACGCAGGCGAAATCGACGATATAACCGGTGATCGGGTGTTGACGCTCGAAGCGGTGACCGGAAATCCTGCGCCCGCGAAGGCGCTCCCAGAGAATTTTTCCGGCCAGGGGCGTCGTCTCGTGGTGGGGATGGGCGCGTCGGGGCGTCGCTAATTGGGTCATTTCCATCATGATGCTCCGTGGACAAACCATTGGGGGTTACGGGTTTCCGGGCCGTAGAGCCCGTCGCGATAGAGCCAGAAACGGCGGCCCTCGATCGTTTCGATCCTGAAATAATCGCGGGTCTTCGGACTGGCGCGGCTTTCAGGACGCCACCATTCCGGGGCGAGGCGTTCCGGGCCCTCGGCCTGGTGGACCTGGTGATGGGTGCGGCGCCAGACGAAGCTGCGCGGCGGTCCGTCGGGGATCTCTGCCACCGCCTCGGCCGGTTCCGGGCGGGCGAGGATGAGCAAAGGCCGTTCCGGCGACAGCAGGAAGGCCTGTTGGCCGCTCGCCTCGCGCACCATCAGGGCTGAGCCGGACGGATTCGTCTCCGCGCTCCAGCCGGCGGCGCGTTCGGGGATATGGCTGTCGCGGCGGGCGGCGCGTTTGACGCGGGTTTCGCCCAAGCGGACGCTGAGTCGGTCGGTCAGGCGCGCGAAAGCCTCGGTGTCCAAACGATTATCATTAAGGCTGGCATCGCCGATTAAGCCGGATTGCCGGCCCGACAGGGCGCCGGTGGCGGTGGCATTGAGTTCGATGACATCAATGCCGAACCCAATATCGATCTCGGCGCGGTCGAGCTTTTCATTGAACAGGCGGGCGATATGCGCCGCATCGCGCGCCGGGGCGGCGGTGCCGATGATCAGGAGGTGGATCTTGCCGTCGACGCGAAACAGATTGAGCTCGGCCCGGCGCAGGCCACGGCCCTCGCTCTCGAGATGGGCGCACAGCGTGTTGGCGGTCTCGCGCACCGCCTGTTTGATTCCCTCCAGCAAAAGCAGGGCATCGGCAAAGCGCATCCGGGCGCGAAACGGCGTTTTCGGCTGTAGCGGGTTGAGGGTTTCATCCTCCTGGCCGCGTGCCTGGTCGAGGCGGCGCACCAGATCGGGGCCGAAACGCCGCGCCAGATTGGCGCGCGGCAGGCCGGCAATATCGCCAACCCGCTTGAGCCCGAACCGGCGCAGCCTTGCGGCGGTATCGCCAATGCGCAGGGCCTCGACCGGGAGGCCATGCAGGCTGGCGCCGACATCATGGGCGATCAGCCAGCCGGTTGGGACCCGCCGTGCCGGAAAGCGCGCCAGACCCCAAGCAAGGCCTATGGTCGGGGCGATGGCAGCGTGGGCGGTCAGACCCTGACCGCGCACAGCGTCCAGCGCGGCCGTGACCAGCTGGTCCTCGCCGCCGAACAAATGGGCGCAGCCGGAGATATCGACCATTACGCCATCCTCCCCCGGTTCACCGGGATCGGGCGCCGTCCAGGGTGACCAGCGGCCAGACCAGCGGGCAAAGGCGCCGAGCAGACGCCGGTCGGCATCGGGCGCGAAGGGGGCAATGCGCAAACCCGGCTCCAGCGCCTTGGCATCGGCCAGCGCCTGACCGCGCCGCAAGCCCAGCCGCGCCGCCTCATTATTGAGGGCATAGAGCCGTTCCCCACCGGTTGAGGTGTGAACCAGGGCGAAGGGGGGCTCGGGCGCATCAGACGGCGAGGCGGCTGAATTGGGACGCAGATTGCGTCGCTCGACGGGCCATCTCGGCAGGCTCAAGGACATGAAACGCCGCATTTTTCCACTCGACCTCAAAGCTTTTCGGCGGGCCGCCCCGGACCCGTTCGAGCACGGCGCAAAAGCGCGGCACTCCCAATCCCGGCAGGCCTGTCGCCCCGCGCCATGGCCGGTCCGGTGACGGCAGGGCGGATAATCGCCAGCGGGTCAGGGCCGCGCTGGGCTGGATATCTTGATGACCACGCAAGACGAGCACGCGCGCGCTTCGTGCCTGGGCCGAACGGTGCAGGCGGCGCGAGGCGGTGAGGTCATAGCGCAGCGATGCGCCGACCTCGCCGACCACCAGCGCGCCGGCATTCAGCCCTTCCTCCATCGCCCACAGCACATCGCTCGCATCGCGCGCCTCGACCAGCAGAACCCGTTCCGGCTCCAGCCCCCATCGGGCCAAGGCGAGCGGATAGGGACGTCCGAAATCATGGGCGCGATGGCCCGCCGAGCGCACCCAGATCACCGGACGCAGCCGGTCCTGTTCGGCCAACCCATGACCCAGCATGCCGATCTGGAAAGCCAGCGCGGCGGGCGTGTCGAGATAGCTCGCCGGGCAGACCTCATGCAGGCCTGGGCCAAGCACCAGCGCATCCTGACCCGTCAGGACGGGCACGGTTATGGGCGTTTCAATCGCCTGGATCTGGCGTCGCAGCTCCTCGAGCTGCGGCCGTCCCCTAAGGACGCGCGGCGCAGTTGGCATGTCATAGCCTCTATTGAATGTTCCGCTTATGTTCCGTTCAGGAGCGGAGAGAGTCAAGAGGGGAATCGGTGAGGGGTGTGGGCGTTCTCCATCGTAGCGCTGCCCGCCTCACCCGCCCCTGCGGGGCACCCTCTCCTCACGGAGAGGGAAGATGCGCGCTTTCCTTCTCCGCGAGGAGAAGGTGGCCGAAGGCCGGATGAGGCGGGTTGGAGCGAGGTTGGAAAGCACACCTGTGCCCGGACCATCTCCCGGGCTGCGATCGCGCCCGGTTCACGCTAATTTCACCCCATGTGTGGACGCTACGCCATCGGCAAGCTGCAATGGTGGATCCTGCAGGAGACGTTCAAGCTCCAGCAGGCAGCGACCAATCTTGAGCCGTGTTGGGGATTGGTGCCGCATTTCTGGCACAAGCCGCTGAGTGAGATGAAATATTCCACCTTCAACGCCAAGGCCGAAACTGCGGCTGGCCCGCGAAGCGTCGCCATTCATTCCACGCTTTCCCCCGCGATGTTTCTCCAGTGCGGGCCAACGACCTTCAAGGCGACAAGGCGGCAAATGCGCTCTATAGTCGAGTGGGTCGAGTTTATGTCGATTAGGGGCGTGGACGATGAATAAAATAGTCAAAAAGTATGGTTCATGCACAATATTGCTTTTTACTTTGACACTGGCGTCCTGCTCTCCACATACCATCATTCCTGGCAGAAGTTTTTATGAAGGTGAGCATTGCAAGGTATATGAAAGCGTTCGATCTGGATTTCTTTCGGCCACGCCAAGTTTATACATAATGTGTGACGGCAACGACCCGTATGAAATTTTGCAATCTATGGGGACTAAATATTACGATGTGTCAGTAGAAGTTTTGCCAGATGAAATGAAAATTTCAGTCGATTATTGCAATGTGGTGGAGGATTCAAGGAGTCTTCATGCAGAGGACGTGGAGTCGAATTTTCGCGCGCATTTTGACGGCGCCCAGTTTGGCGGTTTGAGCCTGTCACTTGATTTTCATGAAGAGCAGAGCGGCTGCCGCGAAAAGCGTTTTGAAGATTACTATGGATTCCCGCTATCCCCCGGTGACACCGAATAGTTGTGAGCGAGCGGCAACATCCGGAAATGAAGAATAATCAGAACCAACACAATTTCCGAAAGCCAAGCGTCTATAAAACCACCTAAATTTAGGATGCAAACCCCATCCTCCCCGGGCGGAGCCAACTCTGAAATGCGCCCTAAACGGGACGTGCCCCTGCCCCTCAGGACCGGACCATCTCCCGGGCTGCAATCGCGCCCGGTTCGCGCTAACCTCACCCCATGTGTGGACGCTACGCCATCGGCAAGCTGCAATGGTGGATCCTGCAG
>NZ_CAXBGE010000008.1:0-195151 GCF_963975345.1 uncultured Maricaulis sp. | reverse complement strand
GTGGAGACAGCCCGAGAAAACTGCACGTGTGGGACGTCTCGGATGTCACACTTAACTTATACGCGTTACCGGCATTCGCCGGCGTCCCGCACCCTCCCATCCCTCCAGCGGCATGCCGCGTGGAGATTTCGGCGCGTCGCCCCCACCCAACAACTGCACCATTTCCCCCCAAATCCTTGACATTGAGGCCTCGCAACAGGCATGTCGCGACGACCTTATTCACGCTCATTGCGGACCTTGAAAACCATGCACGCTTATCGCTCCCATACCTGTGGCCAGCTTCGTCCAACCGAGGTCGGCCAGACCGCCCGGATTTCCGGCTGGATCCATCGCAAGCGCGATCATGGTGGTCTGCTCTTCATCGATCTGCGCGATCATTACGGCATCACCCAGTGCGTGCTGGAGCCGGAAAGCGAGCATTTCGAGCGGCTTGAGCGCCTGCGCGTTGAAAGCGTCGTGACCATTACCGGCGATGTCGTGGCGCGTGACGCCGAGGCGCAGAACGAGAACCTGCCGACCGGCGGGATTGAAGTGCGGGTGCGTGATCTGGCTGTGCAATCGGAAGCGGAAGAGTTGCCGCTGCCCGTCTTCGGTGAGCCCGATTGGTCGGAAGAGGTTCGTCTCAAGCACCGCTATATCGATCTGCGCCGCGAGAGCCTGCACAAGCGTATCGTGCTGCGCTCCAAGATTATCGACTCGATCCGCCGCCGCATGGTCGATGAGGATTTCGTCGAATACCAGACGCCGATCCTGACGGCATCCTCGCCGGAAGGCGCGCGTGATTTTCTCGTGCCATCGCGCCTGCATCCGGGCAAATTCTACGCCCTACCGCAGGCACCGCAGCAATTCAAACAGCTGATCATGGTCTCCGGCTTCGACCGTTATTTCCAGATTGCGCCCTGTTTTCGCGATGAAGACGCCCGCGCCGACCGCGCACCGGGCGAATTCTATCAGCTCGACATGGAAATGAGCTTCGCGACCCAGGAAGACGTGTTCAACGTCATCGAGCCGGTGCTCAAGGGCCTGTTCGACGAATTCGCCGATGGCCGCACCGTGCCAAACACCGCGTTCGAGCGCGTTACCTATGCCGATTCAATGGCTTGGTACGGTTCTGATAAGCCGGATCTGCGTAATCCGATCAAGATGAGCGATGTCACCGAAACCTTCCGCGGTTCCGGGTTCAAGGTTTTCGCTGGCATGATCGAGAAGAATCCGAAAATCGCGGTTTGGGCCATCCCGGCACCGAGCGGCGGCAGCCGTGCGTTCTGCGACCGGATGAATTCTTGGGCCCAGAAAGACGGTCAGCCCGGCATGGGTTATATATTCTGGCGTGAGACCGACGGCGTGCTTGAGGCCGCTGGCCCTGTCGCGAAGAATATCGGCGAGGAACGCACCGAAGCTTTGCGCGCATCGCTCGATCTGAAGGCTGGCGACGCGGTCTTCTTCGCCGCCGGCGAGCCGAAGGCCTTCGCCAGCTTTGCTGGCCGCGCCCGCGATGTCGTCGGCAAGGAACTCGATCTGTGTGAAAAGAATATCTTCAAATTCTGCTGGATCGTCGATTTCCCGATGTATGAGTGGGATGAAGACAACAAGAAGATCGATTTCTCGCACAACCCCTTCTCGATGCCGCAAATGTCGGCCGAGGACTTCCTGGCGATCAAGGAAGGCGACGACGAGACGCTGCTCGGCCTCAAGGCTTTCCAGTACGACATCGTCTGTAACGGTATCGAGCTCTCCTCCGGCGCAGTCCGCAATCACCGCCCCGATGTGATGCTGAAAGCCTTTGCCCATGCCGGCTATGATGCCGCGACCGTGGAAGAGGAGTTTGGCGGCATGCTCAATGCCTTCCGCTATGGCGCACCACCACACGCCGGTATCGCACCGGGCGTCGACCGCATCGTGATGATCCTGGCCGGCGTCGACAATTTGCGCGAAATCGTGATGTTCCCCAAGGATCAGCAGGCGCGCGATCTGATGATGAACGCACCGGCCGAAGTCGAGATGAAGCAATTGCGCGAGCTGCACATCCGCACCGTCGTGCCGGAAGCCAAGAAGCCCGGTTAGACGGACCAGCAAGCAGACAAGCAAACGGCCGGAGTGCAAGCTCCGGCCGTTTTACTGTGCACGTCACGCTCTAATGATGCTGTGGCTCGGGTGGTGGTGGCGGCACACGATGGCTATCGCGTGGCGGTGGCACGACCCAGATATGGTGATCTTCATCACTGCGCACCTCAATTCGCACGCGTGATTGACGCTGCGTCTCGACCGCGCCCTGCCGGGCGAGTTCGGCGCGCGCCTGCTCGACCTCTGCCATTGCCTCTGCGCGAGCGCGCTGGGCTTCGGGCCGGTTACTCTGGACCCGGTTGATCTCGCGCTCGGCGCGCGCAATATCGCGCAGCGCATTGGTCGACGCTTCGCGCATGGCGTCCACATTCACAGTCTCACGCACATTATCCATCGCCCCGTCAGCGCTGGTGCGACGCTCGATCACCGTGCCGCCTTCGGTCTCGAAGCGGATCGTCGTGCCAGCGTCGCCACTGCGGTTGATGCGCCATCCCATGCGGAAACTCTCATCGCTGATCGGGCCGGTCCGGTCACCGCATTCGGGCAAATCGAAGCCGCCATCGAGCTGTGTTGAGTCATCGCCGCAGGCGCCACGGATGGTTTCCTTCGACAGGCCGGTAATATTGGTGATGACAGCAGCTGTGAAATTGACCCCGTTCAAATTTGTACCGGTGAAATTGACCTCATCGAGCACTGCATTTTCAAAGCTGGCACCGCGCAGATCGGCATCGAGGAAGCTGGTGCCCTCGCCGGTGACTCCGGCGAAATTGGCGCCGTGCAGCGATGCACTGCGGAAATTGGTGTCGTTTATGCGCGAGCGGAAGAAATTGGCTTGGCTCAGCGTGGCGTTCGCGAACACCGCGCCTTCAAGTGTGCTGCCGATAAAGGTCGCGAACACCATTTGCGTGTCGGAGAAATTGGTGTGTTCCAGGCTGGCATCCGAAAAATTGACCCGCTCAATACGGGCGTCGCTGAAATCGGCGCCGGTCATATCGGTTCGCAGGAAGGTGACGCCGCTCAGATGGGCATGGCTGAGATTGGTATCGCTGAAGTCAGTGTCGGTGAAGCGGCTCTCGACAATAGTGGTGCCGCCCAACTCTGAGTCGGAGAAGTCGGACTCATCGAAATTGGCACCGATAAAGATCGCGCCGGCCAGATTCTTGTCAGAAAAGTCACAGGAATCGCATTCGCCGCCGATGGCGAGTCCGCGTCGTGGATGGTCATCGCCCATCGCCCAAGCCGATTGAGCGCCGAGTAGGAGGCCCAGCGCAGTCAGCGGCATTATCAAAGCGGTGTTCCGCATGTGTTCAGGGATAAAGCAGGATCGACCCATTGACGACTTAAATCACAGTAATCCAAAGGTCCCGGTCGTTTGGCCTTAGCGGCAAGACGCCACACGCAGGCCCGCCGGCAATTGCGTCGAAGCATCGCCGCAAGCGGTATTGAGCTGGGTTTGGGTCAGGCCAGTGGCCGTCGTCATCTCGGCGCCGGAGATATTGGTGCCGTCCAAACGAGCGCCGCTCAGATTGGCACTGCCGAAATAGGCACCCACCAAAATGGCATCCGTGAAATCGACATTGCGGAAGGAGGCGCTGGTGAAACGGGCGCCGAACAGATTGGCGACCGACATATTGGCATTGTCGAACTTGGTGCGGTTCATCGTCGAGAGCGCCAGATTGGCTTGGCGCAGCCGCGAGCCGGAGAGATCGATACCGGGCAGGTCGAGATAACCCAATTCAGCTTGGAACAGATTGCAGCCGGTGCAGGACTGACCCGCTTGGACGCGCGCGATTTGCGCCGCATCCTGGGCCAGGGCGGCAGATGAGGCGAACAGAAAGATCGCAATGGCAGCCAGAATTCGTTTCATAATGAGGCGCTCCGAGCCTGATACGCAAGCTGTTGCAAGCTGCACGCCGGAGCCGGTGCCTAGACTGAACTCCAGTTGCAGGCATCGCAGTTTTGCCCGGTCTCGCCGTGAACGACGGTGAAATGACCGCATTCCGGGCAGGGATCGCCGGAATACAGGCTGACATCGCGCACTTTTGAGCTGCGCGGCGCCGGCTCCTCGGTGTGCAGGTCGATCTCGCCAACATCGCGCCCGCCCGACTGACCGCTGGCGACTTTGCGCACGGCATTGGAAAACATCACGATATTGTCCGGCACCTGGCCGCGGCTGAAGCCCTTGGAGATCAGGCGGGCGGCATCCTGTTGCGACAGTTTTTCCTCGGCGACGCCCTTGCCGAGCCCGCCCTGGTCGGCGGCGTCCGGTGAAAGCTCGGCCAGATCGTCCCGGCCGAGATAGGAGACGCCGAGCTCGCGGAACAGATAATCCAGGATCGAGGTCGCGTGCTGGATCGAGTCATTGCCCGTCACCGTGCCGGCCGGTTCGAAACGGGTGAAGACGAAGGCGTCGACAAACTCTTCCAGCGGCACGCCGTATTGCAGGCCGATCGAGATCGAGATCGCAAAATTATTCATCAGCGAGCGGAAGGCGGCGCCTTCCTTGTGCATGTCGATGAAAATCTCACCGAGTTCGCCATCGTCGAATTCGCCGGTGTGCAGATAGACTTTATGCCCGCCGACCGTGGCTTTCTGGATATAGCCCTTGCGCCGGTCGGGCAGTTTGCGCCGCGCCGCCGGCTGTTCGACCACGCGCTCAACAGTGCGTTCCACGGGCCGTTCAGCAGTGCGCTCGATGACCCGTTCCGCTGCTGGCTCGCTGGTGTAATCGCCCTTGTCGAATTCGATTGCCGGCAACAGGTCGAGCAGGCCCGAGCGGGTCCGCCGCAGCGTCAGGCGCCGCAGGCCCAGGCTCGATGCGTGGTCGATCAGGGCCGCGATATCGTCGATTGTGCTTTCGCCATCAAGCGCCAGCCGGGTCTCGACCAATCCATCGATCTGGCCTTCCAACGCTGCGCTCATCTCCAACTGGCCGAACGGCAAGACTGGCGCGAAAACATTGCGCCAGTCCAGCGGCAGGTCGACGGCATCGTCCAGCGTTCCGGTGCCATGGGCATGGCGGTCGGCGGCGTCGAGATCGGCCTCGGTAAAGCCGAGCGCCCGGGCCAGCGACTGGCCCTCGGTCTCGATGACATCGCTCGACAGACCGAGCTGGTCGCGGCAAATGTGATCGCCCAAGGTCCAGCGATTGAGGGCGTAGCGCACTGAAGCGCCGTCGCCGATTGTGTCTTCGAGGCGCTCGATGGCTTCGTCCGGCAGACCGAGCTCTTTCAGCCGGGCCAGGGAAATGCCCGGTGCGCCGCGCAATGTGCCATGGCCAGCGGCGTGGTCCTCGGCGATCTCGATTTCCGTCGCGCTGGCGCCAAGCTGGCCGAGGCCGGCGCGCAGACAGTTGCGCAACCGGTGGCCGCCACTCAGACCGCTATCGGCGATGATGGCGGTCTCGACTGGACCAGCGCCTTGGCTGTCGGCATCGAACAGGCCGGCAATCGCGACCTCCGGGTTGAGACTGGCCACGGTAATGCCGGGGCGGGCGAGGGCAGAACGGGGCGAAAACCGCGATGATGCTTGGCCCAGCTCGACACCGAGCGCCGCGAAGCGGGCCGGCAGATCGGTCAGGTCCGGATCGGGACCGAGGCCGGGCGCTTGCGCGCCAAGCTCGCCACCGGTTTCACGCAGGCACAGCGTCACCAGCCGGCCAATGGCCGCGATAACCTGTCGGGCCGGGACGCTGTCATAGGCCAGACCGGCCGTGCTCAACAGGGCACCGATCCCGGTCAGATTGAGCGTCCCCGCTGACGCGGCGGTCTTCGGAGCACTGACGATCAGGGCGCAGGACCAAATCCGCACGGCGTCGCCGAGCAGGTCAGCGCGAAAACCGGTCTCAGGGTCGAAGAAGGCGGGGAGGTTGATGTGCAGCACGGGGCCGCTGGCATCGGGGCAGGCCTGGAAGGCCAGCGAGGGCGCGCCAAAGCTCCAGATCGAGCGGGCGATGCCATCCCGGAATGTGCGTGCTTGTGTCGCTTCGCCGGTACTGCCGAAATGCCATTCCCCGTCTGCGTCGATCGCTTGGGCCAGCGCGGGTGGGATATGCAGGAGTTTGCCGGTCTGGCGCTGTGGCTCTGGCTGCAGGCTTGTCAGCGCGTCGCCATCAACGCCCTGGCGTGCCAAGGCGAGGGCGCGTTCGACCGCTTCTTCCGCGACGCCATCGCGCAGGGCAGCGCGCATGGCGCGGGCCAAAGCGGCATTGCGGCGGGGATCGAAACATTCATCGGCCGCGCCGGAACAGCGATGGCAGGCTTGGGCAATCGCCTCGAGCCGCTCGCGCGTGATGCGGGCGCCCACTTCCAGCACACCATCGCGCATCGCGGCTTCGGCGACTTCCCGCAATTGTGCGGGCGCTTCGACGCTGTCCGCCTCGATGGTGTGAGCTTGCAGCAGGGCGGCGGCTGGCGGCACGGTGAGGCCATAGGCCCAGTCAATGCCGCCATCGCGCCACAGATCGGCATCGGGAATGACGAAGCGTCCGAGCAGGCTGGCGGCAATCTCGCCGTGGAAAATCTGCGCTTCCTCGGGGCCATTCACTGCCCCATGGCGCGCGACGGACCAGGTCAGAGAACCGGCCAAGCGTGCAATGACGGCGTCCAAGCCGGTTTCTGGTTTGACATCGCTTCCTTCGGCGACTTGCGGCGACAAACCACCAAAGGCCTGCAGGCCCGGGCGCGGGCGGGTTTCCGCAGGGCGCGCGGTGGCGAGCAGGCGCGTCAGAGCCAGCGTCGCGGCCGGGCTCCAATCCTGCGGCACCTGCACCGTGCGGTCCGTGCCATGCCCGTCATCGGGATCGGGATTGCCGTAGGCGGCCGTGTCGCGCAGGGCGAGGGCGTAGCGATCACCGGCGGCGGCAATGGCTTCGGCAAAGCGGCGATGCAGCTTCATGACGTTTTTATTCCCACCCATTGGTCTCCGAATCGCCCGGAGTTAGGCTCAGTCTACCGCGCCCGGCCCCGCGCCATAACCCCGCAGTGTTCAAGACTGGACCGGATCGCCATGCGAAGGCATATACGTTTGAATTCATCGTCGTGACCGACTCGGAGCCGCACGCCATGCTGGGTTTTATCTCCAAAATTTTCATTTGGTGGAATGACGCCACGCCAGGAACACTGCTGACGCTATCGCGTCGCGGCGCCAAAAAAGTCGGCGAAGACGATTACGGCAATCGCTATTTCGAGGAAAGCGGCGTCACCGGGCCGGATGGCAATAAGCGCCGCTGGGTGATCTATAAGGGCTATGCCGACGCTTCACGCGTGCCATCCGATTGGCATGGCTGGCTGCACCACACCTTCGACACCCCGCCGACCGAAACGCCACTGCCGCGCCAAGTCTGGGAAAAGGACCATCATCCCAATCTGACCGGCACCGTCTACGCCTACCGTCCGAGCGGCAGCCTCGTCTCACCCGAGAAGCGCCAGGCCACGACGAGCGATTACGAAGCTTGGGCGCCGGAACAAAACTGAAGCCTTTGCCGCAGGGCCTGAACCGGTCCAGTGGCTGGAATATTCGGCAACCCAATCCACAGCCGTTTATAACGGAGACTGCGTTGAAACGGCTCGAATCGCCTGAGGGGCGAACCGCCTCGACAGCGCCTTAATCGCGGGGCAGTTTCAAATCATGACGCGTCTATTCACAGCTTTCATCCTCGCCGCCTGTCTGCCGCTCGGCCTGCAGGCCCAGGACAGCAATTCCGCCACCACGTCCGATACCGGCGCCAGCCTGCGCGGCGACGATCCCGATGTTCGATCGAACCAGGAATTGTCGAGCCAGCCCGGCTCTATCGTCGTGCTGCGTGGTCTCGACAAGGTGACGGCGCGGACGCGTGATTTTGAAATCCCGATCGGCGAGAGCGCGCAATTCGGTGCCTTGACGATCACGGCGCAATATTGCCGCAAGCGCCCACCGGAGGAGACACCGGAAACCTATGCCTTCTTGCAGATTGTCGACCGGCGCACCGATGGATTCGGCGTCGATATCGCGGGCGAGACGGTGTTTTCCGGCTGGATGTTCGCCTCACGGCCAGCGCAAAACCCGCTCGAACACCCGGTCTATGATGTCTGGGTGATCGACTGCAAGGCCTGAGCCTCACGCAGGGCCTGAGCGCCACCAATCTCCGCCGGCAGAGCAAAGAAGTTCGCATCCAGCTCAAGCGCTTGTGCGAGGCGTGATTTGTAATCGTCGCGGGCGATTGAACGGGCACCGAAAGTTTCCAGATGTCCGGTGGTAAACTGGGTGTCGAGCAGCGCATAACCGCCGGCAATCAGGCGGGCGAGCAGGTGCACCAGCGCCACCTTGCTGGCATCGCGCTGGCGCGAAAACATGCTCTCACCGAAAAACGCGCCGCCCAGCGCGACGCCATACAGCCCACCGACCAGATCGCTGCCGCGCCAGCATTCGACGCTATGGGCGTGGCCGCGGCGATGCAGCTCGGTGTAGAGGCTGAATATCCCGTCATTGATCCAGGTTTCCTCGCGGCCGGGTGCCGCCGTGCAGCAGCCGGCGACAACGGCGGGGAAATCGAGATTGATGCTGACCTGGAAGCTGTCCTGGCGCACGGTGCGTTGCAGCCGGCGCGGCAGGTGGAAGTCGTCGAGCGGCAGGATGCCGCGCTGGTCGGGGTCCAGCAGGTAGATGCGCGGATCGTCGCGGCCCTCCGCCATCGGGAAGACGCCGCGCGCATAACATTCGAGCAGTTCCTTGGCCCCGAAGCCGCGCATCCTTTGTTCGCTCCCGCTTATTCCTCGCGGCTCGCGAGCCATTCCTCCAGCCAGCGGATATGATAATCGCCGCTCACGAATTCCGGTTCCTCGAGCAGGTTGAGGAAAATCGGAATCGAGGTTTCAATCCCGCCGACAACCATTTCTTCCAGCGACCGGCGCAGGCGCAGCAGCGCTTCGGCGCGGGTGCGTCCATGCACGATCAGCTTGCCGATCAGGCTGTCATAATAAGGCGGTACGGAATAGCCCGTATAGAGCGCTGAATCGAGCCGGACGCCGAGCCCGCCCGGTGCGTGGAAATCGGTAATCTTGCCGGGCGAGGGCGCGAAAGTGCGGGGGTTTTCCGCATTGATCCGGCACTCGATCGCATGGCCCTCAAACGTGATGTCTTCCTGGCGGATATCGAGATGGGCGCCATCGGCGACGCGGATCTGTTCGCGCACCAGATCAATCCCGGTGATCATCTCGGTCACCGGATGCTCGACCTGCAGCCGCGTATTCATTTCGATGAAGTAGAACTCACCATTCTCCCACAGGAATTCAATCGTGCCGACGCCGCGATAACCGATCACTTCGATTGCTTTGCGCACCGTCTCGCCGATTGTGGCGCGTTCGGCGGCTGTCAGGGCTGGTGAAGGGGCCTCTTCGAGGATTTTCTGGTGGCGGCGCTGCAGCGAGCAATCGCGCTCACCGAGATGGACGACATTGCCGTGCATGTCGGCCAGGATCTGGATTTCGATATGGCGCGGGCGGCCAAGATATTTTTCCAAATAAATGGTGCCGTCGCCAAACGCTGCTGCCGCTTCAGCCGAGGCGGTGTCCATGGCTTCCTGCAGCTTGGCTTCGGTCTCGGCGACCTTCATGCCGCGACCGCCGCCGCCCGATGCGGCTTTCACCAGCACCGGATAGCCGATCTCGGCCGCGATCTTCTTCGCGTCCTTGATTTCGGAAACGCCACCTTCAGAGCCGGGCACGACCGGGATGCCGGCCGCCATGACGGCTTTCTTGGCGGTGATCTTGTCGCCCATCATGCGGATATGCGCCGCAGTCGGCCCGATAAATGTCAGGCCGTGGGCTTCAACGATTTCAGCGAAACGGGCATTTTCCGACAGAAAGCCATAGCCGGGATGGATCGCCTGGGCGCCGGTAACCTCGGCTGCCGCGATGATCGAAGGTATGTTGAGATAGCTTTTGGCCGCCGAAGCCGGGCCGACACAAACGCTCTCGTCGGCGAGGCGAACATGCATGGCATTGGCGTCGGCTTCCGAATGGATCGCGACGGTGCGAATGCCCATTTCACGGCAGGCCCGGTGAATACGAAGGGCGATTTCGCCGCGATTGGCGATCAGGATTTTATCGAACATATTGGGCGCTCGTGAACGGGGGTGAGCGTTAGATCAGGATGAAAAGCGGCTCGCCGTATTCGACCGGCTGGCCTTCTTCGACGAGGATTTCCGAGATCTTGCCTGCTTTTTCCGCGACGATCGGATTGAAGGTCTTCATCGCTTCGATCAGCAGGATGGTGTCACCCTTTTTGACGGTTTCGCCGACTTTGACGAAATTCTCCGAATCCGGATTGGGCTTGAGATAGGCGGTGCCGACCATCGGCGAATTGACGACGCCGGGATGGGCGCTGAGATCGCCGGCTCCACCAACCGGCCCCGGCGTTTCGACGGCATAGCCGGCGGGCGCGGGGGCTGCCGGGGCAGCAACAGCCTGAACCACGGGAGCGGCCTGCAGCTGTCGGGCGATGCGCAGACGCAGATCGCCGCGTTCAACCTCGATTTCCGACAGATCGGTCTCGCGCAGGATATCGGCGAGCTCGCGCACGATTTCAGGGTCGATAGGCGAACGGCTTCGGGTCTCAGAACTCATGATTTGGGCCTTTTATGTCCGTCAGTGGTGCAGGCAATGCTCGGCTGCGTCGATTCCCAGCAGATAACTTGCCAGACCAAGTCCGGTAATACTCCCCCGGGCAGCAGAGGCGACGAAGGAGTGATGCCGGAATGTTTCCCGGGCAGCGGTCTGGCTCAAGTGAACTTCAATGACCGGGGGTTCTATAGCGCGAACCGCGTCATGCAAAGCCACAGATGTATGCGTATAGGCACCGGGGTTGAAGATGACGGCGCAGGCCTTCTGGTTAGCCTCATGCAGCCAGTCAATCAAGACACCCTCATGATTGGATTGGCGGAACTCGACGCCGCGGCCGAGCTTGCCGGCATGGGCGCTGCAGGCTGCGGCGATGTCGTCGAGCGTCATCGTTCCATAGACGTCCGGCTCGCGGGTGCCCAGCAGATTGAGGTTCGGCCCGTTGAGGATGTAGATCGGTTTTGTCATGCTCTTGCCTTACAGCCCGTATAAGCTCTACGACGTCAATCATCCTATTTACAAGCGGAGTGAACGGAAGCCGTGTTGCAACTGACAGTCAATGGCGAGGCCAAGCTGATCGCGCCGGGTAGCCGGGTCGCTGATCTGGTGCGCGAACTGGGGCTGGACGGCCGCAAGATCGCCGTCGAGCGCAATCTGGAGATCGTGCCGCGCTCGCGCTATGACCTCGATGCGCTGGCACCGGATGACCGAATCGAAATTGTGGCCTTTGTCGGAGGTGGATGAAATGGAAGACGGATCAATCATGACGCAGGCCCCGACACAGAACCCGACCTCGACACAGTCCCCGGCCGACAAACCGCTGGTGGTCGCCGGTCGTACGCTGACCTCGCGTCTGATCATCGGCACCGGCAAATATGCCAGCTATGAGCAAAATGCCCGCGCGCTGGAGGCCTCCGGCGCCGAGATGATCACCGTCGCCCTGCGGCGGGTGAATCTGTCGGACCCGTCCGAGCCGCGACTGGTCGATTTCATCGACCCCAAGCAATACATCTTCCTGCCCAATACGGCTGGCTGTTTTACCGGTGAGGACGCCATCCGCACTTTGCGGCTGGCGCGTGAGGCCGGTGGCTGGAGCCTTGTGAAGCTGGAAGTCCTGTCCGATCCCAAACATCTCTATCCCGACATGGCGGAGACGCTGCGTGCGGCGGAAATGCTGATCAAGGACGGCTTTGAGGTGATGGTCTATTGCTCGGATGACCCGGTCTATGCCCGCCGCCTCGAAGAAGTTGGCTGCTGCGCCATCATGCCGCTCGGCGCCCCGATCGGCTCGGGCCTGGGGATTCAGAACCCGGTCAATATCCGTCTGATCATCGAACAGTCCTCGGTGCCGGTGATTGTCGATGCCGGCGTCGGCACCGCCTCGGATGCGACCGTGGCGATGGAGCTGGGCTGCGACGGCGTGTTGATGAATACCGCCATCGCCGGTGCGAAAAACCCGGTCCTGATGGCCTCGGCGATGAAACATGCGGTCATCGCCGGCCGGCAATCCTATCTCGCCGGCCGTATGCCGAAAAAGCTTTATGCCGATGCGTCCAGCCCGCTGTTCGGACTGATCTAGCGAAAGCTAGCCGCCGAGCCCGCGCTGCAGGGCCGCTTCCAGCGCCAGCTGATTGGCGCCGGCCACGACTGTGCCATCGACGATGAAGAACGGCGTGCCGGTGACATTGAGCGCTTGGCCCAGCGAGCGCACGTCGAGGATTTGGGCCATGATCGCCTCGTCCTCCATATCGGTGCGCATGCGCGCCACATCGACGCCGGCCAGGGCCGCGAGCTGGTCGATCCGTGCCGTTGGGAGCGGCCCGCTCGCATTGATCATTGAGCGGTGGAAGAGTTCATAAATCTCCGGACCCTGATTGAGCGATGCAATCGCGGCGCGTGAGGCCTCGAGGGAATCGGGACCGAGGATCGGATATTCCTTGAAGATGAACTGGACGCGGTCGCCATAGCGCTCGTGCACATCCGTCACCCACTCATTGGCGACGCGGCAATAGGAGCATTTATAGTCCATGAATTCGACGATCACGACATCCGGCTGATCACCGCCAATGCGTGGATCACGAGCGTCGGCGAAGATTGCATCGGAATACCGGTCAATCGCGGAGTAGGCGTCTTCCATTTCGCGCGCCTGGGCGCGGCGCTGCAGCTCGATCAAGGCCTCTTCGATGATTTCGGGATGTTCCACGATATAGGCGTGGACGATCTCGCCAATCTCTTCGCGTGAGCGGTCGTTGAGCTGGGCATCGGCCGGGGCCTGTTGGCATCCGAGCAGGAGGGCGGCGGCGGTAATGATCGCGGACAGGCGGAACATGAGACAAATCCTTTTACAGTCCTCGCCTTTCTAACCGAGAGCGGGCGGCGGGACGAGGGGCAAGGTGCAGATATTCGCCGGGCAAAGCGGCTCGATGCTCGGGGGATCGCAAGCTTGCGGCGCTTGCAGGCGCGCCATCGGCCGGGCTAAGCAGCGCCGATGATCAATCCTGCCGCCCTCGTCCTGACCAGTTTCAGCCTCTCCACCGATGCTTTCGCCGCCGCCCTGGCGCGTGGCAGTGCTGCACCGAAGGTCAAGGTGCTGGACGCGCTTCGCATCGGCGCGGTGTTCGGTTTGTCCGAAGGCGTGATGTGTTTGCTCGGTTGGAGCTTTGCGATCGCGCTCGGCGGTATCGTGGCGGCGGTTGATCACTGGGTCGCGCTGATCCTGCTCTCGGTGATCGGCGGCCGCATGATCCGCGAAGGCCTGTCGGCGCCAGACGAAGCCCGCCCGGCCCGGCGCCACACCGCGCTCGGCACAGTCATGACGGCTATCGGCACCAGTATCGACTCAGCAGCCGTGGGCATTGCCCTGGCGTTGGCGGGCGGAACGGCTTGGGCGGCACTGGCGATCGGACTGGCATCATTCGCCATGAGCTCGGCAGGCTATTATGCCGGGCCGCATATCGGTGCCCGGCTGGGCCGCCATGCCGAACTGGCAGGCGGCGCCATTCTGATCCTGATCGGCGTTTCGATCTTCATCAGCCATGTGATGGCGGGCTGAGGCCAAGCTTTACGCTCAGGCGATCACGAACACGCCGTCGATCTCGACCGCTGCGCCGAGCGGCAGGACCGGGCAGGATACGGCCGAGCGCGCATGACGTCCGGCATCGCCGAACACCGCGACCATCAGGTCGGAACAACCATTGATCACTTGCGGGATGTCGGTGAAGCCCGGCACGGCCGCGACGAAACCGCCCAGCTTGACGACGCGTTTCAGCCGCGCCAGATCGCCGCCACAGGCGGCTTTGAGCTGGGCGATCAGATTGATCCCGCACAGCCGTGCCGCCGCTTGGCCGGCCGCGACATCCATATCCAGGCCGAGCGTGCCCTTGATCAAGCCGTTAGGCCCGACCGAGACTTGGCCTGAGACATAGACCTGATCGCCGCTTCGCACGAAGGGCACGTAATTGGCGACCGGGGCGACGGGCTCGGGCAGGGTGATGCCCAGTTCGGTCAGGCGTGTTTCGAATGCGGACATGGGAGATCTCCAAGCGGGTTCTGATAGCGGAAATAGGCGAGGACGGACGGCGATGCAATCACTCGCTCCGCTGTGCCTTCGGTTTCAACGCCCGCCCCTTGACCACAGCATCGCCGCCAAACTTGGCCCGCGCCTTGTCCATCGCGCGCTCGGCTGTGGCGCGGCGGATCGCGTTTGGGTCGAGCAGATCGCCGCTATCGCCAACCTGGTCCTGCAGCGTCGAAAATCCGATTCCGATCAAGCGAAAGCGGGTGCCGTCCACTTCGGGCGCGAGCAATTCACGCCCGACCTTGAACAGGGTGTCGGCCAGCTGGCTCGGCTCGTTGAGGGTGCGCCGGCGGGTCCGGCTGCGGAAGTCTGCCGTCTTCAGCTTCAGCGTCACCACCGAGCCGGAGATGGCCTTGGCTTTCATGAGGTCTGCGACTTTGACGCATTGGCGCCAGAGTTGGTCCTCCAGCGCTTTCAGCTCGGCCAGATCGGTATTGAAAGTCGTTTCCGAGGAGACGCTCTTGCGTTCGCTCTCCGGTTCGACCTTGCGATGGTCTTCGCCGCGCGCCAGACGCGCCAGTCGGTAGCCGAAATCGCCATATCGTTTCGCCATCTCAGCATCGCTGTGACGGCGGATATCATTGAGCGTGCGCAGGCCGTCGCGTTCCAGCTTGGCCGCAAAGGCCGGCCCGACGCCATAAATCGAGCGCACCGGGCGCGGCCCGAGAAAATCCATCGCCTCGGCCTCACCGATCACCGCAAACCCGTCCGGCTTGTCGAGGTCGGAGGCGGTCTTGGCGAGGAATTTGTTGAAGGACAAACCGACCGAAACCGTGATCCCGACCTCGCTCTGAATCCGGCGCTGCAGCCGCAGCAGGGTCAGCACCGGCGGCGCGCCGTGCAGACGTGTTGTGCCGGTCAGGTCGAGAAAAGCCTCGTCAATCGAGAGCGGCTCCACCAGCGGCGTCACATCGCGCATCATCTCGCGGATGCGCCCGCCCTCGCGGGCATATTTGGCGTGGTCACCGCCAATCACGACCGCGTCCGGGCAGGCCTTCAACGCCTTGAACATCGGCATCGCCGAATGCACGCCATACATCCGCGCCACATAGCAGCAGGTCGAGACAACGCCGCGCTGGCGGCCACCGATAATCACCGGCTTGTCGATCAGTTCAGGCCTGTCGCGTTTTTCGACGGCGGCGTAGAAGGCGTCGCAATCAATATGGGCAATCGACAGCGTGCCGAGCTCGGCATGAAACAAATGCCGGTGCGAACCGCAGGCCGGGCAGGCATCAACCGGCTTGGCCAGCGGTGTCAGGCAGGCGCGGCAATAGCCCGGATTGCTCATGGTGCCTGTGCCGATTCAACCGGCCACAACCAGGCCGCGCCACGCACGCCGGAACTGTCGCCATGCCGGTGGATGAGGATGCGGGTGCGCACCGTGTCAGAGAACAGGAAATCGGGCAGGCGTACCGTGACCCGCTGTGCCAGGCCCGGCGCGTTTGAAACGCCGCCGCCGAGCACAACGACGTCGGCGTCGAGAATGTTGAGCACGCTGGCAATCCCGCGCGCCAGCCGGTCGCCATGCAGATCGACGGTGAGGCGCGCCGGGGCATCGCCCGATTCGGCGGCCGCGAAGATCTCAGCCGCGCTCAGCGTGCCTCCATTGCGGCTGGCATGGTCGCGCGCAAGGCCGGGTCCGGAGAGCCAGGTTTCGTGACAACCTGACTGGCCGCACCAGCAGGGCGCTGCGGGCTCATCTGATTCGTTTGGCCAGGGCAGTGGATTATGGCCCCATTCGCCGGCAATGCCCTGGGCACCGCGCAATAATTGCCCGTCGATAGCAATGCCGCCGCCAACCCCGGTTCCCAGGATGATCCCGAACACGATCCCGGCACCTTCACCGGCCCCATCGACGGCTTCGGAGAGGGTGAAACAATCGGCATCATTGGCCAGCCGCACCGGGCGGGCGAGCGCCCCCTCGATATCGCGCGCGAATGGCTCGCCATTGAGCCAGATCGAATTGGCGTTGCGCATCAATCCGGTAGCGGGGCTGATTGAACCGGGGTGACCGATCCCGACGCGGGCGCCCTTGCCATGTTCGCGCTCGATCGCGGCCACCAGATCGGCGATGGCCTTGAGGCAGCCGCGATAGGTTTGCGGTGCCGGAACGCGCAGCCGTTCGACGATCGCACCTGCGGGGTCCATCGCGATGGCTTCGATTTTCGTACCACCAAGGTCGATGCCGATTCGAATCATGCTTTCGCCACCTTCCGCTGCCGATATACTGGCAATGCTGATATTTGTTCTTATCTTGTTCCTTTTGGCGATGAAAGTGGCCGCTGACTCATTGTTGGTTAAGGAAGATCGGGTTTAGTGCCGATGGGGTTCAACAGGCGCGTTATAAGCGCTCAAACAACGGGAAGCGCGTCATCGACATGCTGCAGGTCATGCCCAAAAAGGTGCTGATTGTCGAAGATAACGAGCTGAACATGAAGCTGTTCAACGATCTGCTCGAGGCTCATGGCTATGAGACCTTGCAGACCAAGGACGGATTCAAGGCCATGGAAATGGCCCGCGAACACCTGCCAGATCTCATCCTGATGGACATTCAATTGCCGGAGGTTTCCGGGCTTGAAGTCACCAAATGGCTGAAGGATGATGAGACGTTGTGCGCGATTCCGATCGTTGCAGTAACGGCGTTTGCGATGAAGGGGGATGAGGAGCGGATTCGGCAGGGGGGCTGCGAAGCCTATCTCTCGAAGCCGATCACGGTCACCACCTTTATCGAGACCGTCCGCCAGTTCCTCGATTAGGAGTCGATGCCATGAGCGCGCGAATCCTGGTCGTCGATGACCAGCCAGCCAATGTCCGTCTGCTTGAGGCCAAGCTGCAGGCCGAGTATTTCGACGTCTGCACCGCTGTGGACGGCTTTGCCGCCATCGAGGTCGCCCGGGTCGAACAGCCCGATTTGATTCTGCTTGATGTCATGATGCCGCGCATGGACGGGTATGAAACCTGCCGCCGGCTCAAACATGACCCGGCCACCCGCCATATCCCCGTTGTGATGGTGACCGCGCTCGATCAGCGCGACGACCGCATTCGTGGCCTGGAATCGGGTGCCGATGATTTTCTTACCAAGCCGATCGATGATGTGACGCTGTTTGCACGGGTGCGCTCGCTCCTGCGTTTGAAAACCGTGCTCGATGAATTGCGCTTTCGCGAATCCAGCGATGCGCTCAACTCGATCATGTCCGAGCCGGTCGGCGATGACGCTGCTGTCGCCCAAGCGATTATCATCAGTGGCGATGTACGCGCCGCCACCCGCTATGCAGCCGCGATGCCGCCGCAGGTGCGTACTCAGGTTGAACTCGATCCTGCCGCTGGTATCGCCGCCGCGCGCAAGAATGCCGATCTTCTGGTGATCGATCTGACCAGCCCGGCGTTTGACGGTCTGCGGCTGTGTGCGCGCATCCGCTCCGATGTTGCGACGCGCCAAATGCCAATCATTGCGGTGCTCAATCCGGGCGATGTCGCCAATGCGGTGCGGGCGCTCGATATTGGCGTCAATGATATCATCCATCGGCCGGTTGATGCTGGCGAGATGATGGCGCGCGTCAGTACGCAATTGCGCCGCAAACGCTATGCCGACCGCTTGCGCAGTCAACTCGATGAGAGCCTGGAAATGGCGATCACCGATCCGTTGACGGGGCTGCACAATCGCCGCTATATCGCGTCCCGCCTTCGCCAGGCCGTCGAGAGCGCCAATAATGGTGGTGCCCCGGTTTCGCTGCTGATCGCCGATATCGATCATTTCAAATCGATCAATGACCGTTTCGGTCATGAGGGCGGCGACCGCGTTTTGCGTAGCTTTGCCGATCGTCTGATGCGCGATCTGCGCGCGCTCGATCTGGCGGCGCGTTATGGCGGTGAGGAATTCGTGATTGTGATGCCGGGTGCCGGTCAAGCCGAAGCCCGGATCGCCTCGGAACGCCTGCGGGCGTCGATCGCTGCCGAGCCCTTCCTGGTCGGTGATGGTCAAACGGCGCCGGTGACGGTCAGTATCGGTTTTGCCCAAGCGCGGGTCGGCGAGGATGCCGATGCACTGCTGCGCCGGGCCGACGAGGCGCTGTACACGGCCAAAGGCGATGGTCGCAATCGCGTCGAAGCGGCGGCCAACGAAGCGGCTTGATCCCGGCTGGCCATGTCCTGAAACGGCCGCCAGAGCGCGGCACAAACACGTAGAAGACCGCAGCGCGTGCTGCGGCCTGATCTACGCTTGGCAAGTCAGACGCAAATTCGTCTTACTTGATTTTGCCTTCTTTGAATTCAACGTGTTTGCGGGCAACCGGGTCGTACTTCTTCAGCACGAGCTTTTCGGTCATGGTGCGCGCATTCTTCTTGGTCACGTAGAAAAATCCCGTGCCAGCCGTGGAGTTCAGGCGGATTTTGATTGTAGTTGGTTTCGCCATGGCTCAGTCGTCCTGATGCTGCGCGCGCGGTCGGCCCCATGCCGTCGCGAGAGCGCGCGAACATACGCAAGGGGCGGCAAGTGTCAACTGCGGCGCGCCGCTTTCAGGTGTGTCGCAGCAAGGAAGAGCAGATAGCCGCCCGCACTGACGGCGAGCACGACCAAAAGCCCGGCCGGACCGAATCCATCCATCGCCACGCCCGCCGCCGGCGGTGCCAGGAGTGAGCCGAGCCCATAGGCGAAAACGAAGCCCGCATTCGCCGCCGCAATCCGTCCGCCGGTAAAGCGTTCGCCCAGCAGCGATAATCCCACCGTATAAAGCCCGCTGGCGACCCCGGCATGGATGAATAGGATCGGCAAAAGCAGGTCGAGCCGAGTGCCGGCGATCCAGACCAGGGCAGGCCCGAGCGTGGCAATCAGGGCGATGACGAGCAGGGTGCTGCGGCGTCCGGTCCGGTCCGCGATCCAGCCGAGCGGGATCTGGAAGCACAACACACCCATCGCGACGGCAAACACCATCATCCCGATCGAGACCGGATCAAGCGCGATGCGGTCGGCATAGACCGGCAGCATCGAGAAGATCAGGGTTTCAATTGCCCCGAAGGCCAGGCCCGCCAGAATGGCCGCAGGCGCCGATCTGGCGGCGCCGAGGATCGCACTCATCGAGGAGTCTTCGCGCGCCGGGGCGAGGGCCTGTGGGCCCTTGAGCAGGGCAATCGGTACGATGCCGAGCAGGAAGATGCCGCTGCCGAGATAGAAGGGCAGATTGTCCGCCGTGCTAAACGCCGCGAACAGCAATCCGCCAATCCCGAATCCGCCGGCCAAGGCGGTGCCGTAAATCCCGAGCATGAAAGCGCGGCGGCGCGGCGTCACGATCTGGTTGATCCAGGTTTCGGAGACGATGAAAACAACAGTTATGAAGCAACCCATCGCGAAGCGAAGGATAAACCAGGGGGTAACGAACGGCAGGAATGGGAAGAGCAGGAAGATAGCTGCCGCGACGGCCAGGGAACCGGTCACCAGCGTGCGTGCCGGCGCCATTGTCATCAGCCGCGGCACCAGCGGTGCCATTACCAGCGTCGAGACTGCGGCCGCTGCGCCATTCAAGCCAACTAAGAGGCCGGAACCGGTCATGTGCTCCAACCGCAACGAAATCAACGGCATGGAGAGGCCGAACACAATGCCGCACACGGCGGCACAGCTGATCGCAGCGATCAGGGCGCGGTTATTGCCGTATTGAGGAGCGTTGAGCAGCGCGAACATGGCTCAGCTATACGCAAGCTCGCGCTATACGTCAGCGCAAATCTGCACGTGATCCAGTCACAGGGTCTCAACCCACATCTTGCCACGAACGTCACGAATCCAACGGGTTGGCTGAGGTGAAGGGGGCAGGGCCCGCTCCAGTTCGGCTAGCACGAAGCGTGTCACCATCGGCAGATCCAGATTTTGCGCTTGGGTCAGTGATACCCATTGCACATCTTCAAGCTCGGAGCTCGGCTGAGGTGCCCGATCATCGCATAAGGCACTGGCATCAGCGGTGAAAAACCAAGTGTCGAAGCGCCGCGTCCGGCCCGGCGGCGTCACTGCACGGGTGATCAGGCGTAGGCCTGACAGGTCCGGCACAACGCCGGAGGCCCGGAACGGCGCCCAATTGCCATGCCGCGAACGGATCACACCTTCGCGTGCGATCAAAAGTCCTGTCTCTTCAGCGGTTTCGCGCACCGCCGCCATCGCCGCAGCGCGGGCCCGGCGCTCCGGCAGGATCCGGCTCATCACGGCCAGAATGTCGGAAGCGAGATCCTCGGCCAGCGGCGCTGTCAGATCGGCACGATCAACCCGGCCGCCTGGAAACACATATTTATTCGGCATGAAAACATGGCGTGCCGAACGGCGCCCCATCAGCACTTCGGTCTTGCCATGCCCGCCACGGGTCAGGATCAGCGAGGCCGCCAGACGTGGCCTCAGCGCCTTGACGGCGACTTTGCGGGTCTCGTCACTCACCGCCGCTTGCCCTTCTTCCACGGCCGTCCGCCCGTGCGTCCGCCGGCCGGAGCGATCCGTCCGCTGCCGCGCTTGGGGCGTGGACCGGGCTCGGCTTCGGTCATCATGTCGAGCAGCAAGCCGCCGGTGATCGGGGTGGCTTCCTCGATCCGCACGGTCACAGACATGCCAAGCCGGTAGCGGCCGCCGGTCTGCTCGCCGATCAAGGCGTGGGCGCGGTCATCATGGACGAAGCGCTCCTCGCCGAGCCGGCTGATCGGCACCAGACCGTCAGCCCCGGTTGCAGCCAGGCGGACAAAGGCGCCAAACCGCGTCACACCCGTGATGCGGCCCGGGAATTCGCCGCCGACATGATCGGCCAGATAGAGCGCAACAAAGCGGTCCACGGCATCGCGTTCCGCCGCCATGCCGCGTCGTTCCGACTGGGTGATTTCCTCGGCGATTGAGCTCAGCCGGCTACGTTCTTCATCGCTCTGGCCGTCATTGCCCAGATTGAGGGCGCGGATCAGGGCGCGGTGAACGGTCAGGTCGGCATAGCGCCGGATTGGCGAGGTGAAGTGGGCGTAGCGCTGCAAATGCAGCCCGAAATGGCCCTGATTGGCAGTGTGATAGACAGCCTGGGACTGGCTTCGCAACACGACTTCATTCACCGTCTCATAATGCTCGCCGCCCTTGGCCTGCTTGAGCAGATTGTTGAAGCGGCTGGTCGCGATCTTGTCACCACGCGTCCATTTCAAACCGACATTGGGCAGGAAGTCCGCCAGCGAGTCGATTTTCTCGCGCGAGGGCTCTTCATGGACCCGGTAGATCAGTGGAACGCGCTTTTCTTCAAGGGTTTCTGCGGCACAGACATTCGCCTGGATCATGCATTCCTCGATCAGGCGATGGGCATCGAAGCGCTCACGCAGTTCGATGCCGGTCACCTTGCCGTCGGCGCCGACCCGGACACGCCGTTCAGGCGAATCAATCTCAAGCGGTTCGCGCTTGGCGCGAGCGATACACAGCGCCGCATAGGCGCTCCAGAGCGGCCGCAAGACGGTGTCGAGCAAGGCATTCGCCTTGGCGTCGCCCGTGCCGTCTATCGCGGCCTGGGCGTCGTTATAGGAGAGCTTGGCAGCTGACTTCATCCAGCCGCGCACGAATTTATGGCTCTTCTTGTTGCCATAGCGGTCGAACACCATGCGGACCGCGAGGCAGGGGCGTTCTTCGCCCTCGCGCAGGGAGCACAGATCATTGGACAGGCGCTCGGGCAGCATCGGCACGACGCGATCGGGCAGATAGACCGAATTGCCACGCTTGAACGCGCCGCGATCCAGCTCGCTGCCCGGCGTGACATAGGCGGCGACATCGGCGATGGCGACCATAACCACCCAGCCGCCCTCATTTTTGGCATCGGTATCGGCAGCGGCCCAGACGGCATCGTCATGGTCCTTGGCATCTTCCGGGTCGATGGTGAGCAGAGGCAGAGCGCGCAGGTCTTCGCGGCCCTGCAGCTTTGCCGACTTCATGGTCTCGGCTTCGCGCATTTCCTTGTCGGTGAAACCCATCGGCACGCCATGGGAATGCAGCGCAATGACGCTGCCGGCACCGGGCGAGTCGACATCGCCGAGGACTTCGAGAATCGTGGCGGTCTTCAACCCGTTTCGGCGTTCCTTGGCGAGCTCGCACACGACCAGGTCGCCATCATTGGCCTTGTCGGATTCGCCCTTGGCCGGCACGAGTTCATGACGTGAGCGGCGATCCACCGGGATCAGGCGGTAGGGGCCCTTGGCCGGCTTGCGCAGGACGCAGAGAATCTTCTGGACCGAATGTCCCAGCTTGCGGATCAGGCGCGCTTCGTAGCCGCCCTCACCATCGGCAGTCAGTCGTACCAGAGCCTTCTCGCCAACGCCGAGCGCGGCCTCACCGCGGCCGCCAGCGCCTTGGCCGGGCGCAAGCCGGATCAGCGGTACCTTGCCCTCGGTGCGGGCCGGTTGGGCCAGTAATTCACCGTCAATATCGCGGCCGGTGATCTCGACCACGCACACAGCCGGCAATTCGCCGGCCAGGGCGTAATTGCGCTGATCGTCGCGCCGGATCACGCCTTCGGCTTCGAGGGCTCCGAGCGCCTGTCTGAGCTGGTTTTTCTGCTCGCCGGTCTTGAGGCCGAGGGCGCGGGCAATGCCGCGCTTGTCGAAACTTCCGGCGCCAAGCTTGATGGCCTCAATCAGGGTTTCTCGGCTGAAGCCGGAAGGGGTCTCTTCGTTGTCGCTCACCGCGATTAATCCGCCTTTCCGGCAGCTGGTTTCTTCGCCGCCGGCTTTTTCGCGGCGGGCTTTTTGGCAGCAGGCTTCTTGGCCGCAGCTTTCTTTGCCGGCGCCTTCTTCGCGGTGCCATCAGCATCGGCCGCAGCGGCCTTGGTCGGCGCTTTCTTCTTGGCCGGAGCCTTCTTTTTCGCGGCCGTTTTTTTGGCTGCCGGCTTCTTCTTCGGCTTGCCGCCCTTGGCGGCGCGGGCCTCGACCCATTCCATGGCCTGCTCGACCGTCACCGTTTCCGGATCGGTGCCCTTGGGCAGGGTCGCATTGATCTTCTCATACTTCACATAGGGACCGAAACGTCCGCTCATGATGCGCAAGGGCTTGCCGTCATGCTCGCCGAGATCTTTCAGCGTCGTGGCGGAATTCTGACGTCCGCCGCCGGCCTTCTTGTCGGCCAAAACGGCGACAGCCCGGTTGAGCCCGATATCGAACACGTCCTCGACATTGGGGATGTTGGCGTAGGTCTTGCCATGGTGAACATAGGGACCATAGCGGCCGATATTTGAGGTGATCAGCTCGCCATCTTCCGGGTGAGCGCCAATCGTGCGCGGCAGGGCGATCAGCTTGATCGCCTGTTCGTCGGTCAATGTCTGTGGATCCCAGCCCTTGGGGATGGAGGCGCGCTTTGGTTTGGCGTCTTCGTCCTCGCCGGGAATTTCGAGATACCAGCCAAAACGGCCATTCTTCAACATGATGATCGAGCCGGTGACCGGATCGGTGGTAATTTCGCGATCACTATCGCCGGCGCCTTCATCGTTCGGGCTCATTTGGCGCGTGAATTTGCAATCGGGATGGTTCGAACAACCCAAGAAGGCGCCGAATTTGCCAAGCCTCAGGCTCAGCGTGCCCTCCTTGCAGGACGGGCAGAGGCGCGGATCGCTGCCGTCTTCCTTTTCCGGGAATATATGCGGTGCCAGCGCGTCGTTCAGCGCGTCGAGTACCGCAGTGATGCGCAATTCGCCGATCTCGTCGATGGCGGCGCGAAAATCTGTCCAGAAATCGCGTAGCAATTGCTTCCAGTCGAGTTCGCCGGCGGAAACCTTGTCGAGCTGGGTTTCCAGCGCGGCGGTGAAATCATACTCGACATAGCGCGCGAAGAAGTTCTCGAGGAAGGCGGTGACGACCCGGCCCTTGTCCTCGGGATAGAAACGGTTCTTCTCAAGGCGGACATATTCGCGCGCCGACAGGACCTGCAGTGTCGAGGCATAGGTCGATGGACGGCCAATGCCGAGCTCTTCCATGCGCTTGACCAGGGAAGCCTCGGTGAAGCGCGGTGGTGGCTGGGTGAAATGCTGGTCGGCATGGGTCTTGGCGATGCCGACATCGCGGCCGGCGACGACTTTGGGCAGACGCGCTTCAGTCTCGTCTTCCTCGTCATCCGTGCCTTCCTGGTAAAGGGCCAGGAAACCGTCAAACAACAGCACCGAACCGACAGCGCGCAGGGCGGTCTTGCGGTCAGTGCTCGAGATATCAACTGTTGTCCGCTCAAAACGGGCGCTTTCCATCTGGCTTGCCATGGCACGGCGCCAGATCAGCTGGTAGAGGCGCGCCATATCGCCGTCGAGATGAAGCGATTCCGGCAGGCGCGAGAAACTGGTCGGCCGGATGGCTTCGTGAGCCTCTTGGGCATTCTTGGCCTTGGTGACGTAGACGCGCGGCGCTGACGGCACATAGAGCGCGCCATGTTCGCGTGAGATTACATCGCGGGCCTGATTGATGGCGCTGCCATCGATCGAGACGCCGTCGGTCCGCATATAGGTAATGAGACCGGTGGTCTCTCCGCCCAGATTGACACCTTCATACAGTTTCTGCGCCGTCTGCATCGTGCGGGTCGCGGAAAAGCCCAGCTTGCGTGCGGCTTCCTGCTGCAGTGTCGAGGTGGTGAAAGGCGGTGGCGGATTGCGCCGCGTCGGCTTGGCTTCGACGGCACTGATGGTGAAGCTGGCGGCGTCAATCGCTGCAACGGCCGCATTGGCCATGGCGCGGTCCTTGAGCGACATTTTCTGCAGCTTCTTGCCGTCATGGGTGACGAGGCGGGCGCGGAAGGTGTCGCTGCCCGAAGCGATATCGGCATCGACCGACCAGTATTCCTCGGAGCGGAATTTCTCGATTTCCAGTTCGCGGTCGCAGATCAGACGCAAGGAGACGGACTGGACACGGCCGGCGGAACGCGAGCCCGGCAATTTGCGCCACAGCACCGGCGAAAGGGTGAAGCCGACCAGATAATCCAGCGCCCGGCGGGCCAAATAGGCGTTGACCAATTCCATATCGACGGCGCGCGGATGCTTCATCGCGTCGAGCACGGCCTGTTTGGTGATCGCGTTGAACGCGACACGCTCGATCTTCACATCCTTGAGAACCTTGCGCTTGGTCAGCGCTTCGAGCAAATGCCAGGAAATCGCCTCGCCTTCGCGATCCGGGTCAGTCGCGAGGATCAGACGGTCGGAGTCCTTGAGCGCGTCGGCAATGGCCTTGACGCGCTTGGCGGAGGCAGGATCGATTTCCCACATCATCGCGAAATCTTCGTCCGGTTTGACCGATCCATCCTTGGCCGGCAGATCGCGCACATGGCCGAAACTGGCCAGCACGATAAAGTCCGAGCCGAGATACTTATTGATGGTCTTGGCTTTGGCAGGGGATTCTACGACGACAACATTCATCGGGTTCATTTCCGGGGCGGGATGAGGGTGACCAGGCTGAGGTCAAGGCGCCGGAAAGTGTGCGAGCGGGCAGGCTAAGTCAACCGACAGGCGGCTTTTGGCCTGTAATGGCGATGAAGTTAGCGGCCGGGTGCGACTGTATAACAAGGCTCGTTGCGGGCTCCGAGCTCGGCGCAGGCATTGGCGGCCTCGTCGGCCGTTAGCGATTCGAAGCGGGCGCGCCACAGGCGATTGCCATTGATATCAACCGACCGGGCGGCCGGCTGGGCCAGTCTTAATATAGAAGAGGCCGGTGTAACGCGGTCGAGGCGGTCGCGCGCTGCCGCCGCCGAATTATAGGCGCCGACCTGAACCGACCAGGCACCACGCAGCAGCGTCGTCCCGGTGGGGTTCGTGGGCTCGGCAGCCGGCTGTGCGGTCAGTTCCGAGCTCTCATCGGCCAGAATGATGCGCAGGGGCGGTGCGGCTTGCGCTGATCCCATCTCAATCGGCGAATCGAGATTGAGGGCGGCGACGTCTTGGGCGATCAGCTCTTGCTGCCGGATAGGATTGATGCGCGGCGAGGAGAGGGCAGCGAACAGGCGCCGGTCGTCGCGTTGTTCCAGCGAGGAAAACGCAGCATCGAGCAATTCTTCGGCATGGGCGTCGCGGGAGGCAGCGGTCGGGCCGCCCATGATTACAGCGACCAGACGGTGTTCGCCGCGTGTCGCCGAGACCACGACATTGAAGCCGGACGCGCGGATATAGCCGGTCTTGAGCCCATCAACGCCATCGACTCGGCCAACCAGCGTGTTGTGATTGCGGTAGGTGCGGCCATCCCAGACAAAGCGTGTCTCATCGAAATAATGGAAAAAGCTCGGAAAATCCCGTTGCAGCGCGATGGCGAGCCGCGCCATGTCTCGCGCCGTCGTTGTCTGGCGGGAGTCCGGCAGGCCTGAGGCATTGCGGAATGTCGTGCCCGGCATGCCCAGCTCGCGCGCCTTGGTCGTCATGATGGTCGCGAAGGCGGTTTCTGTGCCGCCGAGCCGTTCGCCGACCGCGACGGCCACATCATTGGCGCTGCGGATCACCAGGGCACGGATCGCATCCTCAACCGAAATTGTCGAGCCGATGGGCAGGTCGAGCCGCGAGGGCGCGGCATTGGCGGCATGGGCCGAGACGCGGATCTGGTCGTTAAGCTCAAGCTCGCCTGTCTCGATCGCATTGAACAGCAGATAGAGCGTCATCATCTTGGTCAGCGAGGCGGGATAGCGCGTTGCTTCCGACTGGCGCGAATGCAGGACGACGCCGGTATTCTGGTCGACGACGAAGGCGGCATAGCGCGACGTGTCCGCCCGCGCCGGCGAGAGCGGAGCCAGCCAGCTGAGTACGAGCAGGAGGACGGCGGCGAAATGGAGAGGGCGCGTGATCATGCCCCCAGTCTCCCTCGCACGGAGTTTCCACTCGGTTAAGCCTGGTTTGTGGTTCGGAAAATAAAATGCTGCACTGCACAAAATACCGCTTGACCCTGCAAGGGTAGGGGATTAGATATGTTGCGACTGCGAAGAGCCAATGCAGCAATTCAAGAAGCGAGCCATGACCGACACTCATAATAAATCCGCTGAAACCCCTGTAATCGCTGCCGAAGCGAAAGCACCGGTGGTTGAAGCAGCCGCGCCGAAAGCCGCCAAGCCGGCTGTTGTCGCGAAACCTGCTTCTCCTGCGAAGCCCCTGCCCACCAAGCCAGCGGCACGCACCAAGCCTGCTGCCAAGACGCAGGCCGCAAAAACCAAAACCGTTGCCAGCAAGCCTGTTGCAGCGAAAACGCCAAAACTGGCCGTCAGCAAGCCCGCTGCACCGGCCAAACCGAAACCGGCCCTCAGCAAATCCGCCAAGACGGCCCAGACAAAAACGAGCAAGATCATGAACAACACCATCGAAACAATGACCGCCGCCACCAATGACAGCTTCAAAGACGGCATGGAAAAGACCCTGTCCGCCGTCAACGAAGCGACCGCGTTTCACAAGGATACGGTCGAAGCTGTGATCGCTTCCGCCACCGTGACCGGCAAAGGCCTTGAGACGGCCGGCACCAATGCCGCCGCCTACGCCAAGTCGGCGATGGAAGAGGGCGTTGCCGCTACGAAGGCCCTGTCTTCGGCCAAATCGATGCAGGAAATCTTCGAGATCCAGTCCAACTACGCCAAATCGGCGATGGGCAGCTATCTTGCTGAACTGAACAAGACGACTGAATTGTTTTCCGGCCTGGTCAAGGACGGCGCGAAGCCACTGAACACCCGCTTCGCCGCTGTTGCCGAGCTGGCCCAGTCGCAGCGCTAAACGCCGCAGACTGACAAGTTTCTCCCTGCCTGGGCCCGGTGTTTCACACCGGGCCCTTTCTTTTTGGGCTCAGGCTACCCAGATCCGTTGGGTCGAAAAGAGAATCGCAGACACACTCAAATGCCGGTTTGCTGAGGGCAAACTCTTCCCTCTGGCCACGACAAGGCCTATCCTTGGCCCGAAATAACCCTAATTGTCTTTCAAATATGATTTTAATATGACCGAACGAAAACAAGATGATGCAGGGAATGAGGAGGAGCATGGGCTCGCTCTCAAGACGCGACCGGCAACCAAGAAACCTTCGCTTTACCGTGTTCTGCTACTCAATGATGACTATACGCCAATGGAGTTTGTCGTAGAGGTCCTAGTTCGGATCTTTCGCAAATCCCCCGAGGATGCAGCGACGATCATGCTGCATGTCCACCAAACCGGTGTCGGAATGTGCGGCGTGTACACGTATGAGGTTGCCGAAACAAAGGTAGCCCAGGTCATGGACGCCGCACGACGGGCTCAACATCCGCTCCAGTGCACGATGGAAAAGGAATAGCGTGGTGCCCTCTTTCTCAGCCGATCTGGAAGACAGTCTTCACCGGGCCTTGGGTTATGCCAATGAGCGCGGTCATGAATTTGCGACGCTTGAGCATCTGCTGCTTTCCCTCGTGGACGATGGCGACGCCAATGCGGTGATGAAGGCGTGTGACGTCGATCTCGACGAATTGCGCTCCACCCTGGTGGAATATGTCGATAACGAACTGTCCGAACTCGTGGTCGATGACGAGGAAGACGCCAAGCCGACTGCGGGCTTCCAGCGCGTTATCCAGCGCGCCGTGATCCATGTCCAAAACGCCGGTCGCGAAGAAGTCACCGGGGCGAATGTCCTGGTCGCCCTGTTCGCCGAGCGCGAAAGCCATGCCGCCTATTTCCTCGCCGAGCGTGATATGACGCGCTACGACGCGGTCAATTTCATCTCGCACGGCATCGGTCGCAAGCCCGGCGCTGCCGACCAGAAAGTCGTGCGCGGCGTCGAGGAGCCCGAGGAAGCGCGCAAGGATGGCGATGCGCTGACCGCCTATTGCGTCAATCTCAATGAGAAGGCGAAAGCCGGCAAGGTCGATCCCCTGATCGGCCGTGACGCCGAGGTCGAACGCTGCATCCAGGTGCTCGCCCGCCGCCGTAAGAACAACCCGCTCCTGGTTGGCGATCCCGGCGTTGGCAAGACCGCCATCGCCGAAGGTATCGCCCGCAAGATCGTCGAAAAAGAAGTGCCCGACGTCCTGGCCAATGCGACGATTTATTCGCTCGATATGGGCTCGCTACTGGCGGGCACCCGCTATCGTGGCGATTTCGAGGAACGCATCAAGCAGGTCGTCAAGGAATTGGAAGAAACCGAGGATTCGGTGCTCTTCATCGACGAAATTCACACCGTGATCGGTGCCGGGGCCACCTCCGGCGGCGCGATGGATGCGTCCAACCTCCTGAAGCCGGCCCTGCAATCGGGCGGTCTGCGCTGCATGGGCTCGACCACCTACAAGGAATATCGTCAGCATTTCGAAAAAGACCGGGCTCTGGCCCGCCGCTTCCAGAAGATCGACGTGCCCGAGCCGTCTGTGCCGGATACGATCAAGATCCTGCAGGGGCTGAAATCCTATTTCGAGGATTTCCACGATGTCCGCTTCACCAATGAAGCGCTGAAAACCGCTGTCGAATTGTCGGCGCGCTATATGGGCGACCGCAAATTGCCCGACAAGGCGATCGACGTCATCGACGAGGCCGGGGCGCAAATGCGTCTGATGCCAGCCTCGAAGCGCAAGAAGACCATCGGCGTCAAGGAAGTTGAAGGCGTGGTCGCTGTGATGGCCCGCATTCCGCCGAAATCCGTCTCCAAGGACGACACCCAGGTGCTCAAGAGCCTGCCCGTCGATCTGGGCCGGGTCGTGTTCGGCCAGCAGGATGCGATTGACCGTCTCTCGACGGCGATCAAGCTGTCCCGCGCCGGTCTGCGCGAGCCCAACAAGCCGATTGGCTCCTATCTCTTCTCCGGTCCAACCGGGGTCGGCAAGACCGAAGTGACCAAACAGCTGGCCGATATTCTTGGCGTCGAGCTGTTGCGCTTCGACATGTCGGAATACATGGAGCGCCACGCCGTTTCGCGCCTGATCGGTGCGCCTCCGGGCTATGTCGGTTTCGACCAAGGCGGCATGCTCACCGATGGCGTCGACCAGCATCCGCATTGCGTGCTGCTGCTCGACGAAATCGAGAAGGCCCACCCGGATCTGTTCAATATCCTGCTGCAGGTGATGGATAACGGCACGCTGACCGACAGCAATGGCAAGAAGGTCGATTTCCGCAATGTCATCCTGGTGATGACGACCAATGCGGGCGCCTCTGACGCCGCCAAGGAAGCGATCGGCTTCGGGCGTGGCAAGAAGGATGACGAGGCCGACAAGGCTGTCGAACGCCTGTTCACGCCGGAATTCCGCAACCGTCTCGACGCGATCATTCCCTTCGCGCCGCTCGGGCCGGAATCGATCAGCCGCGTCGTCGAGAAATTCGTGCTGCAGCTGGAAGCCCAGCTCACCGATCGCGGCGTGACCTTCGAACTGACCCCCGATGCGACAGCTTGGCTCGCCGAGCGCGGTTATGACAGCCGCTTTGGTGCTCGGCCGCTGGGCCGGATCATCCAGGAGCATATCAAGAAGCCCCTGGCCGACGAGATCCTGTTCGGTGAGCTCAAAAAGGGTGGACTGGTCAAGGTCGATACCGACCCGGCCGACGACACCCGCCTCGACTTCCACATCACTCCGGGCGACCGCTTGCTGCCACGCAATGCCAAGGCCGGGAAAAAGGGCAAGAAGGTCGAAGTCTAGGCTTCCACTTCACGCTCCAGACAACAAGAGAACGGCGCTCCGATGGGGCGCCGTTTTTCGTTGCAGGAAATTTGAGTTGAGCTCAACCGAAATTGATCAGGTCGCCCGGAACGTTGTGCGTTCCGCCTGACCGGTCCCGGCGATACTCGCGCGGTGTCATTTGCTCGCTGTCCTTGAAGGCCCGGTTGAACGGGCCCAGCGAGGCAAAGCCGCTTTCGAGCGCGATGTCGAGAATCGGTTGCTCGATCCGGTCCGGATCTGCCAACAGCCGGGCGGCGTGAGATACGCGGTAGCTATTGACCAGCTGGTTGAAATTGGCACGTCCGAGCGGCCCGGTAATGGCCCGGCTGATCTTGTATTCCGGTTCGCCGAGCCGTTTTGCCAGTTCGGCGACCTTCAACTCGGGATCGAGATAGACCCGGTCCTCCTGCAGCGTTCGCTCGATCAGGCGGCCGAGCCTCGTCTCCTCGGCGGTCGGCTCTGGACGCGGCATTCTTGCCGCCCGAACGGCCCAGACGGATGCCGGGGCGGGCAATGGAAACCGGTGCCGGTAAATAATGGTCGCGCTGCCAAGCGCCAGAATGGTCAGGGCGGCCAACAGCGGGATCAAAACCGCAACCGGCCCCTCGATATTATCCGCCCACAACAGGCTGGCAGCCAGGCAGCTGACATAGACACCGGCATAGGCGAGACGCAGATTGCGTTCGCGGATGGGCTGGTCAGCGCGCCAACCGTTCAGCGCTTCCCAGAAGGCCAGCACCAGAACTGTGGAGCTGGTGAGCGACTGCGCCGTGCCCAGGCTCTCCCGCAGTGCGTGTAACCCCGCATCGCCCAGCACGGCGGCACTGTCTCCCGCCATCAATAGGCGGTCGAACAGCGATGGCAGGATGATGATGGAGACCAGAAGGAGGTGGGGCCAGCGGATCGCGGCCCCGCTCCGGAAAACCGCGCGCGAGACAAGCCAAGCCGCACCGCAGCCGCCGGCGGCAAACACAGACAGGACGGCAATGGCCAGCTGGTTGTCGGGGCTGATCAGGCCGCGCAGCGCCATGCCGCCCACCGCCAGGCAGAGAAAACTCCAGGCCCAATCCAGCGTCGTCCGCGTCTCGCGTTGCAGGGTTATGCCGATCCAGATGGCGGCAATCGCGACGATCAGGACGCGCACTGTCAGCGTGAAATCATCCATGCTCAGTCCCTCTAAACTTCGCCCCTTGCAAAAAAGACACCGGCTGGCGGCGCCGATCAAGCATCTTACACGTTCTGAATTGAGAAATACCGGTCGATTTCCAAATCGGCGGGACGGCTGGGCGACCGGGCGGCAAGGCTGGTGGGCGAGACTCAATTGCAGCCGCGCCGCCTGGCCGTCGCCGGGCGCCAAGTTTGAGGAAATACGCGTATGAGTGACACCAAAACGCCGCTTGCGCCGCAGCCCCGCGCTGCGCAGTTGGCCTTGAAATCATCGGGAATTCTCTGGTTTTTGGTCGCCCTGACCGGCCAATGGCTGTTTGTGGCGTATATCGCTGTTGCCTACGGGGTGACGACCGCCGCGGGCGATTATGCCGCCTGGGACGATACCGGGTTGATCATGGGATTCAGCGCGGGCGACGCATTCGGCAATTTCATGTTCGCCGCCCACGTCCTTCTCGCCGCCGTGGTGACGGTGGGCGGGAGTTTTCAACTCATCCCGGCCATACGCCGCCACGTGCCCGTTTTGCACCGCTGGAATGGCCGCATCTTCATGACCATTTCGGTGTTCATGGCCGTGGGTGGATTGTGGATGGTCTGGGGCCGCGGCGCCCGTCTCAGCGAGATCGGCTCGATCGGCCTGAGCATTGACGGCATCCTGATCCTCGTCGCCTCGGCCATCGCGCTGAATTTCGCGATGAAGCGTCAGATCGACCGGCATCGCCGCTGGGCCATGCGGCTCTATATCCTCGTTAACGCCGTCTGGTTCTACCGGCTCGGCTTCATGGCCTGGATCATCGTGATGCAAGGCCCCGTTGGTGTCGGCGAGAATCTCGACGGCCCCTTCGACATCTCCATCTCCTTCCTCTGCTACCTGCTGCCGCTCGCCGTGCTGGAGATTTACATGCGCACCTGCGACAGCCGAAAAGCGGGTGCCAAATGGATGGTGACCGGCCTCATGCTTCTCAGCACCGTCGTGACGGCGATCGGCATATTTGGCGCCTGGATGTTCATGTGGAGCCCGCATATGTGATGAGTGGGGACACACTATAGTGTGTCCCCATCAGCGCCCTCCGGTCGAACGCTGGTTCACATCATATAAGTTGTGTTTTGCATAATTACTCGTAAAATGGAGCGATGCCCAGAGCGCCTCGCACCATCTATCCTGGCTGCGCTCATCACATTATTCAGCGCGGCAATCGGCGGCAGAGAACCTTCTTTGATCCCGCCGACTACCGCAGCTATATCGAGCTGGCGCGCGAGGCATTCGACGAGTTTGGGATCGTGTGTTGGGCTTGGTGCCTGATGCCCAATCACGTCCACTTGGTCCTGGTTCCGTCCGATACGGACGGCTTGACCAAAGCCGTCGCGCGGACGCATCAGCGTTATACGGCCCGGGTCAATGCCCGCGAAGGCTGGCAAGGCTATCTCTGGCAAGGCCGATTCAAATCAACGCCGATGGATGATGAACACCTCTATGTCGCGGCGCGTTATATCGAGCTCAATCCCGTCCGATCCGGCCTTGTCAGCCGTGCCGAGGACTGGCCCTGGTCGAGCGCAAGGGCCCATCTCGCTGGCCGGGACGATCGCTTGACCTGCGTTTCGGCGATGTTGTCGCGAACGCGAAGCTGGGCGGCCTACCTGCGCGGCGATGAATGAACGGGAGGCAGTGCAAGGGGACACACTATAGTGTGTCCCCATCTTCGCCATCGCTGGAATTTCGCCATCTCCATGACCCCATCCCCGCAATCCATTCTCCATTCCGTGTTCGGCTTTCCCGAATTCCGGCCGGGCCAGCTACCGATCGTCGAGCGCTTGCTCGCCGGGACGCACACCCTGTGCGTGATGCCGACCGGGGCGGGTAAATCGCTGTGCTATCAGGTGCCGGCTTTGATGCTGGAGCGGCCTTCGATCATTGTCTCGCCGCTTGTGGCGCTGATGGATGACCAGATCGCCGGGCTGGCGGCCAATGGCGTGACGGCGGCGGCGATCCATTCCGGGCGTAGCCGTGAGGATAATGTCGCGGCCTGGCGGGCATTTCAGGCGGGCGAGGCGAAGCTTCTGTATCTCTCGCCGGAACGGCTGATGACGGGCCGGATGCTCGATGCGCTCAAGCCAGTCAATCCCGGCCTGTTTGTGGTCGATGAGGCGCATTGCATTTCCAAATGGGGCGCCAGCTTCCGGCCGGAATATGAGCAACTCTCCCAGCTCAAGCACCATTTCCCCAAGGCGACGCTGGCGGCCTTCACCGCCACCGCGGACAGCGCGACGCGCACCGATATCGCGGAGAAGCTGTTTGGCGGTCAGGGCGATACCGTGGTGCGCGGCTTTGATCGCCCCAATCTCAACCTCGCCGTTCTGCCCAAGAACCAGTGGAAACCGCAATTGCTCGGCTTTCTCGCCGAGCGGCGAGAACAATCGGGTATCGTCTATTGCCTGTCGCGCAAGCTGACCGAGGAAGTCGCCGCGATGCTGCAGGGCGAGGGCTATCGCGCTCTGTCCTACCATGCCGGCATGCCACCGGAGCAGCGGCGTGAGAACCAGGAGATATTCATGGCCGAGGACGCCGTGATCATGGTCGCGACAATCGCTTTCGGCATGGGAATCGACAAGCCCGATATCCGCTATGTCTTCCACCTCAATATGCCCGGCTCGATGGAGGCCTATTACCAGGAGATCGGCCGCGCTGGCCGCGATGGTGCGCCGGCCGATGCGATGATGCTCTATGGTCTCGGAGACGCCAGCCTGCGCCGGCGTTTCATCGATGGAGATGGCGAGGATGATGGTCATAAGCGGCGCGAGCATCAGCGTCTTGATGCGCTGCTCTCCTATTGTGAAGCGACCCAGTGCCGGCGCATCACCCTGTTGTCCTATTTCGGCGAGCCGGGCTCACAGGCTTGCGGCAATTGCGATATCTGCCTCGACCCTCCGGTCTTGCTGGACGGGACGCGCGAGGCGCAAATGCTGTTCTCCGCCATTGTCCGCACTGGCCAGGTGTTTGGCGCTGGTCACATCATCGATGTGCTCAGGGGCGGCGATACCGACCGGGTCCGCGCGCGCGGCCATGATGCTCTGCCCACCTATGGCGTCGGCAAGGAGCGGCCCAAACCCTTCTGGCAAGGCGTGATCCGTCAGGCGGTGGCGGGTGGCTATCTTGTGGTCGATATCGACCAGTATGGCGGCCTCAAGCTGACGCCGCGCGGCGAGGCCGTGCTCAAGGGCAGCGAGACGTTCGAGCTGCGCGAATTCATTCCCGGCAAGGGTGAAAAGAAGCCGCGCCGCAGCGCCGCCAGCAAGGCCGCCGAGGCCGATGTCGATGCCGGTTTACTGGCCGCGCTCAAGGGCTTACGCCGTGAGATCGCCGCCGAACGTAATGTTCCCGCCTATATCATCTTCGCCGATGCGACGCTGATCGATATGTGCCATCTCAAGCCGGGTAATCTCGAGCAGATGGCCGCCGTTACCGGTGTCGGACCGAAGAAATTGAGCGAGTTTGGCGAGGCCTTTTTGGCCGCGATCCGGGAGCATGGGGCGGTGTATGGGGACACACTATAGTGTGTCCCCGCGGCGCTCGTCCTAATGCCAGAATTGCCACCAGGGTGTTTCTTCGCGGGCAATGCCGAGCCATTCGCGGATCGTCTCGATCACCGGTTCGAGTTTTTCCCAGACCGGCAGATGGTCCTGGATCCAGACATCAAACTCCGGCGAAAAGACCGACGCCAGGATGAGGATGAGGACGATCGTCACCACGATCGTCAAGACCGGTTTCACGATATCTGCGAGGAATTGAAGCATGGTCATTCCCGTCTTCAGCTGCCGCAGTATTCCTGATTTGAGCTTCGCACGCCATGCCTGTTTGTGCTCTGACGGCTGGGCCGGAATCGCCTAGTCCAGAAACGAGGCAATCTTCTTCGCCTGGGCCGTCAACGCGTCCATATCGGCCTTGCCGCCAGCATGCATGCCGAGTTGTGCGCCGTCGCTGCGCGGGATGATGTGGAAATGGACATGGAACACGGTCTGGCCCGCTGGCGCCCCATTGAGTTGGGCAATCATAATCCCGTCCGGTGCCAGCGCCGCCTTCACGGCCTTGCCGATCCGCTTGACGCGCAGCATCGCCGCCGCAAGGCCGTCATCGGACATCTCCAGCGCATTGCGCGCCGCTTCCTTGGGAACCACCAGAACATGGCCGGGTGCCTGCGGGAAGATGTCCATGAAAGCCAGAACGCTCTCATCCTCATAGACTTTCACACAGGGCAATTCGCCGCGCAGGATTTTCGCGAAAATATTGTCCGGATCATAGGGGCCGTCGAGGCTCATGGCGTGTCTCCGTGTTGGGACGAAATCTAGGGGAGGCGGCGGTGGAAGGCCAGCCTCAGCATGCCATCGCGCTGACATGCCCGCGTGCCGCATAGCCGAGAATTTCCCGGTCGCGCGTGAGAATGGTCAGGCCGTGCTGACGCGCCGTGGCGATAATCATCCGGTCGGCCGGGTCCGCCGGGGGTTGGCCCGGCAATCCGGTCGAGTTGATCAGGAGGTCGGGTCTCAGAGGCGCGATCGTAATCTGGGGCAGGCTGGTCAGGGCCTCAAACCATGCGCCCACTGGCATGGAGAGCGAGAGCCGGTCACGCGCAACCAGAGTCGCCACCTCCCAGGCCGAGATGGTGGAGATCCACACTGAACCCGGCCTGGCTTCTGCCGCTTTCAGGCAGTCGAGCGCCTCAGTGCTGATCGGGTCGCCATTACTGATCCAGATCACGGCACAGGTATCGAGAAGTAGGGCCGGGTTTGCTTCACTCATGATCGGCAGCCCAGCATTCACCGGTCGGGGCGCTCAAAGCCGTCCCGTCTACAAATTTGAACACTCCGCGAAACTGACCATAAAGACTCGCCGCCCCGGCGGCGCGATAGGGCGTTCGGGCTGGCTCGGAGAGGGAGGTCGGCGTGGCGGTGCCTCGGCGCTCGAACACCAGACGCTCACCAGCCATGTCCACTTGCGCCGAACGATAGCCGGCATTCAACCAGGCATAGGTAGCAACACTGTTGCTTGGATTATTGCTCCACCATGCCCGGTGACGGCGCGCCGAAGGGGGTAGTGTGGCGCCTATGATTCGTTCAATGTCGCAGAAACGAAGCTCGATATGGTTGAGGGTTTGAGCTTGCAGGTGATGTTCGAGTGGAGTGTACTTCATCGGCTCGACCTTTGTAGATTTTGAATAGGTACTATGTATAACTACTACCTATTTTGAGTCAAGCGGATCGGGTTTGACGGGCGTTTCTTGATCGATCCCGACCAGGCTTTCATCGCCGAGAAGCGCTAGATCGGAAGCGCCGCGGGCGGAGAGAGTTGGTCGACCCTCTATACCCGAGGCTGGGTAGACGCGCGGAACTGAGGGATGGGATCGTGGGGATCGTGGGGGGCGTGGCAGGCGATCAGGTGCCAGACTAGCGAATCGGCGGGTAACCCAATTCCTCGGCCGTGAACGGCTCGGAGCGAGGCGATTCATAATGGTCGCAAGCGCCGCAATAACGGGGTTGGCTGAAGACTTGCGAAAATTGCCCTGACAGCACCAGTCGCAGCGCGCTCAATAATGGCCGTGTCTTGACGGTCGTCTCGCCACCGCAGTGGGGGCAGGGGTAAAGCGGCTCATTGGCGACGGTTTGGGCTAGCGCGATGATCGCTCTCGCCTCGGCTTCGTGTGCCGGCGGCACCAGGATGCGAGGCCGGGTGGTTCCCTGATCGACGCCCGGATAGGCGCTGTCGAAATTACTGCTGACGATGGTCGCTGGAATGCCGGCGGCATGCAGGGCGTTTGCCACAACAATGGCGTGGCCGTGAGAATGGACTGCAAGGGGTGTGGTTGGTGCGCTCATCAATCAGAGATATTATAGGGACTCTTTTCATCAAGCAATGCGATGTCGGCGAGCATGGCCGGGCGTTCGTGCTCAAGATAGTCGGCGATAGCGTGGCGAAAGCCTTCATGGGCGATCCAGTGGGCGGAATAAACCGGTTGCGGGCGATAGCCCCGTGCCAGCTTGTGTTCCCCTTGGGCACCCGCTTCAACGCGATCGAGCTTGAGCGCGATCGCGACATCGATCGCCTGGTGATAGCAGAGTTCGAAATGCAGGTGAGGGTGGTCCTCCAGCAAGCCCCAATATCGGCCATAGAGGGCATGAGAGCCGAGGAAATTGAGCGCGGCGGCGATGTAGCGGCCGTCCCGCTTCGCGAGCACCAGCAGAACCTGGTCGGCCATGCGCTGATGGATCAGCTCGAAGAAGACGCGATTGAGATAGGGGCGGCCCCATTTGCGCGCTCCGGTGTCCTGATAACAGGCGAAGAAGGCGTCCCAATGTTCAACCCGCAGGTCGGCGCCGGTGAGGTGTTCAATCTCCAGCCCGGCTTGGGCTGAGGCCCGTTCCTTGCGCAGGGCCTTGCGTTTGCGCGAGGACAGATCGGCGAGGAAGTCGTCATAACTTCCATAGCCGCGATTATGCCAGACGAATTGGCGATCGATGCGCTGTAACAGTTCGGCTTCTCCCAGATCGGCCCATTCGCCGGGCGTCGGGAAATTTACATGCCAGCTTGAGACGCCCCATTGGCGTGCCGCCTCGATCATGCCGCCGATCAAGGCGCGGCGGACCGGCGCGTCGGGGGCGAGAATGCGGCGTCCTGTCACCGGGGTGAAGGGCACGGCCGTGAGAAGTTTGGGATAATAGCGCCCGCCCGCGCGTTCGAAACCCTCCGCCCAGCCATGGTCGAAGACATATTCGCCCTGGCTATGGAATTTGAGATAGAGGGGCAAGGCGCCGCGGAGCCCGCCCGCCTCATCGCGCGCCGTGAGGTGATGGGGCATCCAGCCGGTCTCGCCGCCGACGCAGCCACTTTCCTCCAGCGCCTGTAGGAAATTCCAACTCAAAAATGGGTCAGACTCTGCGCCGTCAGGATTGGCGATGGCATCCCACTCGCTCTGAGCAATTTGCGTCAGGCCCTCGACCGCCGCCAGTGTGAGTGAGGGCGCTGCATCGCCGGAGCTTTCCGGTTCGGTGCCGTCCATGATTCAGTGCGAAGTGAGGCGTCGCTGGCGTCGCTGTTGAGCGGCCAGTGGTGCGGCAACGCTTTCAATCTCGGTCGCCCGCATCCAGGCTGGAGTGCCCTGGTCCAGCGAGGCGCGCGCCCGCCCAGCGAACATCATCGCCCGATTGCCGTCGCCGACCGCGTAGGCTTGTTCCGCCACGGCGAGTTGGGCCAGGGCGGTATCGCCTTCGCGTTCATGCACGATCGAGAGTTGATACCAAGCGAAGGAATTGTCCGGCTCGATATCGAGCGCGACCTTGAGATTATCCTTGGCCTGCTCGAGCAGGCTGTCATCGTCGGCGGCGATCTGGGCGATGGCCAGATTGAGCCGCAAGAGCGGCGCCGTCGGTTCCAGTTCGACCGAGCGGGCATGATAGGGGATGGATTCCCGGATATGACCGGTCTCAAACAGCATCTGGCCGTAGAGTTCCTGGAAATATGGATTGTTGGGTTCTTCCGCGATCAGGCTCTCGATTTCCACCCGGGCATCGTCCAGACGCGCAACGCGGAAGTAAGCAACAGCGCGGGCATAACGGGCAGGCAATGACTGGTCAGTGAGTGGATAACGGTAGAGTACGAATTCAGGTTCAGTCAGGAAGCCGTAGATCTTACCCTGCAGACGCTGCAGCTCGGCAATCTCCTCCGGCGAGTCGTCGACATTCGCATGTGCGGCGGAGTCGGCATTATCACGCAGAATCGAAATGCGTTCCGATGAGAGTGGGTGCGAGCGGAAATACGGGAAGCGGCGCGCGTTCGACATCACTTCCTGGTAACGAAAGCGCTCGAAAAACTCGACCAGACCTTCCGCTGACTGCCCGCTGGTCTCCAGATATTGTAGCGCTGCCTGATCGGCGGAGGCTTCCTGGGCGCGGCTATAAGTCATGAAGGAGAGGGCGCCGAATTGCTGGCTAGACGCCATCAGCGCCCCGGCTGCTCCGCCTTCGCCGGCAAAGGCGGCGAGCAGGCCAAGTCCGAGCGAAACGAAGACTGGCACTTGTGCCGCGCTGATCCCGTCATTGACCCGCGCCAGATGCGCACCGGCGATATGACCCGTCTCGTGCGCGATTACGCCTTTGAGTTGGTTGGGCGTTTCAGCTTCGACAATCGTGCCGGTGTGCAAAAAGATATTCTGCCCGCCCGACACGAAGGCGTTAATCGAGGGATCGGCGATGATGTAGAGATGCACATCGGCGGGCACCAGTCCGGCTGCGGTGAGCAGCGGGTCGGCATATTCGCGTAACATGTGTTCGATCTCGGTGTCGCGGATCAGCGACTGGGCCGAGGCCGGCGCGATCAGGGCGACGGATGCCAAGCAGGCCGTAACGATGGATCTCAGAGGTCGCATTTAGCTTCCACTCCTCAGCCCCCGCTTCGGGATGATGCCACCCCGGATCGGAGCTGCACCCAATCATAGAGCCGGGTGGGCCGGACGTTCAAGACGCCCGGCCCAGCGGCCATATTATTTGCCGAACAGCCCGGTCCGGTTCCACCAGCCGCGCTTGCTTGGCTTGGCAGGCTCGGCATCAGCCGTCGTGGCGGCAGCCGGAGCTGGTTCAGTGGCGGGCGCTGCAGCCGGTTCAGCGGCAGCTTTCGCCGGTGCTGCCCGTTTGCGTTTCGGCGCAGGCTTTTCAGCTGCAACGTCCGGCGTCGGGGCCACGATTGGAGTTTCGGCTTCGACTTCGGCCTTTTTACGGCGCGTTCGTGGCTTTGGCTTCGCAGCTTCGGTCTCCGCTGCGGCAACAGGCGTTGCGGCCTCAGCACTGGCTTCAGCCGTCTTGCGCGGACGCCGGGTCCGGCGCTTGGGCGCCTCATCGGCTGTGGCTTCGAGACCGGGAATGGCTGCCTCGGTCGTGGCAGGCGCATCAACGGCACTACTGGCCGTTTCGGCAGGTTGAGTCGCGTCGCCCGCTGTCTTGCGACGGCGAGGGGCCCGCTTGCGCACAGGCTTTTCGGCGCTGTCCGCTTCGCCAGCAGCAGCTGCTGGCGCAGGGGCATCGGTGCCGGCTTCGATTGGCGTGGCGTCACCCGCAACGCCAGAGTCGGCTGAGGCGGGCTGGTTTTCGCCATCCTGGCCCTCGGCCGTCTGGCCTTCGGTGCGGCGACGCGAACGTCCACCACGACGGCCGCGACGGCGGCGGCGGCGCGGTGAATCGCCGTCCTCACCGGTTGTGGCGTCGGGTGTGGCTTCACCACTGTCGGACTCGTCCGAGCCCGTGTCGTCAGTCTCGGCCGCAGGGTCGAGTGCTTCCGTCGTGGCGATGCTTTCTCCTGTGCCCTCCTCGGAGGAACCCTTGCGGCGGCGCCGGCGGCGGCGACGGCGGGTGCCATCTTCAGATGTCTCGCCATCTGCGCTCGCATCGGCGGCGTCCCGGGCAGGGGCCGGCTCACGGTTTGAGCGGGATCTGGACCGACCGCGATCGGCCTTCTCTTCTTCGACGGTCTCTAGCTCGTCGTCTTCATCGTCCATGACGAGCTCGTCGGCGTGATCCTCAGGATCAACCACCGCAACTTGCCGCGGAATCACGAACTCTTCGCCCGGCGCGCGCAATTCGAGCGCTTCGATCACGAATTCCGGCGCGATGATCTCATCGTCAGAGGCGACTGAAATATTCATCTGGAAGCGCTGCTCGATCACCAAGAGATGGTCGCGCTTTTCGTTGAGCATGTAGATGGCGATCGCCGTCGGTAGCGAAATACGAACCCGTTTGGCGCGGCCGCGCATGCCCTCTTTTTCAAGCCCACGCAGGGCGACGAGTGCGCTCGATTCCACCGAACGGATATGACCGCTGCCCTTACAATGCGGACAAATCTCGGTGGAGCCTTCGATCAGGCTGGTGCGGCGGCGTTGACGGGAGATCTCCATCAGGCCGAATTGGGAGATGCGGCCCATCTGCAGGCGAGCCCGGTCGCGCTTGAGCGCGTCCTTCATCACCTTCTCGACGGCGCGAACGTTCTTCGACTCATCCATGTCGATGAAGTCGATCACGATCAGGCCGGCCAGGTCGCGCAGTCGCATCTGGCGGGCCGCTTCATGGGCGGCTTCGATATTGGTCTTGACGGCGGTCGTCTCGATATTGCGTTCTCGCGTCGAGCGGCCGGAATTGACGTCGATCGAGACCAGAGCTTCGGTCGGGTTGATGACGATATAGCCACCCGATTTAAGCGCTGCGATAGGCGAATAGATCGCCTCAAGCTGGGGCTCGACCTGGTGCTGCAGGAAGAGGGGCACAATCTCGTTGTAGTGCTGAACCTTCTTGGCGTGACTCGGCATCAGCATGCGCATGAAGGCCTTGGCTTCCTTATAGGCGGCCTCGCCCTCGACCAGTACCCCGTCGATATCCTTGTCATAAAGGTCGCGAATCGCGCGTTTGACGAGATTGCCTTCCTCATAGATCAGCGCCGGAGCGACGGATTTCAGCGTCAGCTCGCGGATATTCTCCCACAAGCGCAACAGATAATCGGCATCGCGGCGAATTTCGATCTTGGTCCGCGAGGCACCGGCGGTGCGGATGATCAGGCCAATGCCCTTGGGCAGGTCGAGTTCACTGACGACGGACTTCAGGCGCTTGCGATCGGCCACATTGGCAATCTTGCGTGAAATGCCACCACCGCGCGGCGTATTCGGCATCAGCACGCAATAACGACCGGCCAGCGACAGATAGGTCGTTAGCGCTGCGCCCTTATTGCCGCGTTCTTCCTTGGCCACTTGGACCAGCAGGATCTGGCGTCGTTTGACGACTTCCTGGATTTTGTATTTGCGATAGAGCTGCCGGCTGCGACGGGCGGCTTTCTCTTCCTCGACTTCGTCGTCGTCGCCATCCTCGTCGCCGAAACGCTCGGCGGGCTCGATTGGCTCGCCGGATTCGTCGACCTCCAAAGGCTCGGCTTCGCTAACCGGTTCCGGTTCGGCTTCAGCCTCGGCATGGACGGCGGTCGCTTCCTCGGCGGCGAGTGCAGCGCGATCCTCATAGGGGATCTGATAATAGTCGGGATGGATCTCGTTGAAGGCGAGGAATCCATGGCGATTGCCGCCGTATTCGACGAAGGCGGCCTGGAGTGAGGGCTCTACCCGCGTGACTTTTGCGAGATAGATATTGCCGCGAATCGGTCGGCGTGCGGCAGCCTCAAAATCGAAGTCCTCAACTTTGGTTCCATCGACTACGACGACGCGGGTCTCTTCCGGGTGACCTGCATCGATCAACATTTTCTTTGACATAAAAGGTGTCTCCTGCGCGCACATCCTGACCGCGGGCTTCCGGAAGGAAGGGCGCAGAGATCAGGAGCGGCGGGGGCGCGAACGGTGAGCTTTGGCCTGTCAGCAAAGATGTCAGCATCAGGCTAGCCTCACGAGTCGGCTGTTTCCAAAAACGCGCCCTGGCCATGGGGGTCCATGCGGGCGGGGCGCGGCGGTCGGGGCCACGGGTAATCAGATATCTGTCCCGCAGCGAAAGAATGAGCGTGTCGGCACGTCCGGATCGGACGCGGCCTCTTCGCGCCTGGCAAAGCATCGCAACTCCGGTTGAAGTCGAACATCTGCCAAGGCCGTTTCAACATGCAACATTCGGATCGCGATGGAAAGCTTTTGTGACGGTCGCAAAAATAACTGGGGAATGCGCGGTTCCATCAACCAAACGTCAAGCTCCATGAACTATTGTACGTCAAAAGCCGTGGACAGAATCACGGCATGTGCGATGGTGTGGCTATGCAAGTTCAACGGTTTATTTCGGCAATTGTGGGCGTAATTCTGCTCTCATCGGGCGCGTTCGCGGACCAGCAGGTCCGCGATGTTCGCTTTGGTGTCGAGGGTGGGCGCACGCGGATTGTGATCGAAACTTCCGAACCGGCAGATTTTCGCGCCTTCACCCTTGAGGGCCCGTCTGATCGCCTGGTGGTTGATCTGCCGGCATCGGCTTGGGCTGTCAGAGGCTTGGAAGCCGGCGAGGGGCTTGGTTATGGCCTGATCGACGCGTTTCGTTTCTTCAACAATTCCGCCACCACATCGCGCGTCGTGTTTGAACTGGAAGACCCGGCGATCATCGTGTCGCAATTCGTGCTCGACCCGGCCAGCGCCGGTGGAAATTACCGCCTCGTCGTAGATCTCGACCCCGCCAATCCCGCCGCATTCAGTTCGGCATCAGGTTTTGAGCGTACGGGTGGGCTTGAATCCCTGATCGCCGAGCGCGTTGAGGCGGTCTACACGCCGCCCGCCCGTGATCGTCGTGTGATCGTGATTGATGCGGGTCATGGTGGCCATGATCCGGGCGCTTCGGGCCGTAACGGGACGAATGAACGCGATGTGACCCTTGAGGCTGCGCGCGAGCTGCGCCGGCAATTGGAAAACACCGGTCGTTATGACGTGGTGCTGACCCGCGATACCGATGTCTTCCTGACTTTGCAGCAGCGCGTCCAGGTCGCCGCCGATGTGCGGGCCGACCTTTTCCTGTCGATCCATGCCGATTCGGTGCCGACCAATCCGAACGCCCAGGGTGCGGCGGTTTATACGCTCAACGACCGGGCTGAGAATCGGGCCCGCGACCGGGCGATGCAGGGTGCTGACCGTTCGCGCCAAGCCGATGTCAATAATATCCTGGTCTCGCTGGAATTGCGCGAGAAGCGCAACCAGTCCTCCGCCTTTGCCGATGTCCTGCTGCAGCATCTCAGCGCCAGCGGTCGGTTGCTGACCAACCCGCACCGTCAGGAAAATTTCTATGTTTTGCTCGACAGCCGGGTTCCGGCCGTCTTGCTGGAAATGGGCTTTCTGAGCAATTCCACCGACGAGGCCAATTTGAATTCCGCGGCCGCGCGGCGGCGCCAGATGGCAGCGGTGCAGCAGGGAGTCGATGCCTATTTCGCCGGGCGCGGCGATGATGGCGAAGCGGAGCAGCAGCGCTTCGCTGGAATTCCCGCCCGTTGAGAGCTTTCCACAGCATTCAGCTACGGCCATAATGCCGCCGTGGTGTCGTGGTCTTGCGGCAGGACCGGTGGGGCTTGGGTCCAGAGGGCGTAATGAAGATTTTCACTTTGCGTAATGTCTTGCGGGCCGCCTTGTGGGGCAGTATCGCGGCTGCAGTCTTGGCCGTGGCCGGTTTCATCACCGTCGCGATCTACGTCGTCCGCGTCACCGACGATCTGCCCGATTACCAGCAATTGGCCGAATACGAGCCAGCGATCATGAGCCGCGTTCACGCTGGCGATGGCCTGCTGATTGCGGAATATGCCCGCGAGCACCGCGTGTTTGTGCCAATCGGCAATATTCCGCAAAACGTTGTCCACGCCTTCATTTCGGCCGAGGACAAAAATTTCTACGATCATGGCGGGTTGGATTTTCGCGGCATATTGCGCGCGATGTTCGCCAATATTGGTCACGTCATGCGCGGTGAAAACCTTGAAGGCGCCTCGACGATCACCCAGCAGGTAGCCAAGAATTTCCTGCTCTCGAGTGAGCAGCGTCTTGAGCGCAAAGTCCAGGAAATGGTGCTGACGCGCCGCATTGAGCGCGCCTTCACCAAGGACCAGATCCTTGAGCTCTACCTGAATGAAATCTACTTCGGCCGCCGCTCCTATGGCATTGCCGCCGCCGCGTTGAATTATTTCGGCAAATCAATCGATGAGCTGTCGCTGGAAGAAACCGCTTATCTGGCCGCCGTCGTGAACGGGCCGGCCCTGTTCCATCCCGAGCGCCATCCCGAGGCTGCCGTCAACCGGCGCAATTGGGTGCTCTCGCGCATGGCCGCCAATGGCTATGTCACCGAGGCTGAAGCCAGTGAAGCGGCTGCCCGGCCACTCACGACCGCAGATCGGCTGTCCGGCGCCACCTATACGGCGGCAGAGTATTTCGTTGAGAATGTCCGGCGCGAAGTCTTCTCGATGTATGGCGATGAAGAGCTCTACAGCGGCGGCCTGTCGATCCGCACAACACTGGATACGACGATGCAGCTCGCGGCACGTCGGGCCTTGCGCAACGGGCTGGAAGCCTATGACCGCCGTCATGGCTATCATGGTGCGCTGACCCAGATTGAGACCGGCGATGGCTGGGCCGAGCGCTTGGCCGCAGTCGATGTCCCGCGTGACATGGATGAGGGCTGGGTGCCCGCCACAGTGCTGGCGAGTGATAACGACCAGGCCCGTATTGGCTTGCTCAATGGCGAAGAGGGCGTCATCCCCTTGTCCGAACTGACCTGGGCACGACAGACCCTGACCGATGGCGCCATGGGCCCGACGATCAGCCGCGCCAGCGCGGTGCTCAGCCCCGGCGATGTCATTATCGTGCAGGCCTTGCCCGACACAGACGGGCAGTTCGCGCTGCGTCAGGTGCCGGCGATCAATGGCGGCATCCTTGCCATGGACCCGCATACCGGCCGCGTACTGGCGATGGTTGGCGGATATAGTTTCCAGATGAGCCAGTTCAATCGGGCGACCCAGGCGCGGCGCCAGCCAGGCTCATCCTTCAAGCCCTTCGTCTATGCGGCGGCGCTTGATAATGGCTACACGCCCGCCAGCCTGATCCTGGACGCGCCTTTCGTAGCGTCGGGCGGGCCGGAAGAGCGGTTTTACATGCCGCAGAACTATTCCGAGCGCTATTATGGCATGTCCACGCTGCGGCTCGGCCTCGAATTGTCGCGTAATGTCATGACCGTGCGGCTCGCCCAGGAAATGGGCATGGGTCCGATTGTCGATTACGGCGTTCGCTTCGGGATATATGACGAGCTTGAGCCGGTGTTGGCGATGGCGCTCGGCTCCGGCGAAACGACGCTCTACCGCCTGGTCTCGGCCTATTCCACGCTGGTCAATGGCGGACGCCGGGTTGAACCGACGCTGCTCGACCGGGTTCAGGACCGATTTGGTCACACCATTTTCGCGCATGAACAGCTTGATTGCGAACTCTGCGACACGACCGACTGGCATACGGGCCTGCCCGAACCGGTCTTCCCGGAAACGGGTGTCGAAGTCCTCAGCCCGGTGACGGCTTATCAGGTCGTGCACCTGCTTGAGGGCGTAGTTGAGCGCGGAACCGGCCGGGCGCTGCGCTCGCTCGGACGGCCGCTTGGCGGCAAGACCGGCACTACGAATGATTTCCGTGACGCTTGGTTTGTCGGCTTTGGTCCCGATCTCGTTGTTGGTGCCTATGTTGGCTTCGACACGCCCTATCAACTTGGATCGGGCGAATCCGGTGGCCGGGTTGCTGCGCCGATCGTACGTGACTTCCTCGCTGAGGCGCTCGAGAGTTATCCGGTCGCGCCCTTCCGCGTGCCGCCCGGCGTTCGCCTGGTCCCCATTGATCATACAACGGGCCAGCCGGGGATCCTTGGGCAGTCTGGCGTGATCCTGGAAGCTTTCCGCCCCGGCACCGAACCGACTCGGCAATCGCGAGAGGATGAAAGCGGCCTCAGTTTCGCGCGCAATTCGGTCAGCGATGATCCGATGTCCCAGCTCGACGCCGCGACCGAAGACGATTCTGGTGAGGATGACGAGGAAGACGATCTGGGCGGACTTTACTGAGCCTGTGCATAGGGCGTTCTGCACAGTTTGGCTTGCCGGACCGGCTTACGCCCTTTAACTCCATGCTTTGCCCCGTCGTTTCAGGAAGGCCCTTTGCCTCATGCGCACTGACATCCAGAACCTGTCCGATGAAATCCAGCAGGCCGTAGGCCTGCTGAGGAGGCGTCTTTGACTGGGATACATCTCAAAAGCGCCTGGATGAGCTGAACGCCCGTTCCGAACACCCCGATTTCTGGAATAATCCCGTCAAGGCCCAGGAGTTGATGCGCGAGCGCACTCGGCTTGAGAATGCGATCAACACGATCATCGCGGCCGAACGGGAACTCTCCGACGGCGTTGAGATGATCGAGCTAGCCGAGATGGAAGATGATGCCGAGATGGTCGAGGAGGCCGTCGCAGGCCTGAACAGTCTCGCCGAACGCATGCGCCGCGCGCAATTGGAAACGCTGCTCTCTGGCGAGGCCGACGCCAATGACGCCTTCGTCGAAATCCATTCCGGTGCCGGTGGCACGGAAAGCCAGGATTGGGCCGCCATGCTGGCGCGGATGTATGCGCGCTGGGCCAATGCGCATGGCTACAAGGTTGAGATCATGGAAGAACAGGCCGGCGAAGAGGCTGGCCTGAAATCAACAACGATCCTCGTACAGGGCGTGAATGCGTATGGCTGGCTGAAGACGGAAACCGGCGTGCACCGTTTGGTGCGGATATCGCCATTCGATTCCAGCGCCCGCCGCCACACCAGTTTTTCCTCGGTCGGTGTCTATCCGCAGATCGATGACGCGATTGAAGTCGATATCGATGAATCCAAGGTGCGCACTGACACTTATCGTGCCTCTGGCGCGGGCGGTCAGCACATCAACAAGACAGATTCTGCCGTGCGCCTGACCTATGACATGCCCGGTGAGGACAAGCCCGTCGTGGTCCAGTGCCAGAATGACCGGTCCCAGCACAAGAACCGGTCGCGCGCTTGGGACATGCTGCGGGCCCGGGTCTATGAGATCGAACTGCAGCGGCGCGAGGCAGAGGCCCAGGCGCTCGCCGACAGCAAGAGCGAGATTGGCTGGGGCCATCAGATCCGCTCCTACGTGTTGCAGCCCTATCAGATGGTCAAGGATCTACGCACCAACGTCGAGACTTCTGATACCGGTGGGGTGCTCGATGGCGATCTCGACCAGTTCATGGCCGCCGCGCTTGCCGCGCGCGTCGGCGGTGACGAGACCGACGACTGATACCGTTCAGGCACGCGCAACGCGACGGCCTCGACTACAAGACAAAGAAAAGCCGGCGCGCCCAAGGCGTACCGGCTTTTTTGTTGGCAATTGTCGCTCGGCTAGAGGCTGGGTTTGCTCGCAGCCAAGGGTGGCTCGATTGAGCTGACCGAGGCGGGCTTGTTGGCCGGCGGTGCCGGTGGGCGATTGTCCATTTTCGGGGCGCTTGAAGCCGTTGAAGCGGAAGTCCCGCTCTTTTCGGCCAGCGGATCGGTGGAGTGGCGGCAATGGCCATCGAAAAAGGCGCCGCTCTCGACCGACAGGGCCGCGTGGACGATATCGCCTTCGATGCGGGCGGTCGCAGCCAGTTGGACTTGACGGGCGCGGACGCTGCCGGAGACTTTGCCGCGGATGACGACGGTTTCAGCATAAACTTCGCCGGTCACAACGGCGTCTTCGCCAATGATCAGGGATCCGGCGCGAATATCACCTTCAACGGTGCCGTCGAGCTGAACTTCGCCTTCGGAAACGATCGATCCGGTGAGTACAAGATCACCCGAGAGGATGGATGGGGCTCTGGATTTCATGGCAGTCCTCTTGGTCGGCGCGCTCGATTGTGACATCGAATCGGATGGTGAAAGGTCTTTATTACCCTTGTTGAACATATTGTCCGGCCCTCAATAGGCGGTCAGGATCGATCGCTGATCCTTCATACCAGATTTCATAATGCACATGTGTGCCCGTACTGCGCCCCGTTGTGCCCATTTCGCCGACTTGTTGTCCACGTTCGACAGTATCACCACGTCTCACAACGATGGCATTCATATGACCATAACGTGTCATGAAGCCATAACCGTGATCAATCTCGACCGTGCGACCAAACCCGTTCCGCCAGCCTGCGTAAACAACCCGGCCCGGTCCGGTCGCGACAATGGGCGCGCCACGATAGGCCGCGAAATCGACGCCGCGGTGTCCTGTTGGCCGCCGGGTGAACGGATCGAGGCGTACGCCGAAGCGGCTGGTGCGACGATAGGGAACAGACACCGGAATACCGAGCGGTCCGGTCTCGATGAAGCGTTCCAGTTCTTCCACTTCAAGCATGCGCGCGGCAACCCGGCTGATGCGTGAGGAAAATTCGGGTTCAACATGAGAGCCGTTCGAGAATAATTGCGTGTCGCTGATCGGAATGAAAGGGCCGCCTTGTTCTTCGCCATTATGGCCATTGGCGACGACATGATCGATATCCAGTCCGGTCAACCGCAGCACCGCCCGCAGGTTCTCCAGCCGTGCTTCGGTAACGTCTTCAGCCTCGGCCAGCACATTGTCCTGCTCGCCCATCAGATAGGAAATCTGGTCTTCTGGAGAATCAGACATCGCCGCGACATTGATCAAAGGATCACGCGCCATGCGCGGGGTCGGGTCGGCCGGCGTCGCCGCCATCAGGACGCGGTCATTATCGAGAGCCGGCGAGGGGGTCATCTCATTGCCGCTCAGCTGTTCAGCAAATTCAACCAACTGGCTGAGAGTCTCGTGGCGCATCTGGAATTCGTAGGCGGCGCGATCGAACTCTTCCATCCGCGATTCCATAAATGAATAGGCGGTGGCCTCACTGGCCTGCGCTTCGGCAACCATACGGTTGAGATTGATCCGCTCGCGCTGGATCTCGGCGTCCTTGGCCGCGAGGGCCTGGCCGTGAAAAGCGACGGAGACAGTGGAGTAGCAGAGCCAGCACGCCAGAACCGCAGCGCTCAGAAGCGCGCTGATCTGAACAGCGGTGGAAATCGCGAAATAGCGAACCTGACCATCGCTGCGATGGTAGATCTGCCGGTCCGGAAACCAACGTTGAGCTGTGCCCCACACAGCGAGTTTGAGTCTTGATAACATGCGTTACTTTGCCCAGACTTCCGCTTGCCCCGGTGCCCAAGTCGGGCATGTGACACAAAAGATCGTCAGTTTTCAACTCCTGTTTATGCAAGTGGTGCGCCGGTCGCAGCCAGCGGCAGATAATATTCCGACGGAAACGCCGCGCGGTCGCGGGCTTCAATGTTGAATGGTGGTTTTAAACTACCCCGATAATACTGTTGTACAAGGCGATGATAGCGGTCTGCGGGGGCATCGCCAGCGATGGAACAGACATGTTGGAACCAGCGCATTCCGGTGGCGACATGGCCGATCTCATCGCTGTAAATTACTTTGAGAATCCCGGCACTGATGGTGTCCCCGGCAGAATTCAACCGGTCGATCATGCCGGGCGTGACGTCAAGGCCGCGCGCTTCGAGCACCAGTGGCGCAATTGCCAGGCGCGCAGCCAGGTCGTGCCCCGTTGCCCGGGCGGCGTCCCAAAGCCCGTCATGTGCAGGCAGATCGCCATAGGCGGTTCCGAGGTCTTCCAGCCGATCGGCGATCAGGACGAAATGCCGCGCCTCGTCGTCCCCGACAGCGATCCAATCGGTGAGAAAAGCCGTTCGCTCCGCCTCGCCAAGCGACGGGTCGCCGCCAAACCGCACGGCCATGTCGATGGCCAGATCAATCGCATTGAACTCGATATGCGCGATGGCGTGCAGCAGAGCGGTACGGCCTTCCACCGAACTCAGGCGTCGGCGGGCCGTCCGACCCGGCGCGACCAGCTGTGGCCGGGCAGGTCGGGCCGGCGCCGCCGGTAAATCTGCCGTCGGCCAAGGGTGCGGCCAGCCCGGCGTGCCAGCTTGGGCGCTGCGATAAAGCGCGCGCGCCGCCGCAGCCTTTGCGCGGGGTTCGGCGGTTTGCAGGACTGCAATCGCCATTTGGCGTAAATCGCCGGGCGGATGGTTCACTTTGCCAGGCCCTGTGTGGCGGCGAGGACTTCATCGACATGCCCTTTGACCTTCACCTTGTGCCATATCCGGTTGAGGCGACCATCGGGTCCAATCAGGAAGGTCGAGCGGTCAATCCCCATATATTCCCGGCCGTAGAGTTTTTTCAGCACCCATGAGCCATAGGCTTCAACCGTGCTACCATCCTCGTCGGAGGCGAGCGTGACGGTTAATTCATGCTTGGCCTTGAATTTGTCATGCTTTTTTACGTTATCCTTGGACACGCCGATGATCGTCGCGCCGGCTTGACCGAACTCGGCGCTTGCCTTGGAGAATTCAATGGCCTGTGTTGTGCAGCCCGGGGTGTCATCCTTGGGATAGAAATAGAGAATAACCGTTTTGCCGCGTAACTCGCCCAGATCAATTTCGCCGCCGCCATCGGTGGCGAGCCGGAAATGTGGAGCCAGGTCGCCTGTCTTGAGATCGCTCATCTGTCCCTTTCTGCCGCCCCTTGGACGGTCGATTTCGCTGTCTCCCAGTGTGCGCGTCCTGCCGTCCGCGTCCAGTCGCGTCGCTGCGGGAGGACGGGGCTGATGCTTCGCAAGTCGCTGCGCCTTGGCGTGATCTATGCCCTGGAAGCTGTGGCGGTCCTGCTGGCCCTCGCCATTTTTGCCGTGGGGGCTCTGCTCGTGCGGCTCTCCAACGGCCCGATCGAGCTCGACTTCCTGCGCGGTGACGCACAAAGCATGCTGGCCCAGGCCTTCGAGGGCGATCTGGTGGCGCTTGGCGCGCTGGAGGCCCGCTTCGATCCGGCAAGCCGGGCGCTCGTGATTCTGGCACGCGATGTCACAATCGCCGAGAGCCAAGGCGACGTGATCGCTCGCGCACCCCTGCTTGAGGCCGGCTTTGCCGTTCAGGGCCTGCTGCTTGGCCGGATTGAGCCGGTCTCGGTCAACATCACTGGCGGCTCGATTTCCATCGTCCGTCGCGCCGATGGCGCTGTTGGTATTGGACTGGGCAGCGTCGAACGGGTGTCCGAGACGGCGCGGCGCCCGGCACGCGGCGGCGATGACAGTGCCTCCCTGTTCCAGCTGCTGCAGGATCCGGCCAATTCGCAAGGCTTGCTTGGCTCGCTGCGTCAGGCCGATATCCAGGGCGCGTCGGTGCGTATCGTTGATGCCATCACCGGTATTGATTGGTTCGTCGATTCCGCCAGCATGGCGCTTGATCGCGACGACAGCCGCATTCGCGCCGAGTTGACCGGCCAGTTGGCGACACCGTCCGGCTTTGCGCCGCTCGAAGTGCGCATCCAGGCTGGTGCGGCGCTCAATACCCTGTTGCTCGAAGCGCATGTGTCAGATCTGTCGCCCGCTGCGATCGCGCCGGGGGTCGGGCCGCTGTCGGCTCTGCGCATCCTCGACGCGCCGGTCAGTCTCAATTTACTCTTGAATGCCTCGCGCGAGGCGGGCATTCGCGGCGCTTCGATCAATCTCGATATCGGCTCTGGCCATATCCTGCGCGACGGTGAATCGACGGTGTTCGAGGGTGGCGCGCTGCACCTGAATTTCGATCCTGACGCCGGCGAACTGACCCTGTCGGAAGGTGCGGTCAGCTCTGAAGTATTCACAGCCGAACTCACCGGCCGCATTTATGAATTGAGTGATTATTCAGGCGCCCTGCCGATGCGCTGGCGGTACCAGCTCAGCGCCGGGCCGGGGCATGTCGACCTGGGCGGTGTCTTCGAGCGGCCGCCGATCTGGACCGCGCTCGAGCTGGCTGGTGCCGTCGATCTGAACCAGGCTCAAATCGTGCTGGAACAGCTTGATGTCGATCTCGGTCCAATCCAGGCCCACCTGGCGGGACAGGCATCCCTGTCGGAGGTCGAGGATGGGCGCTGGTTGCCCAATCTGCGGCTGAGCGGTCCAATCGAGGGCGATGTCCAGCCAGAAATCGTTCTGGCCTATTGGCCCGTCCTGTTGGCCGATTCGGCACGGGTCTGGATCCGCGAAGGCATTCTGGGCGGGCGCTATTTCAACGCCCGGCTCGATCTCGATCTCGACGCGGCCTCGGTTGCCGCCGGTGCCTTGGCCGACGACCGGCTGACCCTGGGTTTCGACTTTGAGAATGCCGTGGTGCGTTACGTCCCGGAAATGACCCAGATCGATCACGGACGCGGTCATGCGGTGTTACGCGGCAATGCGTTCGAAGTTGCTATGACGAGCGGACGGATCGGTGAGATCGAGCTCTCGCACGGTGTCGTCGATATCCCGCGCCTGAACCCCAAGGGAGCCTCGGCCCGTTTCGCTGGCGTCGCGCGCGGCAGCGCCGCTGCAATTCTCGCGCTGATCGACGAACCGCCGCTCTTCCTGACCTCCAATTTCGGCGTCAGCGCCGATATCGTTGACGGTGACGCTGAGGTCACCTTCGAATTCGAGCGGCCAATGGTCGACGAAGTCGACCCTGCCGACATTCCCTTTGTCATCAATGGCACGGTCGAGAACGCAATCGTGCAGGTGCCCGGTACCGAATGGAGCCTTACCGGTGGCCGGGTGCGAATACATGCCGATCCTGCCGGATTGACGGCGCAGTGCGATGGGCTGTTGCTGGAAGCTCCGGTCAGTTTCGCTTGGCACGAGGATTTCCGCGCCCAAGGTGATGAGCCGGCCACCACGTTCGATTTGACCGCCAATGTCGATGCTCGCGCCTTCGATCGGCTCGGCATTCCGGCGCGACGCTATCTCGATGGCGAGATCGCCTTGCGGGCGCGCGCGACGGGTCAAGGGATGGGCGTCAATGAGGTTCGTGTCGATGCGGATCTGCTCAATGCGAGCCTGGAGGTACCCGGTGGAGTCTGGGCCAAGGCGGCCGGTGCGCCGGGGCAGGCCGGTTTCACGCTCTCAATACAGGAGGCGGGTGGTTTCGCACTTGAAGACTTTCGTGCCGAGGCGGAAGGACTGGCCATTGCCGGTTCCGCGGAATTATCGCCACAAGGGCGCTTGGTGACGGCGAATATTGCACAGCTTCAGATCGACACCTTGGTCGATCTGGCCGGTACGCTGGCGGGACCGGAACAGCAGGGCGAAGCGTTCACGGCGCATTTGGCCGGGCGTTATCTCAATATCGGCGAGTTTATGCCGCACCTGCGTCAGTTGGGGCAGGGCGGCGACATGATTCCGCTCTCGGCGACGCTCGATGTCGGGCGGCTCATCGTTTCGGACCGCACTCAACTCGATGATTTCAGCCTGATCTGGCGCAGCGAAGCAGCCGGCATCCGGGCCTTCTCGCTGGCGGGAACCGCCAGCGATGGCCCCCTTCATGCCAGTTTTGGTGCCCCGCAGGACGGCGCGACGCGGGAATTGCGGCTTGAGGCGCAGTCGGCCGGGCGCTTGGCCGCGATCCTCGGTGTTGAAGGCTATGCCAGCGGCGGGCGCGTCTCGGTGTTGGGTGAAGCGCCGCCGCTGGGAATAAATGGCCCGCTGACCGCGCGTGTGGAAATTCGGGAAATGACCCTCGTCCAGGTTCCTATTCTGGCCCGAATTCTGGCGGCCGGGTCCTTCGAGGGTTTGTCGGCCCTGCTCAATGGCGAGGGAATTGAATTCGATGCGGTTGATGCCAGCGTGATGTTCGAGAACGGATTGCTGACGATCGAAGACGCGCGCGCCCGCGGCAGTGCGCTGGGCGTCACCGCCAGCGGTACGGTGGATTTCGCCAATCAGAGTGCGGCGATCGACGGCAATCTCGCCCCGTCCTACGTCCTCAATTCCTTCCTTGGCGATTTGCCGCTGATTGGTGACATGCTGGTTTCGCGGCCGGGTGAGGGCATTATCGGGATCGTCTATTCCGTTGAGGGCCCGTTCGATAGTCTGACCGTTTTCGCCAATCCGCTCTCAGTGCTGGCACCGGGCTTTCTGCGCCGGATATTCGAGGGCACTGCCGCAGATCGCGCGGCGCGGGATCGGGCCGATGCGCGGGCGGATAGTGCGGCGAGCGACGCAATTCCAGGCATTCTGCCGGATGAAGTGTTGCGCGAACTCGCACCGGCGGAGCCGGCTGGGCCTGAGGCCAATCCGTCCGAGCCGGATACGCCGACGCCGGACGATGCCGGGCCCGGTGAGGCTGCAACGGAGCAGCCCGGGCCGCGCTAGCCCTGGACCGGTTTGGCGAGGGCGTGACGCTTCTTGCCGATTGACAGCTTGATCGCCCCATCCTGCACCATGTCCGCGCTGGCCATCGCCATCGGATCGGTCAGTGTCTCGCCATTGACCTTCGCAGCGCCGGCCTTGATGTGACGGCGGACTTCGCCGTTTGATGCGGCCAAGCCGCACTCGACGAACAGTCCAACCAGTGACACGGCACCACCGTCCAGGTCGGTAAACTCGACTGTCGGCAGGCCTGCCCCTGCACCACCTTCAGCGAAGGTTTGCTGCGCCGTCTGCTCGGCCTCGCGCGCCGCCTGCGCGCCGTGCAACAAGGTGGTGGCTTCATTGGCGAGCCGGACTTTCGCCGTGTTGATATCGGCACCCTCGAGGGCTTCGAGGGCGGCGATTTCAGCCAGAGGCAGATCAGTGAACAGGCGCAGGAATCTGCCGACATCGGCATCCTCGGTATTGCGCCAGAACTGCCAGTATTCATAGCCGCTGAGCTGGTCGGCATTGAGCCAGACGGCGCCCTCGGCGGTCTTGCCCATCTTGGTGCCCGATGAGGTCGTGATCAGTGGCGTGGTGAAGCCGAACACTTCGGCCTGATCGACGCGGCGGCACAGCTCGACACCATTGACGATATTGCCCCATTGATCGGCCCCGCCGAGCTGCAGCGTGCAGCCATGGCGGCGCAGGAGTTCGAGAAAATCGACCGCTTGCAGCAGCATGTAGTTGAATTCCAGGAAGGTCAGCGGCTGTTCGCGGTCCAGCCGCAGCTTGACCGAGTCGAAGGTCAGCATGCGGTTGATGGTGAAATGCGGCCCGAACAGGCGCAGAAACTCGACATAGCCATAGGCCGAGAGCCAGTCATCATTGTCGACGACGATGGCATCGGTTGGTCCGTTGCCGATTTTCACCAGCGCGTTGAAGGCGGTCAGGATCGAGGTCTTGTTGGCCTGGATCTGTTCGTGGGTGAGCATGGAGCGGGTTTTGTCCTTGCCGGACGGGTCGCCAATCTTGGTCGTGCCACCGCCCATCAGGATGATCGGCTTGTGGCCGGCTTGCTGCATCCGCCGCAACATCATGATCTGAACCAGTGAGCCGACATGCAGGCTCGCGCCGGTCGCGTCGAAACCGATATAGCCGGTCACGATCCCCGCCTGTGCAGCCTCATCAAGCCCGTCCAGATTGGTGGACTGGAAATGGTAGCCGCGTTCAACCAGCGTGTTGACCAGATCGGATTTGTATTCGCTCATGACGTCTCTCCTGATACATGGGTTTCTAGGTCGACAATCGATGCGAGAAAAGAGGGCGCGCGCATGAATTACGTGATCGGATTGATGAGCGGTACCTCGCTGGATGGCGTCGATGCGGCTTTGATCCGGACCGATGGCGAACGGATCTCCGAATTTGGGGTTGGTGAGACCCGTCCATACAGCGCGCAGGAGCGCGCGGTGCTGCAAGCGGCGGTCGATGCGGCCTTGGCGTGGGATTTCCAGGGCGAGGCGCCGGATTTCTCGGGCGCCGAAGCGGTGCTGACAACCAGCCATGCCGAGCTTGTCGAGGTGGTAATCGCCAGTTCCGGCTTGCAACGACGACAGATCAGCTTGGTCGGCTTTCACGGTCAAACCGTGCTCCACCGCGCCCCGGCAGGCCGGCGGCATGGCCGCACGCTGCAGCTGGGCGATGGCGCCGCGCTGGCCGAACGACTGGGCATTGATGTTGTCTATGATTTTCGCAGCGCCGATATTGAAGCGGGCGGGCAGGGTGCGCCTCTGGCCCCGCTGTATCACGCCGCACTGGTCGCGCAGGGCGCTCTGGACCTGCCGCTGGCCGTGGTCAATCTCGGCGGCGTCGCCAATGTCACCTGGCTCGCGCCCGACAGTGACCCGGTCGCCTTCGATACCGGACCGGCCAACGGCCTGATCGATGCCTGGTGTCAGCAGCGGCTGGGCACCAGTCATGACCGCAATGGCGAGTTGGCGGCGCGCGGCAAGATCGATGCGCCGGCATTGAAAGCTTTGATGAAACACCCGTTTTTCGCCAAAGCACCCCCGAAATCCCTCGACCGTTGGGACTTCTCACTCGATGCTGTGCAGCATCTCAGCGATGCTGATGGGGCCGCGACTTTGACGGCGTTTACGGCCCGCACGGTGGCGGCGGCGATCGATCAGCTCGGCCAACCTGGACGTATCCTCGCGACCGGCGGCGGACGGCATAATCCGGTCCTGATGCGGACAATGGGGGCCGCGATGGGCGTTCGTCCCGAACCGGTCGAGGCGGTTGGCTGGCGCGGCGATCTGCTGGAAGCCGAGGCTTTCGCCTGGCTGGCCGCCCGGGTGACCGCCGGGCTTCCCACCAGCATCCCGTCGACGACCGGTGTGTCGCGTCCGACCTGTGGTGGTCGTCTCGCTCACGCCAAAGCCTGATATCCGGACGGGTGACATGAAAACGCCGCCGGCTGCGAGGCCGGCGGCGCTTTTATTGGATGCGTCCGTCGAAGCGTTTAACGCTTGCCGGTGATCTGGCGTTCGGAGCGTTCCTTTTCGACCAGCGGGATGCGCTCGTCGAGATAGGTATTCATCCGCCGCTCGAGTTCCGGCAGGTGTTCAGTGAACAGGTGATTGGCGTCGGGGATGATATCGCGTTTGATCTCGATCCCTTTTTGCACACGCACTTTCGACATCACCCGCTCGACATCGTCGACCGGCACGATCTTGTCAGCGCCGCCATGGACGATGATGCCCGAGGCCGGGCAGGGAGCCAGGAAGGTGAAGTCATACATATTGGTCGGCGGTGCCACCGAGACGAAACCGGCAATTTCTGGTCGCCGCATCAAAAGCTGCATACCAACCCAGGCGCCGAAGGAATGGCCCGCGACCCAGCAATAGCGCGCTGTCGCATTATAGCCCTGGACCCAGTCGAGCACGGTGGCGGCATCGGACAATTCGCCCAAGCCCTGGTCATAGCTGCCCTGGCTGCGGCCAACGCCGCGGAAATTGAAGCGCAGGGTCGCGAAATTTCGCTTGCGGAATGAATCATACATCATCTCCACCAGCGGGTTCTCCATATGCCCGCCGCCGAGCGGATGAGCGTGGAGAATCAGCGCGACAGGCGCCGTTGGGTCTTCGCTCGGGCTGTAACGCCCTTCAAGCCGACCGGCTGGGCCGGGAATGATTACGTCAGGCATTCAGTCTCGCCTTCCTGGGTGCTGCCACCGATTTCGTGTGACCATGCGGCAAATCGCGCCTTGTAACGGCGCGTAACCGGGGTCATATAGTTGACTAACCTACTCGGATATTGGACTCGCATGCCCAGCATTGAGCGCGCGTCCCTCCGAAGGGCCGGGTCTTAGCATGATCACTATGCGAGATGCGAGTGTTTAAGGAGGCAAACGCATGAAGCTGAGCACCAAGGGGCGTTACGCCGTGATGGCGATGGCCGACCTTGCCGCCGCGAGCGGCGACGGTCCGGTGACATTGGCGGATATCGCCTCACGCCAGTCGATCTCATTGTCCTACCTGGAACAATTGTTTGCGAAGCTGCGTCGGGCCGAGGTGGTTTCCAGTGTGCGCGGGCCGGGCGGGGGCTATCGCCTCAGTCGCGCGGCTTCCGAAATCCGCATTTCCGATATCATTTCCGCCGTTGACGAACCTTTGCGCGCGACCCGCTGTTCCAACGCCAAGGGCTGCCTGGCCGATGGCCGCCGCTGTGTCACCCATGATTTGTGGGATGAGCTGGGCCGGCATATTTTCCTGTTTTTGAGCTCTGTTTCGCTGGAAGACGTGACCGAGCGGCGGCTTCAGGGCTCGGCCAGTGGCGCGACGGGACGGTTTGAACGGGCCATCAGCCTCGGCCTCAACCACCAGGCGGCCGAATAGCATCATGCGGCTCTATCTCGATCATAACGCCACAACGACGGTGAGGCCGCAGGTGATTGCGGCGATGGCTGATGCGATGACCCGCACCGCCAATCCGTCCTCCGTGCACCGCGATGGCCAGCAGGCAGCGCGCGCCGTCGAGGATGTGCGCCGCGTGGTGGGCCGTTTGTTGTGCGCCCGGGCGGAGGATGTGATCTTCACCTCCGGCGGCACCGAAGCGACCAATCTGGCGCTGCACTCGGCGATTGATGCTGGCAACGCCAGACGGCTGATCGTCTCGGCGCTCGAGCATGAGGCGATCGCTTCGACGGCGCGCGCCTCCGGTCTGCCAGTCGAAATCCTGCCGGTGACGCCCACCGGGACTGCCGACCTGGCTTGGCTGGAGCAGCGCCTGGCAAAGTGGGACGCCGAGCAGGATGGTCGCCCCGTGTTGGCCCTGATGCTGGCCAATAACGAGATCGGCACAATTCAGCCGGTCGAGGCCGCGGCGGCGATGATCCATGAACATGACGGGTTGATGATCGTCGATGCCATCCAGGCCGTCGGCAAGATCGCCGTCGATTTTGCGGCGCTCGGCGCGGATTACATGGCGATTTCGGCCCATAAATTCGGTGGCCCACAGGGCGTTGGCGCTCTGATCGCCGCCTGCAATGCGCCGCTCTCGCGCCATCATCATGGCGGTGGCCAGGAGAAGGGCCGTCGCGGCGGGACGCTGAATGTTGCCGGCATTGCCGGGCTTGGCCAAGCGCTGGAGCTGGCTGTCGCCGACCTTGATCAATTCGCGGCTTTGGCCGATTGGCGCGATGCCCTGCAAGCGCGCCTGAAAACGGCCGCTCCCGAAATCGAGATCCTCGGCGAAGGTGCTCCGCGCCTGCCCAATACACTCTCCATCGCGCATCCGTCCTGGAAGGGCGAGACGCAGGTGATGGCGATGGATCTGGCGAATATCTCGATCAGCGCCGGTTCGGCCTGTTCCTCCGGCAAGACGCGCGGCTCCAAGGCGGGCCTGGCGCTCGGCCTCAAGACCGGCCCCGCCGAGGGCCTGATCCGGATCAGCTTCGGCTGGCCCTCGAATGAAGACGATATCGATGCGTTTGCGTGCGCCTGGACGGCTGCGCACACCCGCATCGCCCCGAAAACACCGGTGAACGCCTGAAGGCGATAGGAATTATGGCAGCGATCAAACAAACCATCGACGATGTCCGCGAGCTGGAATCCGGCAAGTACAAGTATGGCTTCACGACCGATGTCGAACAGGACATCGCGCCGAAGGGGCTGAATACCGACATCATCCGCTATATCTCTGCTTCCAAGGACGAGCCGCAATGGATGCTCGACTGGCGCCTCGCGGCCTATGAGCGCTGGCAGGAGATGAAAAATCCGGAATGGGCCAATGTCCGTTTCCCGGAGATCGATTATCAGAATATCCGCTATTATGCCGGTGCCAAGGGCGGCGTGAAATACGAGTCAATCGATGACGTGCCCGAGGAAATCCTCGCCGACTTCGCCAAGCTGGGCATTCCGCTGCGCGAGCAGGAAGTTTTGCTCGGCGTCAAGGGTTCAGAAAACAAGGTCGCGGTTGATGCCGTGTTCGACAGCGTCTCCGTTGTGACCACCTTCAAGAAGGAGTTGGCCAAGGCAGGCGTCATCTTCTGCCCGATCTCCGAAGCCCTGCGTGATCATCCCGAACTGGTGCGCAAATATCTTGGTACGGTGGTTCCCGCGTCTGACAATTTCTTCGCGACGCTTAATTCAGCCGTCTTCTCCGACGGGTCCTTCGTCTATGTGCCGCCCGGCGTGCGCTGCCCGATGGAGCTCTCGACCTATTTCCGGATGAATGCCGAAGGCACCGGCCAGTTCGAGCGCACGCTGATCATCGCCGACAAAGGCTCCTATGTCTCTTATCTGGAAGGCTGCACCGCGCCGATGCGCGACGAGAACCAGCTCCACGCTGCCGTGGTCGAACTGGTCGCGCTCGATGATGCCGAGATCAAATACTCGACCGTTCAGAACTGGTGGCCCGGTGATGCTGACGGCAAGGGCGGGGTGTATAATTTCGTCACCAAGCGCGGCGATTGCCGCGGCAAGAATGCCAAGATCTCCTGGACCCAGGTCGAGACCGGATCGGCGATCACCTGGAAATATCCGTCCTGCATCCTGCGCGGCGAGAATTCGCGTGGTGAGTTTTATTCGATCGCGGTGACCAATGGTCATCAACAGGCCGATACCGGCACCAAGATGATCCATCTCGGCAAGGGCTCGACCAGCCGCATCATTTCCAAGGGGATTTCGGCGGGCAAGTCCGACCAGACCTATCGTGGCCTGGTCTCGGTCCATGCCAAAGCGGAAGGTGCGCGCAATTTCACCCAGTGCGACAGTCTGCTGATCGGCGATACCTGCGGCGCTCACACTGTGCCCTATATCGAGTGCAAGACGCCCAAAGCCATTCTTGAGCACGAGGCGACGACGACGCGCCTGTCGGAAGATCAACTCTTCTACGCCCGCCAGCGCGGCCTCTCCGAGGAGCAGGCGACCGCTCTGCTGGTCAATGGTTTCGTGCGCGACGTGTTGCAGCAATTGCCAATGGAATTTGCCGTTGAGGCGCAAAAACTTCTCGCGGTCAGCCTTGAGGGGAGTGTGGGATGAGCTTGAAAAACCGCATTTTGCTGGCGCTTGGTTGCTGTGCCCTGATTGGCGGCGCGGGCTGTGCGCAGGATTTTGAACAGCCGGACTTTGCCCATGATGAGGGTCAGCCCTGGTGTGATGAGTTGGCGGCCGGCAATGGTGCCACCGACTGCGCCCTGCTGTTCGACGAGGATCACCTATTGTTCTTCGACTATGCCTCGACATCGCGCGGCACGCGCCTGACCGTCAATCTCAACACCCTCGAAGGCCAGGAAGTTCAAAGCTTTGGCCCGATCACCATCGAGGACGCCATGGCCAGTCCGGCCCTGCGCGACATCAATGGCGATGACCGTGAAGAGCTCTTCATTCCGCTGCTGACCGGCAATGTGAATACGCTCTGGTCGGTCTGGCAGCAGGACGATGAAGGCCTGTTCCAGCGGGTTGGCGAACTGTCAGGCTTTGGCGTTGATGCGTTTGACGTCCGCGACGGGCTGGTGATCACCCGATCGCGCGGCGACGCGGCGACCTCTTATGAAACGGCCAGCCGGCTAACCGTCGACGGGCTCGGGACGGTCTATGAGTTGCTGATCGATCATGCCGCCCATGACTGCCGCCTGCTGGACCAAAGCGGGATGGCGGCGATGCGGCTGTCGGCGACCGCCGTAGTCGCGGCCTGCAAGGCGCAGGATTGGTAGCCTCGAATTCTATTTGAACCTCGGCGAGTTGCGCCGACAAATCTGATGACCGTAAGAGAGTGAAATGCTTAAAATCAATAATTTACATTGCAAAGTTGAAGACCAAGATGAGGTCGAAAAATTTATCCTCAATGGTGTCTCGCTTGAGGTTCCGGCCGGGGAAGTGCATGCGATCATGGGCCCCAACGGCTCCGGGAAGTCGACGCTTTCCTACGCCGTCACCGGCCGCGATGGCTATGATGTGACCGAGGGCTCGATCGAGTTCAATGGTGAGGAGATTGGCGCTCTGGCACCGGAGGAACGCGCTGCGCGCGGGCTGTATCTCTCCTTCCAGTATCCGGTTGAAATCCCCGGCGTGCCGACGCTGATCTTCCTCAAGGAAGCGCTCAACGCCCAGCGCGCCGCACGCGGTGAGGCCGAGGTTACGGCGCCGGCATTTATCAAGCTGGCGCGCGAGAAAGCCAAGCAGCTTTCGATCTCGATGGACATGCTCAAACGCCCGGTCAATGTCGGCTTTTCCGGCGGCGAGAAGAAGCGGCTGGAAATCCTGCAGGCGCTGATCCTGGAGCCGAAATTCCTGATCCTCGACGAGACCGATAGCGGGCTCGATATTGATGCGCTCAAAGTGGTCGCCGACGGCGTCAACACGCTGCGCTCACCGGAGCGGGGCATGCTGGTCATCACCCACTATCAGCGCCTGCTCGATTACATCAAACCCGATGTCGTCCACATCCTGGCCGCTGGCCGCATCGTCAAATCCGGTGGTCCCGAGCTCGCGCATGAGCTGGAGGCCGAAGGCTATGACAAATATATCGGAGAGGCGGCCTGAGCATGGGAGTGATCAAACCTATCGCGGCTGAAACCGCCCTGATCGATACGCTCGAGGGCGCGACCGGTTGGCTGGGCCAATTGCGTGAGGCAACCCGCATTCAGGGCCTGCCGACGCGGCGCCATGAAATGTGGAAATGGTCAGATCTGCGCCGCGCCGCCGGTGAGATCACCACGGCTGGCTCGATCACCCTCACAGGTGCCGCCAGCGGCGCGTTGGAGCCCGCTGACGGCGAAACTGTCGAGCTGGGCATACATGCCAGCGCCGGCGCCAGCGCCGCAGTCCTGGGCCTGACCGTGAAATCCGGACGTTCCGTAACCCTGGTCGAGCGCTATAGCAGCGCTGCCGGTTCGCTGGGCAATTTCCATCTCGATATCGCCATCGAGAGCGGTGGGCGGCTTGAGCGGATCTGCGTCCATGACGAGGCGGAGGAGGGCGTGTTGATCGCCTCCTCGAGCATCGATCTGGCGACAGATGCCAAACTGACCCAGATCGCGCTCGCATTCGGCGGCAAGCTGATGCGCAATGAGACACATGTGATGCATGCCGGCGAACACAGCGAAGCGAGCCTGCACGGCGTCTATCTGCTCGATGAGGGCCGTCATTTCGATTACACGACCTCGGTCCATCATACCGGCCCCGGCGGCACGACGCGCCAGCTGGTGAAGGGCGCCGTCGCGGCCCATGCCCGCGGGGTTTTCCAGGGCAAGTTCAAGGTTGACCGTTTGGCCCAGCACACCGACGCAAAGATGACCCATCGCGCCCTTATGCTCGATGACCGCGCCGAAATTGACGCCAAGCCGGAACTTGAAATCTATGCCGATGATGTCCAGTGCGCCCACGGCAATGCGATCGGTGCGCTCGACGAGACGGCGCTGTTCTACATGCGCCAACGCGGCATTCCATTGGTCCAGGCGCGGGCATTGCTGATCGAGAGCTATTTGGCCGAACCGCTGGATTTCGTCTCGGGTGAGGCTTTGCGCGACGAGTTGCGGGCGCGGCTGCAACAGCGATTGAGAGCGATCTCATGACCGCTCAATCCAGGGTCAATTTGGCCAAATCCGTCACGGCGCCGCTCAACATTCCGGCGATCCGCCATGAATTCCCGATCCTGCAGCGCGAGATCAATGGCCAGCCTCTGGTCTATCTCGACAATGCCGCCTCGGCGCAAAAGCCGGAATTCGTGATCGAAAGCGTCGCCGGGGTCTATCGGGCCTACTATGCCAATGTGCATCGCGGCCTCCACACCCTGGCCAATGAATCGACCGAGGCGTTTGAACTGGCGCGCGATGATGTGCGCCGTTTTATCAATGCGACACGCGCCGAAGAGATCGTTTTCACGCGCGGATCGACCGAGGCGATCAACCTGCTCGCCCACTCTTTCGGCCAAAGCCTCAAGGCCGATGACGAGATCATCGTCAGCCGGATGGAGCATCACTCCAATATCGTGCCGTGGAGAATGCTGGCAGATGCCAAGGGTTTGACCCTGAAATGGGCCGATGTAACCCCTGCCGGCGAACTGGATTATCCACAGCTGGCAGACTTGGTTAATCCAAGGACGAAGCTGATCGCGATCAGTCATATGTCCAACGTGCTCGGCACCATCAATAATGCACAGCGCATCATGGAAATCGCTCGGGCCGCCGGTGTGCCGGTGCTGTTCGATGGGTCACAATCGGCGGTACACATCCCCGTCGACATGCAGGCGCTGGGCTGTGATTTCTTCGTCTTCACCGGTCACAAGCTGTACGGCCCATCCGGCATTGGCGTGCTCTACGCCAAGGGCGACTGGCTTGATCGTCTGCCGCCTTTCATGGGCGGCGGCGAGATGATCGCCGATGTCTATGAGGACCGGCTGACCTTCGCCGATCCGCCACACAAATTTGAAGCCGGCACGCCACCAATCGCCGATGCAATCGGGCTGGGCGCTGCGATCCGCTGGCTGGAACGCCATGACCGCGCAGCCATTATGGAGCATGAACGCGCCCTGATGGACCGGGCTGTCGCCGGCATGGCGCAAATCGAGGGTGTGCGCATTATCGGCACCGCCCAGGACAAGGGCGCGATTATCAGTTTTGCCATGGATGGTGCACACCCACACGATCTCGCGCAAATCCTCGACAAATATGGCGTGGCTATCCGTGCGGGGCATCATTGTGCCCAGCCTTTGATGCGTCATATGGGCGTCAATGCGACGGCGCGTGCCAGTTTTGCCATCTACAACACCACCGACGAGGCCGATGCGTTTGTCGACGCATTGAAAAAGGCCCGCGAGTTTCTCATCTAGGTAGGATCATGACCGATAGCACAACCCGAGACGTCATCGACCTGTCCGGACCGTCCACGCGGACGCCGGACGCAGAGTTATCAGCGGTTCCGGTTGCCGACGCACCGAAACCGGAGCCGATTCCGGTTGAGGAATTGGCCCAGATCACCGATGAGGTCATCGTCCAGCTCAAAACCGTGTATGATCCGGAAATTCCGGTCGACATCTACGAGCTTGGCCTGATCTACAAGGTCGATCTCGAAGACGACCGGACGCTGAAAGTCGTGATGTCGCTGACAGCGCCAGGCTGCCCGGTGGCGGGCGAAATGCCCGGCTGGGTCCAGGACGCGGTAGAGCGCGTCGAGGGCGTCAACAAGGCGACGGTTGAGCTGACCTTCGATCCACCCTGGACTCCGGACCGCATGTCCGACGAGGCCCGGCTTTCCCTGAACATGTTTTGACCAACGGAAAACCTATCATGGCACGACGCGAAAGACCCAAGGCCGTCACCCTGTCCGAGGCTGCTGCGACACGGGTCAAATCCATCATGGCCCGGCGCGGTGCCGGATTCTTGCGCGTTGGCGTCAAGAATGGCGGCTGCGCCGGCATGGAATATGTGATGGATTATGTCGAAGCGCCGGAAATGCTCGACGAGCGCGTCGAGGACAAGGGCGTTGAGATCGTACTTGAATCCAAGGCCTTGCTCTTCCTGCTCGGCACCGAGTTGGACTATGAAACGACGACGCTGCACTCCAAATTCGTCTTCCGCAACCCCAACCAGACCGATGCCTGCGGCTGTGGCGAGAGCGTCACCATCGTGCCGGTCCGCGAGATGTAAGCCTGATGCAGCTCTTCTATTCGCCGACCTCGCCCTATGCCCGCAAATGTCGCGTTCTGGTGCGCGAGCTCGGCCTGCTTGAGCTGGTTTCGGAAATTGATGCCAACCCCTTCGAAGACGGGGCAGGGCTGCTGCAGGCCAATCCGCTCGGCCGTGTGCCTTGCCTGGCGCTGGAGGATGGCCGCGCGCTGACCGAGAGCAGTCTGATTGCGGCCTGGCTCAATGACCAGGCCAAAACGCCTTGGGCCTCCAGCTGGGATGATCGCCGCATCGAGGCCTTGGGTTCAGGCTTGCTTGATCTCGCAGTGGCCCGCCGGGTCGAGATGGTGCGCGAGGCTGCGCTGTTCAGTGATTTCTGGATTGGCCGCCGTGAACGCGGAATCCTGCGCGCGCTCGATGAGCTGGAAGCGGAAGCCCCGGCGCTGACCTCGCCGCAAAGCCTTGGCGCGCTGACGGTCGCCATCGCGGTGGATTATCTTGATTTTCGTTTCCCGGAGAGTCTGTGGCGCCAGGGTCGGCCCGGTCTGGAGGGGCTGCACCGGGTCTGGGCCCAACGGGAGAGCTTCTCCCTCACGGCTCCGCCTGCCGGCTGACACAAAAAACGCCGCCCGGTTGAGGCGGCGTTTTCATTTCAGCTTGTCAGCGCCAAATTCAGGCGGCTGAGCGACCGCGCTCGCTGACGGCACCATCGGTCGTGGTGCGATTACGGCCCTCTGTCTTCGAGCGGTAGAGATGGGTATCGGCGCGTTCGATCAGGGATTCGATGGACTCATTGTCCTGGAAGGTCGCGACGCCAAGTGAGATCGTGATGTTTCCCAAATCCTCATTGGTGGATTTGCGCAATAATTTCTTTGATTCAACAGTGCGGCGGATTTTCTCAGCGATCTGCATCGCCTCTTCGGGGCTCGTGCCGGGCATGACAATGCCGAACTCCTCGCCGCCATAGCGCGCCACAACATGGGTTTCTGGAGCATGGCGTGTCAGGCATCCCGCGACGAAGCGGATGATCTGGTCACCGGTCTGATGGCCCCAAGTGTCATTGAAGCGTTTGAAGAAATCGATATCGCACAAGACCAGGCTCATCGGCGTGCCCTTGGTTTCGGACTCGCGGCGCGCCTTGCGCAGGCTCTCGTCGAAGCGTTTGCGGTTGGCGATTCCGGTGAGGGCGTCGGTCATCGCTTCTTCACGGACGCGTTCGAGATTGTCGCGCAACTTGGTGACTTCTTTCGACGTCGCCTGCAATTTGTTTTCGAGATCATGGCTGCGGCGCTGCATTTTCGCCGTCGCCGATACCAGAGATTCAACGAGTTTCTTGATGCCCGGGTCCGTGGCAGCTTCGCCGAGCTGCGAGGTCGCACCAGCCAGGGTTTCGCCATAGGCAGCGGTGTCGGCTTCAGCCGCTATCAGAGTGTCACGGACCGTGCCGAGTTCACGGCTCATCATGCCGCCACTTTCCAGAATGGCGTCCTGAATGGCGCTCCACTGGAAATACTGCTCGAACAGTTCGGAGCTGATTTCGGGTGTGAATGTGGTTTCGGACTGGATGTGGTGACGGACCGACTCGCACAATTCCGGATTGGTATCGCTGGCGAAGCAGACCCAGACGGCGTAGTTTTCCGGCGTCGGCGGAACATTGAATTGTTCCATGAGCTCAAGCGCTTTTCGCGCGAACTCCTGCCCTTCTTGTCCCAGCAACCGTCCGTTCACGAGAAACCCTTCCTTATCGAAGCCAACGAACGGGTCGGTGGCCTTTCAAGCAAGCTATCCGGGAAACGGAAAGAAGAGGTAAAAATTGCTCATAACGTATGAGTTTTTTTGATTGAGGGGGCAGGAAATAGCCCCCTCAATCAGCCGCAGTTTGGCCGGGCGGAGTGATCAGGCTCCGGTCAGCATGAATCCGGGGACGTGTTCGCCAAAGCCAACGACATCGCGATCATGGCCTTCGTCATGATTGCGGCGCGACCCGGATTTGCGTTCATTCGAACGCTCATTCGATCGTGCATTGCGCGCCGGCTTCGGCTGCGGAGCCTGAGCGGGTTCGCGGGTTTCTGGCGTGACGGGCATGGGCTTGGCAGCCGGCTTGGCGGCTGCAGGCTCGGGCGCCTTTTCGACCTTGGCCGGCTGAATAGCTGCGGTGACCGGTTCGGCGGCGGTTTCGGCGACAGATTCCGTTTTCGATTCGCGCGGCTTGCGGCTGGAACGGCGTCCGCGCGGCGTGCGCGGTGCGTTGGCCTCGGCCTCTGGAGCGGCGGGTTCGGGCTCTGCGGCCGTCACAGCAGATGGCGTTGGTGCAGGCGATGCGGCCACAGATGGCGGCGCGCCAGCGGCGGGCATGTCAGGAATGTCCTGCCGCGTCAGTTTGAGGATGGCGGCGAGATTCTTTTCGTCGCCCGGCGCCATGATGGTGATCGAAGTGCCGGTCTTGCCGGCGCGCCCGGTCCGACCGATGCGGTGGACATAATCATCGGCATGGTGCGGCATGTCGTAATTGAACACATGGCTCACATCAGGGATGTCGAGACCGCGTGCCGCGACGTCGCTGGCGACCAGGAAGCGGATGCTGTCATCCTTGAACCCGGCCAGGGTTGCGGTGCGCACGGATTGATCGAGATCACCATGGATCGGCGAGGCGGGGATACCGAATTTCGTCAGCTCGCGCGCCACCATGTCCACATCGCGTTTGCGATTGCAGAAGATGATGCCGTTCTTGACGCCGTCGCGTGACATCGCTTCGCGCAGGGCGGTCCGCTTGGTCTTGGGCTGGGCGTCGCGGACGCGGACGAGATATTGTTCGATATTGGCGCCCGCTGTGGCTGGGCGTCCGACCTCGACCCGGACGGGGTCGTTGAGGAAGCGGTCGATCAGGCTTTTGATTTCGTTCGGCATGGTGGCCGAGAAGAACAGGGTCTGCCGGCGCGGCGGCGTCAGCGAGAAAATCTTTTCCAGATCGGGAATGAAGCCCATGTCGAGCATGCGGTCGGCTTCATCGACGACCAGGATCTGGACGCCATTGAGCAGGAGTTTGCCGCGGCCGAAATGATCGAGCAGCCGGCCCGGGGTCGCGATCAGCACATCGGCTCCGCGATCAAGAATGGCCTGTTGGGGTCCAAACGCGACGCCGCCGATCAGCAGGGCCATGGAGAGCCTTTGCCCCTTGGCATAGGATTCGAAATTTTCAGCGCACTGGGCGGCGAGTTCACGGGTCGGTGCAATGATCAGCGAGCGTGGCATGCGGGCCTTGGCCCGGCCGCGCGAGAGCAGTTCGATCAGGGGCAGCACAAAGGCCGCTGTCTTGCCGGTGCCGGTCTGGGCAATGCCCAGCACGTCGCGTCCGGTCAATGCGGGCATGATGGCGCCGGCCTGGATCGGTGTGGGCTCTGTATAGCCCGCTGCAGTGATGGCAGTGAGCAGTTTCGGGCTTAACCCGAGGTCTTCGAACGTCATGGCGTCCTTTTAAATCTGAAGCAGCAATAGGCTGGGAGCAAAATGACGTGGCCGCGCCGAAACGGCGCGGCCACGAATGAGGTGCAAAATACGTCTCCTGCGCGTTCTGTCAACGTACAGGCGGCTTTTCGTCAACGACGATAGGCGAAAGGCCTCTCGTCCGTGATATCCATGTAACGGTCGCGCAGCCGGGTTTCGCGCGATGTCATGTCGGTCGGTTCACCATTGATCAACATCGCCACCGGCGCGCTCATCACTTCCAGCGGATCGCCGTCCCACACCACAACATCTCCGGTATAGCCCGCAGCCAGGGCGCCGAAACGGTCCCCGACGCCATAGATTTGAGCCGGTGTCAGCGTGATCGAGCGGAAGGCTGCATCCCACGGCACCCCATGGGCGACGGCATTGCCGGCGTGCTGGGTCAACAGGCGGGCGTTGAAATACCCATCGGCGGTTTGGGTGGTGTAAGCGACGGTGACGCCAGCGCGCTGGAGCCGTTGGGCGGCCTCCAGCGTCGATGCAATCGCATCGAAGGAGCTGGGCAGGTTGCGAAGTGGATCCATCAGCACCGGCACGCCGGCGGTGGCCAGTTCGTCGGCTACCATCCAGGCTTCAGCACCGCCGAGGATAATCAGCTGCATTGGCGCATTTTCGCGCTGGAACCGCAAGGCCCGGCGGATATCAGCCGCCCGATCGAGGTCCATCACCAGCGGGATACGCCCGCGCACCACCGGCACGAGTGCCGCAGCGTCATAGCGATTGAGGGCATCGCCCTCATGATCGCCGCTGAAGCGGCCGGGATAGCCCCGGGCATCAGCAAAGGCTGCAGCCAGATAGGTCCAGGCTGCCGAGCGGGACCCGCCGGCTGTTGCTGCACCGGACTGGCTGAGATCGGCGAACACAAAACTGTCTTCTTCAAACAGCGAGGTGCTGGACCCGGTCGTGTCGATCAACGCGCCCTGGCCGGCAAAGATATTCCAGCCGGTGGAGGGATAGAGCGCCGCACGGGTGATGCCGCCGATCCGGTTCGACGCGATATGCGTGCCGGCCGGATTGAAGCTGTCGGCGACGTCGAGTGCGACCGAATAGGGCGAGTCATCGGCGCTGTCATCGGTGGTCGAATCTTCCAACGCGACCTCGATCAGGCCCAACTGGGTGACGGGCGCGAAAATGCCCGGCGTGATCCAGCCGCCTTGGGCGTCGATCACGGTCGTGCCGACCGGAATGGTGACGTCATTGCCGACGGCAACAATCGAGCCGTCACGCAGCAGGACGGTACCATCCTCAATGATGCCGGCGTCGGTATTGGTGACGACGCGGCCATTGGTGACGGCGTAGGACTGGGCGAGGCCTGGCGCGGCCAGGGCCATGCTGAGCGCAATGGCAGATATGAAGCGGTTCATTATTCGTCTCCCTCACCAGGTTGGCCGAGCATGAAGTCACGAACGGGCTGCATGTCCTCGTCGCGGCGATCATAGGTCAAGGCACCGTCGATCCAGACCCGATCGGCGCGTGAGTAGGTGCTGAACGGATCGGCAGACCACAGCACGATGTCTGCGCGCTTGCCGACTTCCAGCGACCCTGTCTGATCGAGAATGCCCAGCGCTGTGGCCGGGTTGGAGGTCAACCAGCGCCAAGCGTCGGCTTCGGAAATATCGATCCCGGCCCGGCGGCCATCGGCCAGCGCCTTGGCAACTTCCTGGTTGAGACGCTGAATGCCCATTTCGCTGTCGGAATGGATCATGGCGCAGGCACCGCCTGCATGGATCATTGGCAGGTTTTCGCGGATGGAATCATACGCTTCCATCTTGAACCCGCCCCAATCGGCCCACACCGCAGCACAGGTGCCTTCGGCGGCAAGCAGGTCGGGGATCTTATAGGCTTCCACCGCGTGGTGGAAAGCGGCGACGTGATAGCCGAACTCATGCGACAGGTCGATGATCTGCGCCATCTGGTCGGCGCGATAGCAATGCATCTCGACGAGAATTTCACCATTCAGCACGCCCATCAGCGTATCGAGACCAAGGTCGCGGGTTGGCGGCGTCGCGTCTTCGCCGGCCTCGGCACTATCCCAGTATTCCTGCCAGCTGCGGCGATATTCGGTGGCACGCTGCCAGGCGGCGCGATAGCCGGCCATATTGCCCATATCGGTCGCCGGCGATTGGTTGCGACTGCCATAGACGCGTGACGGATTTTCGCCACACGCCATTTTCAGCGTGTAGGGCGCGCCGGGAAATTTCATTTCCTGGACCGTGCGCGCGGCGACATTGCGCAGCGTGATACCACGGCCACCGAACAGATTGCCTGAGCCTGGCAGGACGCTGATCGTTGTCACACCGCCGGCGAGGGCGGCTTCAAAACCGACATCCTGGGGCCAGACGGAATGTTCGGCCCAGACCTGCGGCGTCACCGGCGAGGTCATCTCATTGCCATCATTATTGGCATCGACACCTGGTGACGGGTAATCGCCGAGGTGGGAGTGGATATCGATGATCCCAGGGGTGACATAGCGACCCGTCGCATCGATCACCGTCGCGCCGTCGGGCGCCACCAGGCCGGTGCCAACAGCCGAGATGCGGCCATTCTCGACCAGCACATCGCCGTTTTCGATCTGACCGCCGACACCGTCGATCACGGTGGCGTGCTGGATCAGCGTCACGCCGCTCGCGCGCGGCACATAGGTTGAGGGATAGGGATCAAGGCTATAGCGGACGACTGCGTCGCTATCGCCGCTTGCGCTTTGCGTGCTGTCCCCGGAGGTGTCCGGAGCGCTGCACGCGGCCAGCGCCAAGACGGCGGCGAGCGCCGTCGCTGGCATCCATGCTTTCAATGTCATCGTGATTGCTTCCCCAATTACACCCGTTGAATCACACACCGGGCAAAGTTGAGGGAATAGAGCGCGTTTGCGCCGGGCGCGTCAAATTAACGATATTGTAATGCGGCGATTGAGCGCGACAGCACAGCGGCGTCGATCCACCTCGCATTCTCCGATAAACCTGCCTCATGACCCAGCCCGCCCCCTTCGACATCTTTCTCGTTACCGCGCCGGGCCTTGAAGCCATGCTGTGCGCGGAGCTGGTGGAGAAGGGCTTTCCCGAGCCGCACGCCGAATCCGGCGGCGTCACCATCAAGGGCGGCTGGAGCGATGTCTGGCGTGCCAATCTGGAGATCCGCGGTGCCAGCCGCGTGCTGGCGCGGATCGGCGCCTTTCATGCCGTGCACTTGTCCCAGCTCGACAAGCTGGCGCGCCGTTTCCCTTGGGGCGAGGTATTGCGCCCGGACGTGCCGGTGCGCGTCGATGCCAGCTCGAAGCGTTCGAAAATCTATCACGCCGGCGCCGCCGCCCAGCGCATCGAGACCGCGATCCGAGAAGAGCTCGGCGCGCCAATCACAAGCGACGCCGCCGTGCAGGTCAGGGCGAGGCTGGAGGATAATCTGTGCACGCTGAGCATCGACACTTCCGGTGAGCTTCTGCACAAGCGCGGCTACAAGCAGGCCGTCGCCAAGGCGCCGATGCGCGAAACTCTCGCCGCGCTCTTCTTGCGCGAGTGTGGATATGACGGGTCTGAGCCGGTGCTCGACCCGATGTGTGGCTCGGGCACCTTCATCATCGAAGCCGCCGAGATTGCTGCCGGCCTGGCGCCCGGCCGCACCCGCGAATTCGCGTTCGAGCAGCTGGTTGGATTCGACCAAGCGGCCTGGGACAAGATGCGAGCCCCACGCGAACCGCGGACAACCGATCTGCGCTTTTACGGCTCCGACCGCGATGCCGGCGCCATCCGCGTCGCCCGCGACAATGCCGAACGCGCCGGCATTGCGTCCCTCACGCAGTTTCAGCAATGCCCCGTCTCCGAGCTGGAGGCGCCCGACTGTGAGCCCGGCCTGGTCATCATCAATCCGCCCTACGGCACCCGCATCGGCAACAAGACCGCCCTGCAAGGACTTTATCGCGGTCTCGGTAAAACCTTGATGACGCGGTTTGCCGGCTGGCGGGTTGGGCTCGTCACCACCGAGGTCGATCTCGCCCGGGCGACGCGCCTGCCATTTGGCGCACCGGGGCCCTATGTCGATCATGGCGGGTTGAAAGTAAGGTTGTTTGCGACCGGGGTGTTGGCGTAGGGGCTAGGCTGGTTCGTCCAGAGTCCACCGGCCATTACATTTATCGATCCAGTGGCGTGAGTGGGTCGCCGCGATAATCGTTCCGGGAAAGTTTGCGAACACAGAATCGAGGACCTCCAGCCCGGCGGCGTCGAGATTGGTCTCAATTTCGTCGAGCAGGAGTATGGCCGGTTGGCGTGCCAGGGCGCGTAACAGGATGATCCGTTTTTTCTGACCCAGGGAGACACCTTCCCCCCTTGGGCCAATGCGGGTGTCTCCGCCCTGATTGAGTTCGTCGATCAATTGACGATAGCCATACGTGGCCAGCTGGGTTTCCAGATCGTCGGCACGGCGGTGTCGGATATTGGCATTGACACTGCCGCGCATCAGCGGTGCATCCAGGCTGGCCAGCGCCACGATGCGCCGCAGCGAGCGCATCGATCGTTTCGCCGTGGACTGGTGATCGATGGAGATATATCCGGCCGTTGGCTCTTCCAGACCGGCGATCAGGCCGAGAAGACGGCTCTTGCCCGAACCATTTCGACCGGTCAGAGCGATGCGGGCGCCGGCGGCGGCCTTGAACCCCAGTGGATTGAACACCCCCGCCAATTCCAGCCCGCGCAGCCGGATGTCGCCGCCGCGCTTGCGCAGGGCCCGGGCATCGCTGCGCTCGTCAAGCGTGTTCAGGGCGAGGAAAGCGGCAATCCGGTCACGTGATATCGTCGCCAGCGCATGATATTCCAGCACCCGCCCGAGCTCGCGAATGCGCGGCGTCAACAATCCACCAATGATCACGGTCGTGGCAGCGGAATGCAGCGCGACACTTCCGGTCAATTTCCAGTCGAGCAAGACCAGCAGCGGGATGCTCGAGGCCGCCGCTTCGGCAATCGCCCGCAGCGCGCCGGCCCAGCGGGTGCGATCGACCATGGTGGTGGTCAGAGCGCTGCTGCGTTTGTCGATCCGTGTGATCTCCCTGTCAGATGTGCTGTAAGCTTGGACGCTGGACAAGGCCTCGGTGCGATCGACGATGAAGCGGGCCAGGCGGCCGCGTTGCTTGCGGGCCAGGTTTCCAGCATCGCGCAGCCGGCTCAAAAGTAAGATCTGGATCAAAATACCGACGAGAATGACGAGCCCGAGCAGGGTGCCCAAATGCCAGCTTTGCAGGGCAATAACCGTCACGGCAGTGATCAACAGCGGTGCGCCGACCAGGATGCTGACGCTGCCGCGCGCATACCAGGTTTTCAGTGCCGTCAGGTCACCGATGAAACGCAGCAGGACATCACGCGGGACCGGCCGGCTGCCGCGGGTTGGCAGTTTGAGTAAATGGGTGGCCATGGCGAGCCGCGTGGCGTGGGCCACTTCCTGACCCAGCCGTTCGCCATCCAGCCGCTCGCGAAACCGCAGCCAGACGCTGACAATGACGGCCAAAACCACCAAGGTCAGCGTCAGGGGCTCCCAGCGTTCCGGATGACTGAGCAGACGCGTCAGACCCAGCGCCACGCCGGCCAGGGCGATGGCCTGACCGATCGCGATCAACACGACCACCATTAAATGGTGCCGGGCCCGGACTGGCAGACTCCGGAAGGAAAACAGTCCCGGTGTTGTCCCCGTCATGTCCAAACCGTCGTCTGCGAGTCCGGTTGGGTTCAATGTGTCTGTCATCTCTCCGTCGCCCACCGCTATTGCATCATCCGCAGTGACAGACCCGGCCGGCTCCGTCCACCGGGTTCAGCTCAGTAGCTGAGCTGGAATCGCGCCATGGCCGCATCGACGCGTTCGGACAAACCATTGGCGCCGGGTGAGGTTTCGGCCCGGACAAGATTCCCCATGACGCGCAGATTACGCGTAGGATACCAGTTGACGCCGACGGTCCAGTTGGTTTCCTCGCCGCCGGCCACAAGTCCGTCCGACAAATTCAGCGTGCTATAGCGCGCCGCCAGCTCAACCGCCCCGAACGCATTGCGCGGATGAATGGCACCATATGTTCCGCTGGATACGTTATAGCGCTGGCGCTCGCCGGTCATCACCCAGGCGGCCTCGAGCGTGAGCCCGTTAAACACCGGATCGCCCAGGGCGGGCGCATCATTGGTCCGGTAGATATATTGGGCCCGCAGCATCCAGGAATCCTCGATGAGCATCGCTTCAAGATTATAATTGGTGTAGCCGGCAACGCCCGCCATTTGGTGCGTGTTGAGAAGTTTTGTCCGGATCAGGCTGATTTCCTGGCGGGTTCCGACCTTCGATGGCTCGCCGGTCGTCAGGGTACGGCCTTCCACCGCTGCGGCCAGGTGGATCGCGTGGCGGCGCACATTCACCGGCGCGAAGACCACACGTCCGACCACGCTGGTGCCGTCATCTGTATTGGTCAGCGGGTCCGTCGCGATCGGGTTTTCAAATGCGCCGAGCGAAAAAGACCAATGGTCAGTGTGATAATTGGCCATTGCACCGAGCAGGAAATTGGGTGACAGGCCGGCAATCAATGAGCGCTCCATGAGTTTCAGATTATTGGAACTCATCATGTTCTCGCCATTGAATGGCGCCACGACATTGCCGGCTGTGATCGTGGTATTGTCCAGCCCGCGATAGGAAATCCAGAGATTTTTGATGCCGGGACTGGCCGCCCCGACATCGGCGTCGACCTTGAAGCGCCAATCATCGAAAAATTCAAAAGTGGCATCAAGCCGCAGGCGGCGCAGATCGGTGCCGGCCCCCTGGAACACCGTCTGGTCTGCATCGACCGAGACTGTGTCGAGATGCAGGCGGCCGCCAAGGGTGATGCTGACCGGTCCGGATTCCCAGCTCAGTCCGTTGTGGTCGGCCTCAAGCTGAAGCGCTTGGGCGGCACTGGCGAAGGCAAGGGCGGAGCCGATCGAAAGGGCGACGGCCCGAAAAGCATAGAGGGACAAGACGAGTTTCCTTTTTTATCAAGTTTTTGGGTTGGGTTGGTGCTGTTTGTGGATCAGGTCCAGGATGCGCCCGGCAAAGCCGTGACGCCGGAAATTGGTATCGAAATTATGATCGGCCTTCTTCACTGTCACCAGGGTGGCTGCGGGCTCAAGACAGCGCTCTTCAGCCGAGGCATTGATCGCCTCTACCCAGGCGCTCGCCCGCGCCAACCGGTTGCGGCCCTGGCGCGCATCGAGCCGGGGATCTGTATTGAGCGTGCCATTCCTGCGAATATCGGATGTGCCGACAATGACCGAAATCGGCGTTCGCAGGAGGCGGTCCAGGCCTGGTGCGCCCGGCATGCCGTTGGCCTGGGGAGCGAGCCCGTAGGGAAAGGGCTCGTTGCTGTCAGGAAAGGTAAACCAGCCCGGTGCGATCAGGATCAATTGCCGGACCGCGACATCCTGGGTCAGCACGAACCGGTGGGCAAATTGCCCGCCGCCGGAATACCCGCACAGGATTGGTGACTGCGTCGGAATGCCGAACCGAAGCGATGCGTCGGCGAGCACGAGTTTCAAGGCTTGAGACGCGTCGCGGCCTGCCGCGTTGGCCTGTGCCAATTGATAGCCCGAATATTCGGTTTTCGAGAAATGCGGTGCAATGACGCAATACCCGGACGGCCCCGCCGCCCGGGCCATGTGGAAAGCATGTGCCGCGGAATTTCGGGTGATGCCGTGAATCGAAATGATCGTGCCACGAAGGGGAATCTCGGCAGCGGGGCGGGAAAAGAAATACGGCACATGCGGTGCCATCTCGGTGCGCACACTCGAAACGCAGGCCGTTTTCACAGGCCGCCCGGTGAATTGTGTGACCGGCGCCGAGCCGCTGTCTGAAACCGGGTTCATCAGGGCGGCCGGGCTCATCGGCCCGCCTCTGCCGCCAGGATTTCCGGCAGTGTCTGCAGGGCGAGGGGCAGAACATGATCGCCGGCCAGGATTTCCGCGAGGGTGAGGACAGGAAGGCCGCACGCTTGTTCGGCCTCGACCCGGGAGAGTTCCGAGGCGGTCACCAGGCCGGAGACGAATGAGGGTGTGAATCCGATCTCGCTGAGCCGTGCGACACCATAAGCGGCAGCCATGGCATCGCCGGCGGCGAAGACCATCGCATCGACCGTCTGACGGAAGGCCTCGGATTTCAGCAGAAGCTCGGTCTCGGTCTGAAGTAATCCATCGGCGACCTCGGCGATAATGACATCGTGCGAAGTCGAGGCCAATGCGATCAAATCCTGAATGATCGTCGTCAACTCGGGCAGACCCAGGCCGCAGGTCGAGACGTAGCCGGCATTGGTGAAATCATAGACATGGTCGGCGCCGGCATCCAGAAACTGCCACAAATCTCCGCCGGAACCGGTCCCGGTCAGCTTGATCGCCGCGACTCTCAGCCCAGCCTTCTTGAGGCTGTGCACCATCGCGCTCGCCGTCGTCGTCTTGCCGGAATTCATTCCGGCACCTGTCACGGCAATTACACTGGGCGAAAACGCCTGCGACTGAAGCGGAATCGGCGTGCGGAAACGGTTCAGATTCCAGGTCTCGCCGCCGGCATCGCAGAGCAGGCCGATCGGTTCGATCCGGGTCGGTTGGCGCGTTCGTGAGTGTCGGGATCTCACCGTGCCGGCTACGCCGCCGGCGGCCGCGAGATCGCAGGGTTTCAGCGAGTCGGGAACAACCGCATCGAATTGGTCGACGGCATAACGATTGCCATAGGCTATAACGATTTCGTCACCGGGATAGAGATGCGCCCTGCGCCCCGTTGCCAGCTCCAAGCGTTGATGATGGCCGAGGCGCACCACGCGGGCCAGGCAGAGATCGCCCGCGGCGGGCGTGATGTCGGACCGGATATATCCGTCACTGCGCCGGGTACACAGGCGCGTGGAAAAGGCCCATTTGGCCTGACCAAGACGGGCTGTGCCCGCTTTCTTTATCGACGACGCGTTGGCGTTTGACACTTCATTCTCCCGGAACAGTCGATCCGGGAGTCATGTTTTCGATCCCCCCGGACGTGTAAGAGAGCTGGGTGTAATCCTGTCCCGTTACCGTTACGTGCCAAGTGGTGGCCGAGTTTAAATAAAAGTTTCAGTATCATGACTGTCTTCGAATGATTGCTTGCGCCTTGATCCGCGGCGCGCAACACCGCGCCGTAGCTCAGTGTTTGCGGCGGGCGGAACATGGTCCTGTTTCTTTGAAACGGAGGCGGATCAAGACTTGGGAGATGCGGCGTCCCGCCGACCTTATTCGGCTGGCGGATGATCAACCTGCTTTCCAGGACCTCAGTCGCGGCCTCGGGAAAACGCAGATGCCCGGATCTGAGACGCCAATCTGGCACTCCCGCAACTGACTTGATGACAGGCGTGTGATTTTTGGGATTGGTCGTCAATAACCGTGGTTTTTTGTGCAGGCAATTCAGACCATCGAACCGATGTCCGAAGCATAGCTTGGATAGGCAAAAATCAGCCCCTTGATCTGGTTTGCGGTCAAGCCCGCCTTGATCGCCATGGCGAAGAGGTTGATCTGCTCTTCGGCGCCGGGCCCGATCAGATGTGCGCCCAGAATCTTGCCGCTGCCCTTCTCGACCAGAATTTTGTAACCGGACCATTTCGCGCCGACCCGCATGGATGAATACCACCCGCTCGTGGTTTCGAACCGGGTCTCAAAATCCAGGCCTTTTTCCTGCGCTGCCGCCTCGGACAGGCCGACCATGGCCAGATTCGGCAGGGTGAAGACCACGCTCGGGATCGGTGGGTATGAAACGGCGCGCTCGTCCTTGCCGGCGAGCAGGTTCTTTCCGGCGATGCGGCCCTCATTGGCCGAGACCGGGGTCAGGTTGGGGCCACTATCGGCACAGTCTCCGGCGGCGAAGATCGCCGGGTTGGTGGTTCGCATATAGGCGCTGACCTTGATGCCGCGCCGCGAATAGTCGACGCCGGCGGCTTCAAGGTTCAAATCCTCGATGTTGGGGACCCGGCCGGTCGCATGCACGACGAGATCGCAAGCCACGGTTTGCCGGCCGGACGGTGTTTCATAATCCACTTCGAAAGCCGAGCCCGACTTTCGGATTTCAAGCACTTTGGCCGTCGTTTGCAGGTCGATCCCCAGTTCAGTGGTCGCTTCGACCAGCATCGCGACCAGGTCGGGATCGAAATTGCCCAGTGGGCGATCCATCATCTCCAGCACAGTGACTTCGGCGGCGCCGGCGCGCTTCGAGATATGGGCGAACTCCATTGCAATGAATCCGCCGCCAACGAAGACGATCCTGTCCGGACGTTCCGGAAGCTCGAGAAAATCGGTGCTGGTGATCAGATGCGCCTCGCCGGGAATATTCAGGGTCATCGGCCGGGCACCGGTCGCAATATGGAAATGCCGGGCGCGCAGCGTGTCGCCATTGATTTCGATGGTATCGGGGCCCGTGAAGCGGGCGGTGCCGTGCAGCGTGGTGATGCCGGCCTTTTTCAATCCGGCCTCGATCCGCGGCGGCATCGCATCGGTGAAGGTGCGCTTGAAAGCCATCATGTCTGGCCAATTGACCGAAACCTGCGCCTCCAGACCCTTGCCCGCCATATTGTGCGACCATTCGGCGCCTTCGGTTACGGCGATCAGCATCTTTTTCGGGTCGCACCCGCGCAGGGCACAGGTGCCGCCATAGGGAAGGGCGTCAAGGCTCGCCACCGTCCAGCCTGCGGCTGCAGCCATCCGGGCCACGCCATTGCCGCCGGTGCCGGCCCCGATCACGATCAGATCAAATTCCTTGGTCATTTTGTGGGTACTCCCGATGCGACGAAGACGGCGCGAATGCGCCAATTACTGTTGAAGATCTGTCTGGCAGGCGAGGGCGAGGTTGGCTGGCTTGCCCTGGCCTTGTTCATCTCAACCGCGAACCCATTGCAGCATTTGCAGCTCGTAATTCGGCAGCACGAATGCCGCCGCCAAAAAGACCGCACCGATACCCCACCAGATCCAGAAGGCCCGCGATGGACGCCCGCGCCAGAGCGCCAGGGTCGCCGACAGCGCCAATATTCCGGCGGCAGTCCAGACAAAATACGGTTGCCAACGCGCGAACCAGGCCAGGTGCGCGACCAGGCCGGTGGCGATACCCAGCTGCACGAGCAGGATCGGGATGACGCAGCATGACGCACCGATGAAGGCTGCGATGCCGCCAAGCGCGCCGCTACCGGAAAGCCAAGTCTGCAGACTGGGCGGGGAGGGATTGATCTTGGTCATGGCAGGAGTTTACTCTCTGTAGTCACTACAGGTGCAAGGGCGGATTCCGCCATGCCGATCACAAGGATGAGAGCCATGCTCAAACGCGGCGATGTCGCCCGTCAGCTCGACTGCAACATAGAAACCGTGCGCTATTACGAAGGCATCGGCCTGATCGAGCCGCCGCAGCGTACGCAAAGCGGTCACCGCATCTATGACGGCGATGATGTCGCGCGGCTGCGTTTTGTCTTGCGGCTGCGCGATTTGGGTTTTCCGTTAGAGGATATTCGTGCCCTGTTGGCGACCGTCAAGACCGGTGATTATGCCTGCGCCGACATCGCCGTCATCGCCGAACACCAACTCGCCGAGATACGTCGCAAGATCGTGGACCTGCGGCGCCTGGAGAAGACGCTGATGCGGATGACCGAGCAATGCCATCGCGGCGCCACGCCGGATTGCGCGATTATTGAGGCGTTGAGTTGAGGGGGTGGCTCCAACCTCCAACTCCCAAAAATACTACTTCCCCCGGACCTGTTCCGGGGCCCGCCGGAGCTTGGTTGAACTCGCACCGCCACCGAGGGGCAGACCCCGGAATTCGCTGCGCTCCTCCGGGGGAAGTGGGGTGTTTGATGTTGGCGTGGTGCGTAATTGCCCGCTTATCCCCCACATCTCCCAACTATCCCACGTCATCCTGACGCAAGTCAGGACCTCGACGTGACAGGTGCGGAGCCCGGTCTATCGAGGTCCTGACTTGCGTCAGGATGACGAATTTTGCGCGATCTTATCCCCACCCCCTCGGCCCCCGCCGCTTGGCCCATAATCCCCGCATCGGCTGCCGAGCGGGGCGTTTCTAGACCGTCTGGTGATGTGGTGGCCGTGCGATGCCTCGAGTGGACGGGAAATAACGGTCCCGGACCATGAAAGAGCGGACGAGAGAGACGGCGATCCTGGAGGCTCGCCCACTGACGGTGCCCAGACCCTGATCCCGGCCACGGCCGGACGGTAAAAGAGAAGGGTTTGAACGGGCGGATTGGCGCGACCGGGGGTGACGTCCCGACAGGGCCTTTCTACCCCTCGCGATGGTGGGGTGAGGCCAATTGGCCCACACGGTCGGCAGGCTTAGAAAGCGTTGGACAAGACAAGTCGCGGCGTCTGCAAAAACATCGCGTGCGGGAAGATCCGAAGGATCGGATTTTCACTCAAGCGCTTAATGAGACAAGGGTTCGACGGATCTTCCCGTGCATCCCGCCTGATCAATGCCCATCCCTCCAGCCGGAAACGGCGTGGAGATTGTCGTGCAACGGAAAAAGGGGACAGGTATATTTAACGCGCTCGCACCACGGTGCCCGATAGGCAAACCGCCGCGACTGCGCGTTAAATATACCTGTCCCCTTTTAGATATCGAGCGTGCTGATTTCAGGCGCATGTTCCTGGATATAGGCAAAGCGCAGTTCCGGCTTCTTGCCCATCAGGGTTTCCACCAGCGCCTCGACGGTCGGGATACCGCCCTCGGGGATGATGACTCGGGCGAGGGTCCGGACGCCAGGATCCATCGTGGTGGTCTTCAGCTGGGCCGGGGTCATTTCGCCGAGGCCCTTGAAGCGGCCGATATCGATCTTCGCAGAGCCCTTGAACTCGTCGCGCAGCAGCTGGTCACGATGAATTTCGTCGCGGGCATACAAGGTATGGCTGCCCTGGGTCAGGCGAAAGAGGGGTGGTTGGGCGAGGTAGAGCCGGCCGGCATGGATCAGCTCGGGCATGGCGGTGAAGAAGAAAGTGATTAGCAGGGCCGCGATATGGGCGCCGTCGACATCGGCATCGGTCATGATGACAATGCGCTGATAGCGCAAGTCTTCGAGCTTGAACTTGGAGCCAGTTTGACAGCCCAGCGCGAGCTGGAGATCGCTGATCTCCTGGTTGGCCGCGACCTTGTCGCTGGCCGAGGAGACGACATTGATGATTTTGCCGCGCAGGGGAAGGATGGCCTGCGTCTTGCGATTGCGGGCCTGTTTGGCCGAGCCGCCAGCGGAGTCACCCTCAACCAGGAAAAGCTCGGTCCCATCGGCATCGGCGCGCGAGCAATCGGCCAGCTTGCCGGGCAGGCGCAGGCGGCGCGAGGCGGATTGGCGCTTGACGGTCTTTTCCTTGCGGCGGCGCAGCCGGTCCTCGGCGCGTTCGATCGCCCATTCGACCAGCTTGGTGGCTTCCTTGGGCGAACCGGCGAGCCAGTGATCGAACTGGTCGCGCACGGCGGCCTCGACCAGCTTGGCCGCTTCCGGCGAGGCGAGGCGCTCCTTGGTCTGGCCCTGAAATTCCGGCTCGCTGATGAAGACGGAGACCAATGCGCCAGCGCCGCCGAGCACATCATCGGGTGTGATCAGCGCCGCCTTCTTGGCATTGGCATGGTCGGCATAGGCGCGCAGACCCTTGGTGATCGCAGCGCGGAAACCTTGTTCATGCGTGCCGCCCTGCGGGGTGGGAACGGTGTTGCAATAAGTCTGGCAAAAGCCGTCGGCCTCGCTGCCGAAACCATTATTCGACCAGGCCATCGCCCATTCGACGCCGCCGCTGCCATCGGAACGCTCGACCTTGCCGGTGAAGGCCTCGGTCGTGACGAGGGAGGACTTGCCGGTCATTTCGGTGAGCCGGTCAGCGAGGCCGCCGGGGAAGCACAGCAAGGTTTCGGCCGGGATGTCGCTGCCTTCGACCATCGATTCCGGGCAGCGCCACAGGATTTTGACGCCGCGGCGCAGAAACGCCTTGGAGCGTGCCATTGCATAAACGCGGGCCGGATTGACCCGCATCTTGTCGCCGAAAATTTCGGTGTCAGGCAGGAAGCGGATCTTGGTTCCGCGCCGATTGGCCGTGGCGCCGACCTTGACCAGCGGGCCGAGCGGCAGGCCGCGCGAATAATTCTGCGACCACAGGATTTTCTCCCGGGCCACTTCAACTTCGAGCACCGAGGACAGTGCATTGACGACCGAGATGCCGACGCCGTGCAGGCCGCCGGACGTCTTGTACGCCTTGTCAGAGAATTTGCCGCCCGCGTGCAGGATGGTCAGCACGACTTCCAGCGCGGACTTGTCGGGGAATTTCGGATGCGGATCGACCGGGATGCCGCGGCCATTATCGGTGACGGTGATATAACCGTCCTCGTCGAGGGCCACTTCGATCCGGTCGGCCCAGCCGGCGACGGCTTCGTCCATCGAATTGTCGAGCACTTCGGCGAACAAATGGTGATAGGCGCGCTCATCGGTGCCGCCGATATACATGCCGGGGCGGCGGCGCACAGCCTCCAGCCCTTCGAGCACCTCGATCTGGGCCGCGGAATAGCCGGCCGGTGGCGTCGCATCAGGGATGGGCGCAGGCGAGGCGGAAAACAGGTCGGATTGCGAGCTTGGTGATGACATCGGGTCAACATGCCCGAGTCGGCAGCGCTAGGGGAGATTCAAAACAGCCAAAAGCGGTGGGAAAGTCGCCGCCTGCAGCCATCGATCTGGGTTTGATAGCGCGTGGCATCGCGCGCCACGTCGGCGGCAACATTTACCAGCCAGCGCTTGGAGCGATAGCTGCCGCGATTAAACCCGCCATGGCCTTCATGATAGGAGAGATAAAGGTCGCGAGCATTGTCCGAGGGAATGCCGGACAATTGCCGGCTTTTGGATGCATACCAACCGACGAAATCGACCGCATCGCCGAAATTATTGCGGTTGGCGCCGCCGCGCCCGGTGTCCTCGCGATACCAGTCCCAGGTCTGGTCGAGTGCCTGGGCATAGCCATAGGCGCTGGAAGGGCGACTACCCGGAATGATCCCGAACAGGCGATTGCGAGCCGGCCGGGCATGGGCGTTGAAACTGGATTCGCGCTTGAGGATCGCCAGCTGCACGCCGGGCGGCACGCCCCAACGGCGCTCGGTGCGCTGGATCGCCCGCCACCAGGCGCGATTGTCTTCGAGGATCAGGCAGGCATCGGCGGTCTGTGCCGGCGGCGGCGTCGCGCAGGCTGACAGGCTGGCCAGGGCCAGACAGAGGAGGAGGCCGGCGCGTTTCATGCCGGCCAGTCTGGCGGAGTAGGGTTAATGTAGTCTTGCAGGCATACGGCGCGGTTAGAACACCATCCGCATGACGAGCCGCGCTGTGTGACGGATGAAGTCCTGGCGCAGATCGGCATCATAATCGAGCGAGAACACCGAATAGCCCGAGCCGGCGGAAACGCCGAAGCCGAAGATGAAACCTGTCCCTGGCATTTGTTGCGAGCGCAGGGTGAAGGTGGTGTCGTAATTGACAAACTGCGCGTCGGTCTGTGTTGCCGCGCTGGTGAATTCATTGCGGAAACCGGCCTGGATATGCGGTGCCCACCAGCTGTCATTGGAGGTGAAACGGGCCCCGGCCGTCAGCATCGCTGTCGCTGAAAAACTTGTGGAATCACGATTAGAGACAATCAGGTCGACTCCGGAACCGCCGCCGGTCTCGGTGTAGCCGCTCTCATAGAGTCCGAGATAATCGACCGAAACGGACGGGCGCAGGAAATAGTTTCCGGTGGTGAAGTCCCGGCCGGCGCGCGCCGAACCAGCAAGGTGATAGCCATTCCAAGACGCGGACGGCGAGGCGTCAAAGGCACCGATCAGAACGCGACGATTATGTTCGAAACTGTCAAAGCCGGCAGCGGCATAGACATCGAGATCAACACCGCCCATCCGCGATGCCGTGTAGACGCCGAGCTGGCCGGAAACTGCAGACATCGGTTGGTCGAAACCATCGACCTCCGAAATTTCACTGGCCGAGCCAACGAAATTGACACCGGCCGCATAGAAGGGACCGAAGGGTTGGTCGAAGCCGACCGCGATGCCGATACCATGGCCGCGATAACCTGGACCGAAAGAGGTGCCGGCGCGGTCGGCATAATAGCCAAATTCCTGAACCCACAGCCCGCCAGTATCGTCCGGGCTGCGGCGTACGGCGTCGAGTCGGTTGGCCAAGGCGCCAACGGCGCTGTCATTGGTGGCGAGCGCAAACTGGATCGCGCTGGCAGCATATTCTGGCAATAATTGATCATAGGCTTGGAAAAAGTCGCGCTGGGTCGTCAGCGAGGCCATCGCTGCGCCGAGCTCGGCATTGTCCTGCCAAGTGGCATAGGTCGCCTCATAGGCGCTCGCTTGCCCAGCATTCATCCCCAGCTGCTCGGCGGTGCGCCGTTGCAGCGTCAAGGTCAGGGTGTTGGAATCGTTCGGGTCGAAATTGAGCGCCGCCTCGTAGAGATAGGGGGCCGTGGTGTCTTGCAGAACGCTAAGCGCTTCCTCGATTACCAGGCTGTCGGCGGTCAGGATGACATAGGAAGCGCCTTCGCCAATCAGATTGGTCAGGGTTGAGGTGATCCGTGATCCAGCCTCGAACGTGACCGTGCCTGTCGCATCGACGTGCGCGGCAATATCGAGATCATGGTCAACTTGGAAGCGCAAGACGGCACCGTCGCCAAAGCGGGCTTCGCGGATGGTCGTATTGGTCGCGGAACCCAGTGACAGGGTCGCGTTATCGACACTGATTGCCAAATCGCCGTCTGAATCGCTCAAGGCACCTGAAACGGTGCTCCCGCCGCTGACGATCAGCCGGTCGGCACCGTTACCGAAACTGAGAGCACCCGTCACCGTTCCAGATTCGACTTGAAGCGTATCGTCACCACTTCCGAACAGGACGTCACCGATGATCGACACGGTGTCCGTTTCGGCGGCATTGGCACGGCGATACTGCCGCACCGTGGTATCGGTTGTCGCGTGCGAGAGATCGAGGGCGACAGTTTCGTAAGCGGTCGGGTCGGCTGAAGTCGGCGCCGCATAGAGGGTGGAAATGATGCCGGAGTTGACCACGGATGTCAGGCTTCCGGACAAATCCCGAACCGCGACTGCGCTGGCGCCTGCCAGTGCGTTGGCGAAAATCAGGTTCTCATTGACGAGCGAGGGCATGGAAGCCCCGGATTCGATCAAAAGTCCGCGTGCGACAGCAGCGGTGCCAAAGGCTGAGGCGCGGATATCACCGACATTGCTGAACACCGGAATAATCGCTCCCGACCCAAGACTGACCGAAGTCGCGGTCGCAGCAGCTCCGGGAATGCCATAGGCGACAGAATCAATCAGACCGTCATTGAGCAAGCCGCCAGACAGTGTCGCGGTCGTGCCGGCGCCACCCTCAACCCGGATCGACGTCGCATCAATGCCGTCCAAATCGCCGCTCGATGACACAGTGCCCCGAATAACGAAGCTGTATCCCAGATGTTGGGCTGCCTGGCTTTCATCGACATCAACGGTGTCGGGGTTGTCAGCAATGGCCGGGATCACGACTTCGCCGAGAACGATATCGCTGGCTCCGGCAAGGATGTGAACCGCCGGCGCATCGCCGCGAACGTTAATCTGTGCGTTGGCAACGCCTGGCGTGTCAGTCGTCGGGCCGGCAATGTAGAGACCGCCAGCGGCGCTGCCGCTAAGTCGGAAGGCCGAGCCGCCGAGGCGCAGATCGTCGGCATCGAGCTGCAATAAATATTCCGCTGAAGGGCGCGCGATGAAGCGATAGCCGGTGGTGATAATATTGCCCGTCAGCGAAATGGCGCCGCCGACATCGCCGGCGACGGAAACGCCAACGGTGGCTTCGCCCGTGCCATTGACCGTGCCCCCGATCGTCAGGTCGCCGGAAATATCGCTCTGGATGTCGAATGCTGCCGACCGATCACCGGTGACGCTGACGCGACCGGAGGAAACAATCGAGCCGTCAATGCCCGTCAGTACGCGAATGCCCGCCGAATCATTGCCCCGCACGATGATTTGGTTCGTGCTTGAAAGCAGGATGTCGCCCGTAAACACGGCCGCGCCATCTACCAGAATGGCAACCCGGTTGCCGCCGATCGCGCCAGGACCATCGAGATCCCCATCATTGTCGGCATCGGTTGGCGAGGTCGCACTGAGGACCTGAATTTGGCTGGTACTGGTGAAGCTTCCGGTATTGCCGCCGACGATGTGGACGCCGACGCCCCCATCGGTATCGGTGGTGACGGAGACGACACCGCCTTGGGTAATCGAATTATCGCTATCGAGTGTCACCGCAGCTGTGCCGACCGTTGTCCGTGTCACCCGGCCGGAACTGGTGATGACGATATTGTCGGCTCCGCCGCCAGTGCCCGAGGTCGAGGTGGCTATAGGGTCGGTGATTTCCGTGGTTACTTCGCGATCTGCGAAGGCGGCAGGGGCAGCAACGGTCAGCGATACAAGGGCGCTGGCGAACATAAAACGGCGACGCATACCGACTCCTGATGATTACGACCGAACAAAGTCCGGCAAACTTGTCGAGATTTGTAGCGAATGCAAAGCGCGCCGTCGACCGTTCTGGATGTCTAAACGCATACAAACACGGCCGGGATCGCTCCCGGCCGTGCTGCATTGAAGGTCCTGAGGGGCAAATTTCCGCCTAGCAGGAGTAATACATGTCGAATTCGACCGGGTGCGGGTGCATTTCCAAACGCAGCACTTCTTCCATTTTCAACGCGATATAGGAATCGATCTGGTCGTCATCCATGACGCCGCCCTTCTTGAGGAAGTCGCGGTCGGCATCGAGCGATTCGAGGGCCTCGCGCAGCGAGCGACAAACGGTCGGTATGCCCTGGAGTTCCTGCGGTGGCAGGTCGTAGAGGTCCTTGTCCATCGGATCACCCGGATCGATCCGGTTCTCGATCCCGTCCAGACCGGCCATCAGAAGGGCCGCGAAAGTCAGGTAGGGATTGCCGGCCGGATCGGGGAAGCGGGTTTCCAGACGCTTGGCCTTGGGGGAATTCACCCAGGGGATCCGGATCGAGGCCGACCGGTTGCGGGCCGAATAAGCGAGCAGGACTGGCGCTTCATAGCCCGGCACCAGGCGCTTATAGCTATTCGTGCTGGCATTGGCGAAGGCGTTGATAGCGCGAGCGTGTTTGATGACGCCGCCGATATAGTGAAGGCAGGTTTCCGACAGATCGGCATAGCGGTCGCCGGCGAAGACCGGATTGCCATTCTTCCAGATCGACTGGTGCACATGCATGCCGGTGCCATTATCATTCCACATCGGCTTGGGCATGAAAGTGGCGGTCTTGCCATAGGCATGGGCGACCATTTTGACGGTGTATTTATACATCTGCATGCGGTCGGCCATTGTCGTCAGCGTATCGAATTTCATGCCGAGTTCGTGCTGGGCCGGGGCAACTTCGTGATGGTGTTTCTCCGGCTTGAGACCAAGGTCTTCCATCACCGACAGCATCTCGGTGCGCATATCCTGGCAGGTATCGACCGGATTGACCGGGAAGTAGCCACCCTTGGGCCCTGGGCGGTGACCCATATTGCCACCTTCATAGCGGCGGCCGGAGTTTTGCGACATTTCTTCGCTATCAATCGAATAGCTCGTCTCGGCTTGGCCAGCCGTGTAGCGCACATCGTCGAAGATGAAGAATTCTGCTTCCGGGCCGACATAGGCGGTGTCGCCAATCCCGGTTGAGGTCAGGAAAGCCTCGGCCTTCTTGGCTGTGGTGCGCGGATCGCGATTATAGGCATTGCCGGTACCCGGCTCGAGAATGTCGCAGAGCAGGATCATCGTCGGCTGCTGGTAGAACGGGTCCATGAACATTGCGCTTGGGTCGGGCTTGAGCACCATGTCGGACTCATTGATCGCCTTCCAGCCGGCGATCGAGGAGCCATCGAACATCACGCCATCTTCGAAGAAGTCCTCGTTCACTTCGGAACGGTCGAAGGTGACGTGCTGCAGCTTGCCGCGCGGATCGGTGAAGCGCAGATCGACATATTTGATGTCTTCATCATGCAGTTTCTTGAGAATTTCGTTGGACATGGACCGGGCTCCGGATTTGCTGGGCGGCAGTGGTGGGTGGGTTTAAAGCGCGTCGAGACCGGTTTCGCCGGTCCTGATGCGGATGACACGTTCGACGGGGCTGACGAAAATCTTGCCATCGCCGATGCGGCCTGTCTGCGCCGCGGTCTGGATCGCCTCGATGGCGGCTTCGACACGGTCGGCGGGGAGCACGAGCTCGATCTTGATCTTGGGCAGGAAGTCGACAACATATTCCGCGCCGCGATAGAGCTCGGTATGGCCCTTCTGGCGGCCAAAGCCTTTGGCTTCGATCACGGTCAGGCCTTGGACACCGATTTCCTGCAGCGCTTCCTTCACGTCATCAAGCTTGAACGGTTTGATGATGGCTTCGATTTTCTTCATGGCCGACTCCGACGTCTTGGGGTGACGCTAGTGATGCGCTTGTGCGTTACAAGAGGCAAATGATCCGGGATAGGGTTCGCGCTCACAAATGCCCCACAATCGGGCAGCTGTGCTGCACAATGGAGCGATGATGCCACTCGACGTGCTCAAGACGGCCGACAGCGCGGCCTGCGACCGCCATGCCGAGGCGGCCGGCGTGTCGGGTCTCAGCTTGATGGAAGCTGCTGGTTCAGCGGTCGCCCAAGCGATTCTGTCGCGTTGGGCCAAGCGCCCGACGGTGATTCTGTGCGGGCCCGGCAAGAATGGCGGCGATGGCCTGGTTTGCGGCCGGATCCTGCGCCAGGCCGGCTGGTCGGTGCGGATCGCTCTGCTGGGCGATCCGGGGCGGATGAAGGGCGATGCAGCGGCCGCGCTGGCCCTTTGGGACGGGCCGGTTGAGCGCATGAGTGCTACCTCGCCGGGCGAGGCTGAACTCGTCGTTGATGCCATATTCGGCGCCGGTTTGAGCCGCCCGCTCGACGGCGTCACGGCTGAACTTGCTGCCGTCCTCGTCGTTCGCGCAATTCCAGTGATCGCCGTTGATTTACCCAGTGGCGTTTGTGGCGATCGGCCCGCACCGGACGGCATCACCGTCCGCGCCGATCTCACCGTGAGCTTCCATTGCCGCAAGCCGTCGCATTGCCTGGAGCCGGCTGCCTCGCTTTGCGGCGAACTCGTGATTGCCGATATCGGTATTCCTGCCGGATGGCGCGATGTTGTGACTCCGATTGCACAGCTAAACGCGCCGGCCTTGTGGCAGGCGGCGCTGCCGGTCCCGCAAGCGGGTACCCACAAGCATCAACGCGGCCGGCTGGTGGTGTTTTCCGGCGGTGCGTCTTCGACCGGCGCCGCGCGGTTGGCGGCCATCGCCGGGCTGCGCGCTGGTGCCGGCTTGGTGACGCTGGCCAGCCCGCCTGCGGCCCTTTTGGTCAATGCGAGTGCGTCGACGGCGGTGATGGTGAAGCGCTGGGATGCCGAGGCGGATACGGGCGAATTCCTCGTTGGGTTGCGGGCCGACGCCGGCCTAATCGGCCCGGCGGCCGGGATGGGCGAGACCACGCGGCGCGCTGTCAGCGAGGCGCTCACCGGGCCAGCGCCAATGGTGCTCGACGCTGACGCCCTGACGAGCTTCGAATCCGATCCGCAGGCCCTGTTCGCGCAATTGCGCCCCATCGATGTGATTACACCTCATGCCGGCGAGTTCGAGCGGCTCTTTCCCGGACTGCTGACCGCTTCGGTCAACCGGATCGAGGCGACCGCCGAAGCGGCCCGGCAGGCGGGCTGCGTGGTTTTGCTCAAGGGCGCCGACACCGTGATTGCAATAACGGGGCAGACGCCGGTCATCAATCGTCATGCCAGCCCGGCCCTGGCGACGGCGGGGAGCGGCGATGTGCTCGCTGGCCTGATTGGCGGTCTGATGGCGCAGACCGTGCCCGCCTTTCAGGCGGCTTGCGCGGCGTCCTGGTTGCATGGCGATGCCGGGCAGCGTCTCGGCCAGGGTCTGATTGCCGAGGATATCCCCGACGCGCTGCCGCAGGTGTTGCAGGCCTTGGCGGAGCGAGCTGCGCGCGAACGGGCTCTGGCCCGTCTGGGGCGTCCGGATCGATAATACAGATCGCGGGCTTGGCGCGAGCGGCGGCTCAGGTCATGTTCGTGTCACGCTTGCCACAAGGTTGACCCATGTCGTCAGATACGCCCTACAGCGCCGACAGCCAGCTCGATATCGACGCCCTGATATTCCACCTCAAGCCGACCCCGGGCAAGCTGGCCATTGCCGCGACCAAGCCGATGTCGACCCAGCGCGATCTGGCTCTGGCCTACTCGCCAGGCGTTGCGGCTCCCGTCCGCGCTATCGCGGCCGACCCTGAAGCGGTTTATGACTATACCTCCAAGGGCAATATGGTCGCGGTCGTAACGAACGGCACCGCGATCCTCGGGCTTGGAAATCTCGGCCCGCGCGCGTCCAAGCCGGTGATGGAAGGCAAGGCGATCCTGTTCAAGCGCTTTGCCGATATCGACGCCGTCGACATTGAGATCGACTATACCGATCCGGAAGAATTCATCGCTTGTGTGCGCGGCTTTGGCGACACGTTTGGCGGTATCAATCTGGAAGATATCAAATCGCCGGAATGCTTCGAGATCGAACGCCGCTTGCGCGAGATGCTCGATATTCCGGTATTCCACGACGACCAGCACGGCACGGCGATCATCGCCACGGCCGGTCTGATCAATGCCTGCGACATTACCGGGCGCAAGCTGGAGGACATCAAAGTCGTCCTCTGCGGCGCCGGCGCAGCAGGGCTGTCAGTGCTCGAACTGATCGAATCCATCGGGGTTCGCAAGGAAAACACCATCGTCGTTGATATCGAAGGCGTGGTTTATGAGGGCCGCGAGGGGCTGCATGAACGCCTCGCGAAACACGCCTGCAAAACCAAAGCGCGCACGCTCGCCGAGGCGGCGGTCGGGGCTGATGTCCTGCTCGGCCTGTCGGCGGCCGGCGTCTTCACCAAGGAGATCATCGCCAGTCTGGCGCCGAATCCGATCGTTTTCGCGATGGCCAATCCAACCCCGGAAATCACTCCGGAAGAGGTCAAGTCGGTACGCGATGATGTGATCATGGCGACGGGCCGGTCGGACTATCCCAACCAGGTCAATAATGTCCTCGGCTTCCCCTACATCTTTCGCGGCGCGCTGGACGTGCGGGCCCGCACCATCAACGAAGAAATGAAGATCGCCGCAGCCCGGGCCCTCGCTGCCCTCGCCCGTGAGGACGTGCCCGACGAGGTCGCGCTCGCTTATAAGGGTGAGCGTTTGCAATACGGGCGCAATTATATCATCCCGTCGCCCTTCGATCCGCGCCTGATTTCCTGGGTCCCGCCCTTTGTCGCCAAGGCGGCGGTTGATAGCGGCGTCGCACGACTGCCCTTCGATGAGGGCGTCAACTACACCCATACGCTGGCGCGGCGGCTCGATCCGACGGCAGCCCTGCAGCAGCGCGTCGCCGCCTCGATCCGAGCCGACCAGAAGACGATTGTCTTCGCTGAAGGTGAGGAGCCGTCAGTGATCCGCGCCGCCCATGCCTTCCAGTCCCAGGGGCTGGGCAGGGCGATCCTGGTGGCGCGCGAGGGTGTCGCGCTGGCCAATATGCGCGAACTGGGGATTCCAACCGGCACGCTGGAAATCTGCAATGCGCGCCTGTCGGAGCAGAATTCGGACTATGCCGATTTCCTCTACAAGCGCCTGCAGCGCAAAGGCTATCTGCGCCGCGACGTGCAGCGTTTGGTCAATAATGACCGCAATGTCTTTTCTGCCTGCATGCTGAAAATGGGCCAGGCCGACGGCATGGTCACCGGCGTGACGCGGCATTCGAATGTGGTGATGCGTGACGTCAAACTGGCGCTGGATTCTGTCGAGGGTGGGCGCGCCGTCGGTATCGCCGCCGCTGTGTCGCGCGGTCGCACACTGATCATCGGCGATATCAGCGTGACCGAATTTCCCGATGCCCGGGCACTGGCAGAAATCGGCATCGCGACGGCAAACGCCGCGCGCCGCTTTGGACTGACGCCCCACGTGGCGTTTTTGTCTTATTCCAGTTTCGGCAACCCGCCGGGCGAGCGTTCGGAGAAGATGCAGGACGCTGTCGCCATTCTCGACGAGCTTGGCGTCGATTTTGAATATGAAGGCGAAATGGCAGCCGATATTGCGCTCGATCCCGGTCACCATGTTCTCTATCCCTTCTCGCGTCTGAGCGAGCCGGCCAATGTTCTGATCATGCCGGCGGTTCATTCGGCCTCGATTGCGGTGCGTTTGTTGAAAGCCGCCGGCGGTGCGACAGTGATTGGTCCGATGCTGGTCGGGCTGGAAAAGCCGGTCCAGATCGCCCGGCTCGGTGCCTCGGTGACTGACATCGTCAACCTCGCCAGCATCGCCGCCTACGATCTCAACAAAGCCACCGCATAGCCGTCATTCACGACGACGTGACGTCAATGCAGTGCAGATTTCTCCGAAACTCGCTATCTAATCGCCGACGCGTGGACAAGGATTGAGCATGGCCGGACGGACCGCACACGACATGACGCAGGGGCCGGTGTTCGGCCATGTGCTGCGCATGCTCGTGCCAATGAGCTTCGGCATTCTCGCCATGATGCTGGTCGGCGTGGTGGACACTTATTGGGTCGGAACCCTGGGCACGGCACAGCAGGCTGCGGTGCAGATGAGTTTTCCCGTCACCATGCTGGTGATGAGTGTCTCTATTGGGCTGGGGGCGGGCGCCGTCTCGGCCGTTTCGCGCGCTGCCGGACGCAAGGATTCCAGCTCGATTCCACGTATCGCCACCGATGCGATGACGCTATCGCTCTTGTCGGTCGGAGCCGTGTCGGCATTGGGGATATTATTCGTTGAGCCGATTTTTCATCTCCTCGGCGCCAGCGAAACCATGCTGCCCTATGTGGTTGAATATATGACGGTCTGGTTTGGCGGCATTGTGCTGATCGTTGGACCAATGGTGGCGAGCAATATCCTGCGGGCGCTGGGCAATGCCATTATTCCCAGCCTGATGATGATCGCCGCAGCGGTGTTCAATCTGATCCTGGACCCGATCTTCATTCTCGACGATGTGTTCGGTCTCTTCCCCGGGCTCGGCTGGGGTGTGTCCGGTGCGGCACTGGCGACAGTGGCATCCAATGCGCTGACTTTCGCCATGGTTGGCTGGTATCTGGTGTTCAAGGAAAAACTGATCGATTTCGGCTGGGCCGATCTGGGTGAGGTCTGGCACCATTGGGGCGAGATTGCGCGGGTCGGGCTTCCGGCCAGCATCTCCAATGTTTTTAACCCGATTGCCCTAACCGTCGCGATGAGCGGACTGGCGATGGCACGCTTTGGCGATGCTGCGGTGGCGGCACTCGGCGTGGCCGGCCGAATCGAGGCCTTTGCGATTGTGCCGTTGTTTGCGCTCTCCGCCAGCATCGGTGCCGTGACCGGTCAGAATGGAGGCGCCCGTCGGCTCGACCGGGTGCGTGAGGCATTCCGCTCAAGCTTCCTGTTCTGCATCGGCTGGAGTCTCGCCATGGCGATCGTGCTGTGGCTGTGCGCCGGGCTGATCGCCGCTGCCTTCCTGCCCAGCGAGGCGGGCCAGGCGACGGCAGTATTCTACTGGCGCCTGGTGCCGCTGACGGTGGCCGGTTATGGCATCACCATTGCCGCCAGCGCCGGCTTCAATGGCCTCGGCCGTCCCGGCCACGGCATGGCCATCACCGCCGGCCGGGCACTGGGTTTGATGGTGCCGGGTGTATTGGCTGGAGCCATTCTGCTCGACGCGCCATCAGGTGTGATCTGGGGCGTGGCCTTTGCCAATATCGTCTCTGGGACAGTGGCGGGTCTCTACGTTATGACCCGGGCGCCGATGACCGCCAAGCATGGCAAGGCGCGGAAATCGGCGGGTCAGCCGGCCAGCGAGAACGCCAGCTAGCGCCGCACCAGCACGCCGGCCAGTTCCGGCTTGCCGCTCAGTGAAGGGTGCGGCCAGGCGGTGAAGTCGCTGTCGGCTGGCCAGATCCAGCGCTGTGCCGGAAAGAGTTCGCGCATCGCAGGCAGGGCGCAGCCATAGGGCGGCCCGCCCGGCACGTCCTTTTGCATGAACAAAGCGAGCAAATGCCCGCCCGGCTTCAGCCAGTCACACAGCGCGGTTTCATAATCACAGCGCAGGCGCGGCGGGATCGCGCACAGGAAGGTCTGCTCATAGACCCGGTCATAGGGCGCGTCGGGACGGTGAGCGAGGACATCGCCCTCGAGTAAGGTCGCGTCAAACCCGGTCGAATCGAGATGTTGGCGCTGAAAGGCGAGGGCGGTTGATGACAGATCGGCGCCGGTGACATCCAGCCCATGCGCGGCGAGGAAGCCCAGTTCCGGCGAGCGGCCACACCCGGGAATGATGACGCGTTGTCCGGGCGTCAGCTCGCCGGCTTTTGCCCAAGCCAGCATGGCCGGATGCAGGTCGGGCCGCTCCCACGGCGTTTCATTGGCGGCAAAGCGGGTTTCCCAATTAAAGCCGCTACGTTCGTTTTCCTCGGCCATTCAGTGTGATCCTCTCCAGCTCCTGCTCGCCGCGAGTGTGCCGCAACTGCGCACGCCGTGACACAGGAAATCCCGGTTGCGCCATATGCGCCTGCATGTCATCACCGCGCCGCTATATGCGGGTATGGCGGAATTGGTAGACGCGCGTGGTTTAGGTCCACGTTCTTTACGGAGTGGGGGTTCAAGTCCCTCTACCCGCACCAGCCTTCGCTCGCTGCGCGAGCTTCGGCTGGGCAGGCCCACCCTAAAACCGAGCGAAGGCTGTCCCGCCGTAGCCTTGGTGGAGGCGGACCGGTTGGATTGATCACAACTCTTTGCCCCGCTGCGCTCTAAGACCTTGCCATCGGGAACCCCCAAATCCCCTAATTTCCGCGCACCAATCTGCCATTCCAGCACCCAACTGCGCCTGCAAGCCGCTTCGCAGCGTTGCGCGTCCTGAATCGGCATGACATAACGCGCGCTCGAATTTGATGGCGGATTTGTCCGCCTCCACAGCAATGCCAGGGCTAACCCATGAACGTCACCGAGAAAGCCGTTGAAGGCTTGAGCCGCACTTATGAGATCGTCTTCGCTGCAGACGATCTGCAAGCTCGCCTGGACGCAAAGATCCAGGAGATTCGTCCTGAAGTCCGCTTGAAGGGCTTTCGTCCTGGCAAGGTGCCGACCAGCCATATCCGTCGCATGTTCGGCGAATCGATCATGGGTGATCTGCTCAACGAGCTGGTGCCGTCCACCACGCAGAAGACTTTGGACGAGCGCAAGCTGCGCCCAGCTTCGCAGCCAGAAATCAATGTCGTCAGCGATGCCAAGGCCGTCACCTCCGGCAAGTCCGATTTCGTGTTCGAGATCAGCCTGGAAGTGATGCCCGATTTCGATCCGGCTGACCCGTCCAAGATCAAGATCACCCGCCCGGTGATCGACGTCTCCGACGCTGAAGTCGACGAAGCCCTGGTCAAGCTGGCCGATGAGAGCCGCGAATTCGGCCCGAAAAAGGGTAAAGCTGCCAAGGCCGAGAATGGCGATATCGTCGTGATCGATTTCGTCGGCAAAATTGACGGCGTCGCCTTTGAAGGCGGTTCGGCCGAAGACAGCCGCGTCGGTCTTGGCGATGGCGCCTTCATCCCCGGCTTCGAAGAACAGCTCGTCGGTGCCAAAACTGGCGAAGCGCGCACCGTTACCGTGACCTTCCCGGCCGAGTATCAGGCCAAGCACCTGGCCGGCAAAGAGGCCATCTTTGATGTCACCGTGAAAGCCGTCGAGGCGCCCCAGGATTCCAAGATTGATGACGAGCTGGCCAAGCGCCTCGGCCTGTCCGATCTGGATGGTCTGAAGGATGCGCTGAAGAAGCGTTTCGTGGGCGAGCATGCCGCCCAGTCACGCCTGAAGGTCAAACGCATCGTGCTCGACCAGCTCGACGAAGCGCATGATTTCGATCTGCCTCCGAAAATGGTTGAAGCCGAGTTCGAGAATATCTGGCGCGAAGTCGCTCACGCGATCGAACACGGTCATCTCGAAGACGATGACAAGGACAAGAGCGAAGACGAGTTGAAAGCCGAATATCGCGGCATCGCCGAGCGCCGCGTGCGCCTTGGTCTGGTGCTGGCCGAGATCGGCAATCGCAACAAGCTCGACGTCACCCAGGAAGAATTGTCCCGCGCGATCAACCAGGAAGCGATGCGCTATCCGGGTCAGGAACGCCAGGTCGTCGAATTCTACCAGAAGAATCCTGGCGCTGTCGCTCAGGTGCGCGCGCCGATCTATGAGGAAAAAGTCGTCGACTACATCCTCGAGCTCGCTGATGTCACCGAAGTCAAAGTGACCAAGGAAGTGCTCTACGCCGAAGATGAAGAGCTGCCGGCTGCCAAGCCAGCGGGCAAGAAGGCTGCGGCCAAGAAAAAGCCAGCCGCCAAAGCCAAGCCAGCCGCCAAAAAAGACGCAAAGCCTGAGGCCAAGAAAGCAGCGGCTCCCAAGGCCGCGGCGGCGCCGAAAGCGGCTGCCAAGCCAGCGGCGAAGAAGAAGCCGGCGGCCAAGAAAGACGCCTGATCATTCGGGGCCATTGATGAAAAAGACGCCGGTGTGGTTTCGCACCGGCGTTTTTTTTGCCCGGATCATCGCACATCGCGCTGCAGCCTGCGTCTTGCGCGCATCGGCAACGCCCGCAATAGTTCAACCTCGTGCGTGACGAGAATCGTCCCTATCTAATAAAGGGCGATGGCCCAAGGAGCTTGATATGCAGAATCCCGAGGATGTGATGATGAATCTGGTTCCGATGGTGGTGGAGCAGACCAGCCGGGGCGAACGCGCCTTCGACATCTACTCCCGCCTGCTCAAGGAACGGATCATTTTCATCACCGGTCCGATTGAGGATCACATGGCCAGCCTGATCGTGGCCCAATTGCTTTTCCTCGAATCCGAGCACCCGAAAAAAGAAATCTCGATCTACATCAATTCGCCCGGCGGTGTTGTCTCTGCAGGCTTGGCGATCTACGACACCATGCAATATATCCGCAGCCCGGTCTCGACGATGTGTATGGGCATGGCGGCCTCGATGGGCTCGCTTCTGCTGACCGCCGGTCATCCGGAAATGCGCTATGCGACGCCGAATGCGCGCATCATGGTTCACCAGCCTTCCGGCGGATTTCGGGGCCAGGCCTCGGATATCGAGCGTCACGCCGCCGATATTCAGAAAATCAAACGCCGGTTGAACGAAATTTACGTAAAGCACACCGGTCGCACGTATGAAGAGATCGAACAGGCGCTCGACCGCGATAATTTCATGTCGGCGGATGAGGGCAAGGAGTTCGGATTGGTTGACCATGTTTATGCCAAGCGGATCGACCCGGACAATCCTGAGACGTAATCAGGTCTGAAACTGCGGAGTGGCCTGATACAGACTGTGGCGATATGCTCGAATAAGCAGAGGCGGAAACCTTTCGCTAAAGTTCGGCCTTGATGTTGCAGGATCGAATGAAATGCGGGTATCGCTAAGATGCCCGAACTTGAAATGGAGCGGACATGAGTAAGACAACCGGCGGCGACGCTGAGTCCAAGAACACGCTGTACTGCTCCTTCTGTGGCAAGAGCCAGCATGAGGTTCGCAAGCTGATCGCAGGACCGACGGTCTTCATCTGCGATGAGTGCGTTGAACTGTGCATGGACATCATCCGCGAAGAGAACAAATCCTCCCTGGTCAAATCCAAGGAGGGTGTGCCCCCGCCCAAGGAAATCTACGAAGTCCTCAATGATTATGTGATCGGCCAGTCGCATGCAAAGCGCGTGCTCGCTGTTGCGGTCCACAATCATTACAAGCGGCTCAACCATGCCAGCCAGAATTCCGATGTCGAGCTGGCCAAGTCCAACATCCTGCTGATCGGTCCGACCGGTTGCGGCAAGACCCTGTTGGCCCAGACTCTGGCGCGCATCCTCGATGTGCCCTTCACGATGGCCGATGCCACGACACTCACCGAGGCCGGTTATGTCGGCGAGGATGTCGAGAACATCGTCCTCAAATTGCTTCAGTCCGCCGATTACAATGTCGAGCGGGCCCAGCGCGGCATTGTCTATATCGATGAGATCGACAAGATCTCGCGCAAATCCGACAATCCATCCATCACCCGTGACGTTTCGGGTGAGGGCGTGCAGCAGGCTTTGCTGAAGATCATGGAAGGCACAGTTGCCTCCGTGCCGCCGCAGGGCGGGCGCAAGCATCCGCAGCAGGAATTCCTGCAGGTCGACACCACCAATATCCTGTTCGTCGTCGGCGGTGCCTTCTCCGGTCTGGACAAGGTGATCTCGCAGCGCGGCCAAGGCTCCTCAATCGGCTTCGGTGCCGATGTGCGCGAGCCTGATGTCCGCCGCACTGGCGATATCCTGCGCATGGTTGAACCGGACGATTTGCTGCGTTTCGGCCTGATCCCGGAATTCGTTGGCCGTCTGCCGGTCATCGCGACGCTCGAGGATCTCGACGAGGGCGCCCTGGTCCAGATCCTGACCGAACCGAAGAACGCGCTGGTGAAGCAGTATCAGCGCCTGTTTGACATGGAAGGCGTTGGCCTGACCTTCACCGAGGATGCGCTGAAACAGGTGGCCAAACGCGCCATCCTGCGCAAAACCGGCGCACGCGGCCTGCGTTCGATCATGGAAGGCATTCTGCTGGAAACCATGTTTGATCTGCCCGGCATGGATGGGGTCGAAGAGATCGTCGTCAATGCCGAAGTGGTGGAAGGCAATGCCAAGCCGCTGCTGATCTATGCCGAACGCAAAGACGATAAACGCACGGGTGCTTGACGTCGCCGCCTCGCATCGCCACCTGTTGGCATGAGAGGCGGCCACCCGGCCGTCAATAGATTTCCCCCGCTTGCGCCGGGCCAGATCGAGTCATGATCATCGTCAGGTCTCGACGCATCGGCCCCTTGGTGCGCATGGAGCATACATGTCCAAAATGAAGACACTTCCCCTTCTGCCGCTGCGCGACATCGTCGTGTTCCCGCACATGATCGTTCCGCTCTTCGTCGGGCGTGAAAAATCGGTCAAGGCGCTGGAAGAAGTCATGCGCGCTGACAAGCAGATCCTGCTGGCGACCCAACGCACGGCCGGCGATGACGAGCCTGCCAATACGGCCATCCACGCCACCGGCGTCATCGCTTCAGTGCTGCAATTGCTCAAATTGCCAGACGGGACAGTCAAGGTTCTGGTTGAGGGCGGCGTGCGCGTCGAAATCACCGGCTATACTGATAATGAGATCTTCTACGAGGCGATGTGCGAGCCCATCGTTGAAGAGACTGGCGACCCGTCCGAGCTGGAAGCGCTAATGCGCACCGTTGCCGCCAAATTCGACGATTACGTCAAGCTCAACAAGAAAGTTCCACCCGAGGCGCTCGCCTCGCTGGCCCAGATCAGCGATCCGGCCAAGCTGTCGGATTCGATCGCCGCGCATCTCGCCGTCAAGATCGATGAGAAGCAGGCGCTGCTGGAACAACCCGATGCGGCGCGCCGGCTTGAGCGTATTCTCGGACTGATGGAAGGCGAAATTGGCGTTCTTCAGGTTGAGAAGAAAATCCGCAGCCGTGTCAAACGGCAGATGGAAAAGACCCAGCGCGAATATTATCTCAATGAGCAGATGAAGGCGATCCAGCGCGAGCTGGGTGAGGGCGATGACAGCCGCGAGGAACTCGCCGAGCTGGAAGACCGCCTCGCCGAAGCCAAGCTCTCGAAAGAAGCGCGCACCAAGGCCGATGCCGAGTTCAAGAAACTGCGGCAGATGAGCCCGATGTCGGCGGAAGCCACCGTCGTGCGCAATTATCTCGACTGGATACTGGCGCTGCCCTGGGGCAAGCGCAAACGTCTCAAAAACGATCTGACCCGCGCCGAAGAAGTGCTCGAAGCCGATCATTACGGCCTCGAAAAGGTCAAGGAACGCATCCTCGAGCATCTCGCCGTCCAGGCGCGCACCAAGAAAATGCGTGGGCCCATCCTGTGCCTTGTCGGTCCTCCGGGCGTCGGCAAGACCTCGCTCGGCCGTTCGATTGCCAAGGCGACGGGGCGCGATTTCGTGCGCATGTCGCTCGGCGGCGTGCGTGATGAAGCGGAAATCCGTGGTCACCGCCGCACCTATATCGGCTCGATGCCGGGCCGGATCATCCAGTCGATGAAGAAGATCAAGTCGAGCAATCCGCTCTTCCTGCTCGACGAAATCGACAAGCTCGGCGCCGATTATCGCGGTGATCCGTCGGCGGCTCTGCTTGAGGTGCTCGATCCGGAACAGAATGCGACGTTCAACGACCATTATCTCGAGGTCGATTATGACCTGTCCGATATCATGTTCGTGACGACCGCCAACACGCTCAACCTGCCGCAACCGCTTCTCGACCGGATGGAAGTCATCCGCATCGCCGGTTATACCGAAGATGAAAAGCTCGAGATCGCCAAGCGTCACCTGATCCCCAAGCAGATGGTCAATCACGCGCTGACGCCAAGCGACTGGTCGCTGGCCGATGACGCCGTGCGCGATCTGGTCCGCTATTACGCTCATGAAGCCGGCGTGCGTAATCTCGAACGCGAGATTGCAAATCTGGCCCGTAAATCAGTGCGCCGCCTGCAAGGTGGCAAGGTCGAGCGGGTTGATATCACGGCGGAAAACCTCGGCGAATTCGCCGGCGTGCGCAAATACCGTTTCGGCGAATCCGAGCGCGAGGATCGTGTTGGTCTCGTCACCGGCTTGGCTTGGACGGAAGCCGGCGGCGATCTGTTGCAGATCGAAGCGGTCAAAATGCCCGGTCGCGGCAAGATGACGGTGACCGGCAATCTGCGCGATGTGATGAAGGAATCGATCTCGGCGGCGAATTCATTCGTGCAGTCGCGGGCGCCTTCGATGGGCATCCGGCCAACCGTGTTCCGCACTACCGACATCCATGTCCACGTCCCCGAAGGCGCAACGCCCAAGGACGGCCCGTCGGCCGGTGTTGGCATGATGACGGCGATTGTTTCGGTGCTGACCGGCATTCCGGTGCGCAAGGATCTGGCGATGACGGGTGAGATCACCCTGCGTGGCCATGTCCTGCCGATCGGCGGCCTGAAAGAGAAACTGCTGGCGGCCCTGCGCGGCGGCGTCAAGACGGTGTTGATCCCGAAGGAAAACGAGAAGGATCTCGTGGAAATTCCGGACAATGTGAAACAGGGTCTGGAAATCATCCCGGTGGAAACCGCCGATGAAGTTCTGGCCCGCGCCCTGACCCAGCCGGTCGAAGCGGTCGAGTGGACCGATGCCGATGCGGCTGCACTTGCCGGGATGGCGACCGCAACGCCCGATGGCGGCGAGGCTCAGCTCGCGCATTAAGCCGTCAAAGGCTGGCATCGAATTGGAATTGGAAGGCCGGGATCGATGATCCCGGCCTTTTTCGTGCATAAAATATGCGCCATCGCGGTTCTGCGCCATTGACGCCGGGCAGACAGCGCCGCACAGTCCACCCATGACTTGTGCAGCGCTCTATTTTGCCGGCTATTTTATCAACGCAACCATTTTGGGGGCGGTGGCCGGCTAGCGCGCGCGACAAGCAGCGAGTTTCCGAGGCCTCCCCCAAAAGGGGAGGCCTTTTTCGTTTTCACAAAAGAGGCAGGCCATGTCTGATCAAGTTTCACGCGATGATATCCGAACATCGATTTCGCAGATCGACCGCGAGCTCGTAGATGCCATCGCCCGACGCACGGCCCTTGTTGAGGCGATCGTCGACGAAAAAGTCCGTTCCGGTCTGCCGGTGCGGGACCGCGAGCGCGAGCAGGCGGTGTTGCGCCAGGCCGTCGAGCGCGCCAAGGCCCAGGGGATTTCCGGGGAATTGGTCGAGCAGATCTTCCACGCCCTGTTCGACAATTCAGTCCGGCTGCAACGCACCCGTTTCGACTCGATGCGCGATGCCGATCTCAATGAGGCTAGCGTCGCCTATCTCGGCGGGCCGGGCAGCTACAGCCATATCGCGGCCCAGAAGATTTTCGCGCGCCGCAATGCCAATGTGGTGCCGTCACCGAAGCGCGATTTCATCTCGATTTTCCGCGCCGTCGAGACCGGCGACGTCGATTACGGCGTCGTGCCGATCGAGAACACCACGACCGGATCAATCAATGAAGTGTTCGACATCCTGCTGGAGGGCCGCACCAAAATCGCTGGCGAATTCATGCTACGTGTCGATCACTGCCTGATCGGCAAGGCCTCGGGCTCGGGCCGCATCAATCGTGTCTTCGGTCACCCGCAGGCGTTGGCGCAATCGCGCCGCTACCTGGCCGGTCATCCCGAGATCGAAACCCATATGTCGTCCAGCACGACGCGGGCGCTTGAACGCCTGCTGGAGGAAGATGACACCGCCGCCGCCATTGGCGGTGAGGATGCCGCGAAGCTGTTCGGCTTTGATGTGCTGGCGCACGGGGTTGGCGATCACGAACAGAACATCACCCGTTTCATTGTGCTGGCCCGTGACAGCAAGCTGCCGGCACGCGGGGTCGAGTGCAAGACATCGCTGATGTTCACCACCCGCGACGATCCTGGCGCTTTGGTCGATGCGCTGACAGGGTTTCGCGATAATGGGATCAATCTGGTGAAACTGGAATCGCGCCCGATTGCCGGCAATCCTTGGGAGGAAATGTTCATCATGGATGTCGAGGGCCATCTCGACGATCCCAAGCTGCGCGACAGCCTCAAAACACTCGAAGCCCATACTCGCGAAATCAAAATACTCGGCTGTTATGCCGCCGACCGGATCGACCGGGTGAAGGTGGATTGAGTCTCGCAGTAGTCTTGGCTTGCGTTCGAGGCCATGGACAGACTAGAAAGCGCCTCCAGATCGGCTAAGGTCGATGTGTCCTGATGGATCGGGCGGTTAGCTCAGCTGGGAGAGCATCTCGTTTACACCGAGAGGGTCGGCGGTTCGAGCCCGTCACCGCCCACCAGCCTTCGCTGCGAAGTAGCGAAGGCTGCCCCGCCGAAGCCCGAAGGGCGAAGGAGGGCCGCTCGCCATCTCGCAGCTACGGCTGGGCGAGCCCCAAATGTTCCACTCCTGAGTCGTAAGTGCTAGCGCCGAAGCCCGAAGGGCGAAGGAGGGCCGCTCGCCATCTCGCAGCTACGGCTGGGCGAGCCCCAAATGTTCCACTCCTGAGTCGTAAGTGCTAGCGCCGAAGCCCGAAGGGCGAAGGAGGGCCGCTCGCCATCTCGCAGCTACGGTCGGGCGACCCGGCGCACGTCCATGACGGAATGGATACCTGATCCGCTTGGTGCAATCCGCTATGGTTGCTCCGGGTCACGCGCCTTGCCGACCCAAACCGGAGCGCCTTGATGAGACAGTTCCTTCTCGCCATCGTCCTGATCGCTATGCCGGTCGCTGCCTTCAGCGGCTTCATGATCTGGCAGGCCAAGGCGAGCCACACGGTGGACGCGCCGGCGGCCAATCTGGGTGATCTTTCGGCTTTTCGTATCATCGTCACCGATGTGCAGGCTCTCGCCGCCGGTGGCGATCTCGCAGCCGCGAAAACCCGCATCCGTGATTTCGAGCTCGCTTGGGATGATAATGAAACCGGCTTGAAGCCGATCAATCCCGCCGAATGGCATGCCATTGACGATGCCGCCGATGCGGCCCTGTCCGCGCTGCGGGTTTCAGCGCCAGAGCCGGTCCGCGTCAACGAAACGCTGTCCGCTCTGAAAACGAGCTTGCAAAACCGCGCGCCGGTGACGCCATGATGGCTGCGAACCCATTCGCCCAAGGAACCAAGCCGATGCCGACATCGCGGACGCCGATCAACCGCGTACCCCAGGTCACTGTTGAATTCTGGCTTATCAAACTGATGGCCGTCACCATGGGCGAAACGGCGGCCGATTTTCTGGCGGTCAATCTTGGTCTCGGGCTGACGGCGACCTCATTGCTGATGGCTTCGATTTTGGCCGGAGCCCTGGTTTTGCAATTTGCCCAGAAGCGCTATGTTCCTTGGGCCTATTGGCTGGCGGTCGTGCTGATCAGCATTGTCGGCACACTGGTGACCGACAATCTTGTCGACAATCTCGGCGTCTCGCTGCTGACCACGACGATTGTCTTCACAGTGGCGCTGGCGGCAACTTTCGCCGTCTGGTTCGCCTACGAGAAAACCCTGTCCATCCACGCCATTTTCACCGCCAAGCGCGAGGCTTTTTATTGGCTGGCGATCCTCTTCACCTTTGCCCTTGGAACGGCGGCGGGCGATCTGGTGGCCGAGCAATTCGGTCTGGGTTATCTCGCCACGGGTGTCCTGTTCGGGATGATCATCGCCTCGCTGGCGATCGGATATTTCTTCCTCGGCCTGGATGCGATCCTTGGCTTCTGGCTGGTCTATATCTTCACTCGCCCGCTCGGGGCCTCTTTCGGCGACCTTCTGTCCCAGCCGGCCCAATATGGCGGCCTCGGTCTGGGCACGACCATTACCAGTCTGGTGTTTCTCGGCACGATCATCGCGATTATCGCTTGGTTGACCGTGGGGCGTCGTGGCGCGGTGACAGCACCATAGTCGCTGATATCTGCGTAAAATCCGGTTGAATTTCAGTCACGATCAAGGATATCGAGCAAGGCCGATGGATCGGTATTGTTGAACACCCGCACACCCGCCCGTGGCGCGTAGCGGGCAATCGCTTGCGCCGTCTCGGCGGCGCTGACCGGGCCGGGCGCCATTTCATTCACGATAACGGTGCACCGGCCATCCAGCGCGCGTAGCGCCGTCAGCGTGTGTGAGATGGTGCCGAGATAATTGCCCGCGATGAGGATGGGGCGGGCGTCGAGCTCGCGGATCAGGTCGAGATTGAGACCGTCCTCGGCGATCGGCGACATCACGCCGCCAGCGCCCTCGATCAAGGTTGGGTCCGCCGGGTCGAGATGGTCGAGACACCATTTGACGACGCTTGCCAGCCGCAGTTCACGGTTTTCCAGGCGTGCCGCCATGTCCGGCGAGATCGCGGCCTTGAAACGCCAGGGCGTCATCGCCTGCACGGTCTCGGCGCTCAAGGTCTGGCCATTGGCGCGTAGCAGGCGGATCGTGTCGGTCACCGAGACGGCATCGGGATCGAAGCCGGAGGCGACCGGTTTCAGGACGCGGGCGGTTCGACCAGCCTCGCGCAGAGCGCCGAGCAGGGCACACAGCACATGTGTCTTGCCGATATCGGTGCCGGTGCCGGTGATGAAGAAGGGCCGCCGCATTATTCCGCCGCCTCAATGCTGGGTGCCCAAGCCGCGACGAGGCTGGCCAGCCGGTCGATATCGGCTTCCTCATGGGCAGCTGAAAAGGTTATCCGCAAGCGGGCCGTGCCGCGTGGCACCGTCGGTGGCCGGATCGCCGTGACCAGAAAGCCTTCCGCCCTCAGCCGCGCCGAGGCCTCGAGTGCCGCGCTGGCGCTGCCCAGAATGACCGGTACGATCGGCGAGACCGGTTCGGGCAGGCCGGCGGCAGCGCAGAAGCGGCGCGCAAGCAGGGTCGGACGTTCGCACAATGCCGTATCGCTTTCGATCAGGTCGAGCGCCTTGAGGGCGGCGGCAATGCTCGCCGGCGCGGGCGCGGTGGTGAAGACGAGCGGCCGGGCGCGGGTGCGCAACAGCTCGCACACGGCATGCGAGGCACACAGATAGCCGCCATAACTGCCGAGCGCCTTGGATAGCGTCCCCATCTGCAACGGCGCTTGGGCGGGCGGGGTGAAAGCATGGGCCGAGCCACGCCCTTTGGCGACAACACCGACGCCGTGGGCATCATCGACCAGCGTCCAAGCGTTGTGATGATCAGCCAGCGCCAGCAGGCCAGGCAGCGGCGCCAGATCACCATCCATCGAGAAGACACCGTCGGTCATGATCATGGCTCGGCGGGAATCGGGGCGCATTCCGGTCAGCTTGGCCTCGAGATCGGTGAGATCATTGTGACGGAATGTCTCGACCCGAGCGCGCGAGAGCTGGGCCCCGGCAAACAGGCAGGCATGGGAGAGTTCATCAATCAGGATCAGATCGCCGGAACCTAGCAAAGCCGGCGCGATTGCCAGATTGGCCAGATAGCCGGAGCCGAACACAATGCAGTCTTCGCTGCCCTTGAAGCGGGCCAGGCGCGCTTCCAGTTCAAACAGGAGCGGGTGGCCGCCGGTGACCAAGCGCGAAGCGCCAGAGCCGGTGCCATAGCGCGCTGTCGCGGCTTGGGCGGCAGCGATCATGTCGGGATGGCGGGTCAGGCCGAGATAATCATTGGAGCAGAAATTGAGCAGCATCTGCCCATCTTGCTCAACACGCACGGCATCGATCCCGTCGCTCACCACGATGCGGCGGCGCAGCTGGCTGCGCTCGAGCCCGGCCAGTTTGGTAGCAGCGAAGGCGTCGAGCGTTGCGGAGGCGGGCAGGGTGTGGCGCGATGTCATCTCAGCCCTGTCGCACAGAATTCAGGCCTGCTAAAGCCCCACGGATGAAAACATCGCTCCCCGACACCGCCAGCCAACATCTCTGGCGACCCTATACACAGATGAAAATGACGCCAGCGGCTCTGCCCGTCATCTCCGCAGAAGGCGTGCGTCTGCGCCTCGCCGACGGCCGCGAGCTGATCGATGGCATCTCGTCCTGGTGGACGGTGTGTCATGGCTATCGCCATCCTCATATTATCGAGGCGGTGAAGGCCCAGCTCGATCTTGTGCCGCACGTCATGCTCGGCGGGCTGACGCATGATCCGGCGGAGCGTCTGGCGGCCCGGTTGGCGGCGCTGGCGCCGGGCGATCTCAATCACGTCTTCTTTTGCGAATCCGGCTCGGTCTCGGTCGAGATCGCGATGAAGATGGCGATCCAGTACTGGATCAACCAGGGCGTTACCGGCCGCACCCGGTTCGTCGCTTTTCGCGGCGGCTATCATGGCGACACTATCGCGACCATGTCGGTCTGTGACCCCGATGAGGGCATGCATTCACTCTTCGCCGGCTCGCTGCCGCAACAGATTATCGCCGACCTGCCAGTTGACGCCGCCTCGACGACGCGCTTTGAGGCCTTGCTTGACGCCCATGCTGGTGAGATCGCCGGCGTCATGACCGAGCCGCTGGTGCAGGGCGCGGGGGGGATGAAGTTTCATTCAGCCGAAACGCTGCAGGCGATGCGTACCGCCTGTGATGCGCGCGGCCTGCCCCTGATCTTCGACGAGATCATGACCGGTTTTGGCCGTCTCGGTACAATGTTCGCGGCGGAAAAAGCCGGCGTGACGCCCGATATCATGACGGTCTCGAAGGCCCTGACCGGGGGAACGCTGCCGCTGGCGGCGGCCATCGCTTCAAGCCGTATTTTCAACGCCTTCTGGAGCGATGACGCCTCGGCCGCGCTGATGCACGGCCCCACCTATATGGGCAATCCGGCCGCCTGCGCCGCGGCCAATGCCTCGCTCGACCTGTTCGAGCGCGAGCCGCGACTGCAGCAAGTCGCGGCGATCGAGCGCGCCTTCGCCCGGCTTCTCCCGCCAGCGCGCACGATCCCCGGCGTCGTCGATGTGCGCTGGCAAGGTGCCATCGGGGTGATCGAGATGGTCGGTCTGCCGGAGCTTGATTCGCTGAAGGCGGGCTTTGTCGAGGCCGGAATCTGGGTGCGTCCGTTTAACAATATCATTTATCTGATGCCGCCCTTCGTGATCGGCGCCAGTGACTTGGAAACGCTGACAAACACCACTCTTGCTGTGACACGGCGCTGGGCCGAGCGGCATTTCACGGGCACTTGAAGCAGGTGCTGCGTTCGCGCTGTGCAGCCTGCCCAAAGGCGCTTGACCGGGCGACAGCGAAACCTTAGACAAACGCCTCTCGCCGAGGCGGGAACACCAAGCGGGTGTAGCTCAGTTGGTTAGAGCGCCGGCCTGTCACGCCGGAGGTCGCGGGTTCGAGTCCCGTCACTCGCGCCATTTTCTGTTCTCGAGGATTTCGAGCGTGAAAATGGTCCTGGATACGAAGACGGCCGCCCCATGGGGCGGCCGTTTCGCGTTGCGGCGCGGCGGGCGGGTTGATCGACTGAAGCGAGCACGCCAAGAACGAAAAGTCATGAGGAATCAAAGAAGAGTGGTTGTGATGCGTGGTTTTGGAGTTGTCCCGGTGTCGTTGATTGCGGCCGTTTCCCTCGCAGTCCTGACGCAGGCGGCCTCGGCGCAGCCCGGTTCCGGGAGGCAGCTTGAGGCCGATATCCAGGCCGCCACTAACCAGTCGGCTGAGGACCAGGTGCGGGTCATGGACCCGAACCAGCAAGCCTGGGTCCTCGTGCCGCGGAGCGTTGCTCAAACAAAGGGCGGAACAAGTTATCCGGACAATGCCTTGCCCGAAGGCTACCCGACGGGCAGCACCTTCATGTCGATGATCGATGCCTTTGCCGAGAGTGACGCGGGCGAGAAAGTGCCGAACACGGGCGTTCAGTCGTTCTGACCGGTGAGGCGGGTGCGCGCGCGCCTTTGATCCCCATTTCGCCCTGTGAGCCGCCGACGGCCGACGCGGTCAATCCCAGCTATCGCGTTCGGCATCGGCGATATCGGCGAGCTGGTCGACGCCGGCCGCGGCGATGCGTGCGCGGCGGATGCCCTGCTGAGCGCGGTTGTTTAGCGACGGGTCGAGTTCCATCACCCGGTAATAATAGTTTTCCGCCGCATTCGTATCGCCCACCAGTTCCGAGCAAATCCCCAGATTGAGGAGGAGGCCGGCGCTGTTGGGCTCTGCGGGCTCCAGCGCTGACCATTGCTGGCAAGCATCGTAAGCGGCATCGTTCTGGGCCAGATCGGTAGCCTGTTCGAAGGTGGGCCGGCTGGCCTCGCTGACCGTATCGGAATTGGTGAAGAACGAGGCTGTGAATTGCTGATTGTGCGGCGCCACGTCGAGCAGGACCGCGCCGGCAATGCCCTGGGCCGCTTCATATTCCAGCTGGTCGTAGGTGCGGCCTCTTTCCTGGCCCGGGCACCAGCTGTCCTGGGCGCGATTGCGATGATCGCGGGAGTAGACGATGTGGCCGCTGCGGGCATCGATCAGTTCGACCTGGGCAGCGAGGTCGATCGAGTAGCGTGTACAGGTGACTTGGCGATTGACACGGGAGGCACACAAGTCATCGCCGGATCGCACGCAGACAGATTGCGTGGTCTCGTAATATTCCTCATTGCTGCGGGCATCGATCATGCGACCGCCATAGAGGCCATCGGCCCGCCTTTGGTCACGAACGGTGGTGAAGAAGAGGCGGCCATCGAGTGTGTGCCGGCTGAGACGGGTTTCGAGGGCGTCGCGCACGGCGATCCCGCCGTGCCCCTGGAGGTCGCCGACATAGACCGTGCGCAGCAGCGGCGCGTCTGGAAAGCGCGCCGGGACGACGACCGACACCGGGACGGTGGTGGCGCACCCGGCCAGCAAAAACGTCAGGGCGATGGTTAAATTGCGGCGTGTGGACGTGACAGGCATTGGTTCCCCCCGAGGTTTCCGGCAGAAGGTTAATGGATAAATTGGGCAAGGCAATGCTGGATCCGCCAATCCGGACGCTAGGGAAGGCCGTGACCGCGTCTGCTGCAATTGCGAAATGACTTGCTGTGGCGCCCTATCCGTGGGAGAGGGCGCTCAACACACCGTGCGTAGATGATGTCGATCTCATCGACGGTGTGCGTTGGCGAGATTAACTGCGTATCGATCCCAGCCAAACCAGACGTGCCGCTTGCGGCACACCGACATGGCGGCTGTTCTACGCAAGCTTCCTCGATGCAAACACGGCGTCGTACGCGGCGGGCCCTTGGCCCGCGCGGCGGATGCCTATTATGAAAGCGTGCCCCCTTGACCAAATTTACCGACCTCGGCCTGTCCGAGCCCATTCTTCGCGCCCTCAGCTCGGAGGGCTATGAAAGCCCAACCCCGATCCAGGCCGAATTCATTCCCGAAATGCTGGCGGGCCGCGATCTCGTTGGTGTTGCCCAGACCGGGACCGGCAAGACCGCCGCCTTCCTGCTGCCCATCCTCAATGGCTTGGCCGCTGCGGGCGGGCCTGTTGAGCCGAAATGCTGCCGAGCCCTGATCTTGACGCCAACGCGTGAACTGGCGGCGCAGATCGAACAGGCGATCCGAACCTATGGCCGTCATGTGCGCTTCTCGGTCGCCCTCGTGGTTGGCGGTTCGAAACCCTTCCCGCAGATCCGCGCTTTGTCGCGCGGCGTCGATATCGTTGTCGCGACGCCAGGCCGGCTGGTCGACCACATGGAATCCGGCGCGATCAAGCTCAATCAAACCAAAACCCTGGTGCTCGACGAAGCCGATCAGATGCTCGATCTCGGCTTTCTGCCCGCCGTCCGCGAGATTTCGGCAAAGCTCAATTTCAACCGCCAGACCGTGCTGACCTCGGCGACCATGCCCAAGCAGATCCGCGCCCTGATCAAGGATTTGCTCAAAGATCCGAAGCACATTTCGGTCGCCGGTCAGGCCCAGCCGATCGAGTTGATCGATCAACGGGTGATCCTGTGTAATCGCGAGTCGAAACGCTCGCTCCTGCTCGACATCCTCGCGGCGCAGGATATGACGCGCGGCATCGTCTTCACCCGCACCAAGCGCGGCGCTGATCGGGTGCATGAACATCTGATCAAATACGGGCTGAACGCCAAGGCGATCCATGGCGACAAGACGCAAGGCGACCGTACGCGGGCGCTGGAAGGCTTCCGCCGCGGCAAGATCAAAATTCTCGTGGCCACTGATGTTGCGGCGCGTGGTATCGATGTCGATGACATCTCCCACGTCGTCAATTACGAGCTGCCCAACGTGCCGGAAGCCTATGTCCACCGCATCGGCCGCACGGCGCGGGCCGGCAAGAGCGGTGTCGCGATCTCGCTCGTTGACAGCTCGGAGAAGCATTATCTGCGCGAGATCGAACACCTGATCGGCACTGATATCCCCAAACGCGGCGCTGGCCATGTTGTCGAGCTCGAGGGCGATGAGGCCGACGCGGCGATCGTGAGCAAGCCGCGCGTCAAACCGGTCAAGCGGGCTTTCCAAGTCCAGAGCGTGGCCCGGGATGGCGACACAGCCAAGCGGACCCAATCACGTCCGGCACCACGCGGCAAACCGGCCGGCGCGGCGCGCGATGGCGATGATTTCAAGCGCCGCGACGCACGGCCAGCCAAGCCCGGTTACACCAAGTCTGGTTCAGACAAACCCGGAACCGGCAAGTCTGGTTATGCCGGTCGTGATGGAGCAGCGCGCAGTGATGCGCGTCCGGGTTCGCGTGGCAAACCGGCCGCAGGCGCCCGCGATGGCGATGAATTCAAGCGCCGCGACACTCGTCCTACCAAGCCTGCTCATGGCGGACGCGATGGTGAGACCCGCAGTGAGGGCCGTCCGGCCCAGCGCGGCAAGCCTGCCGGCGCGGCCCGGGATGGCGACAATTTCAAGCGTCGCGAGACACGCCCAGCCAAGCCTGCTTACCCGGCCCGCGATGGTGAGACGCGCGGCAATGCCCGTCCGGCCGCCCATAGCAAACCGTCCGGCCCGACCAGGGATGGTGGCAAGTCGAAGTTCAAGGGCGGTGACCGTTCCAAGGGCACAGCCTCGAAAGGCGGCGAAGGCAAGATATTCAAGCCGCGTCGCCCCGGCAGCCGACCGGCCTGATCCGGATCGCTTGAACCTTGTTCCAAGCGCAAGACCGGCCACCTCTCGGGGTGGCCGGTCCTGTATCCGGTTGCGGTTGGCCTCGCCTTAGAACGGCCGTCCGAGGAAGATGTAGAGCGATTGCCGGTCCCGGTCCGATCGGCCATAGGCCAGATAGACCGGGCCCAACAAAGTGTCGGCCGAGACAAAGACACTGCCGGCCAGGGTGATGTCGGAGCTGCTGGCTAGATCCGGGTCAGCCCAGACATTGCCGCCCTCAAGCGAGACGCCGGCATAGAGCGGGACGCCGAAGGCCTGGGCATTGGCCCGATTCAGCCGCCGTCGGTAGACGAGCCGTCCGAGCGCATACGCCTCGCCGGCGAGTTCCTCCTGCTTGTAGCCTGACAGGCTGAACAGGCCGCCAATCCGGAATAGCGATTCGATCGGCACGGTGCCTGACAGGCTGGAGGCGGCGTCAAGCTGTCCAATCAACGTATCGGAGCCGCGCGACCAGACCTGCATCGCATGGGCTTCCAGGGTCTCGAAATCGGCGCTGGCACCCAGCGACTCGCGGGCCACGGACCAGCGCGATGACAGGCGTATGCCCTGGGTCGGGAAGAAGGCACTGTCCAGCGTGTCCAACCCGGCGGAGAGATTGAATTGGCCGATATTAATCTCAAGGGTGTCTGGACTGGCAAAACCATCCTGCAACCGCGCTTCGCCGCTACCGCGCTGATAGCCAAGCCGGACTTCAGCCGGAAAATCGAATTGCCAGCCTGCATCGAGCTGAAGCTCGGCGAAGTCGGCGCGGTAGGTTCCGGTGCGAAAACCATCCTCGCGATAGCGCGGCACATTGCGGACCTCAAAATTGATGCGCGGGGCCAGGAAGATGTGTTGCGATGTGTCGAACAATTTGAACATTTCTGCTGACAAACCAAAACGGTCGCCGAACATGGCATCAATGCGGATCTCCGAGCCGAAACGGTCCAGCGGCAATGACCGGTATTCCAGCGAAATTATATATTCGCCATTGCCGTCGAAATCATTTTCCAGCGCCAATCCAGCCCGCAGATTGGCGACGCCGCCGGGCCGTGCGGTTGCGTCGATCACCAGGGCGGTATTCGTCCCCCGCTGACGCAATTCATAGGAAACGCGTTCGAAGGCGCCCAGCCCGTATATTTCGGCGAGATCTTCGGCCAGCCCCTCTACATTGAGGGTTTCGCCGGTGGCCTGGTGGACATGTTCCAGCAAGACAGAATCGCTCAGTCTCGACGTGTTCTCGACCAGGATTTCATCGATCCGGGGTAGGGGGGGGGACACCAGATGGGTGTGGTTGGTCGCTAACCTCTCCAGGCGATCAAAAGCGGCGTCAGCGGCAAGGGTGCCGGCCGCAATCAGCTCGGCGCCGCGCGAGAAATCTCCCGTTGTCAGCGTGCCTTGGTCGATCTGGATCAAAATATCCTGCGGCCCCAGCAAGGCCAGCTGCGCCGTCTCGTTGGAACGCACCAGAAGCGTCATTGACTGGGCCATCAGATCGACGCCGGTGCGCAATTCTTCCGCTGTCTGCAGCCGGCCCTGAACGGCGACGACAATGATGATGTCGGCACCCATTTCCTGGGCAGTGTCGACGGGAATATTCTTGCTCAAGCCGCCATCGACCAGCAGGTGGCCGTCGATTTCGCCGGGCGGCAGCACGCCGGGCACCGCCATCGAGGCCCGCATCGCCATGGCCAGATCACCATCCTTCAGGCTGACCGGCTCGCCGGTGACAATATCCGTTGCGATGGCGCGGAATGGGATTGGCATGTCGTCAAACGAACCGCGACCTGGATTTAGCACCAGATTGCGCAGGGCGAGATTGAGGGTCTGATCGTTGATGAAGGCGCGCGGCAGGCGCAGGCCCTCACGATCAACGCTGAAGCGCAATTCGGCCGGGAAACGCTCCTCTTCGCGCCGACGGCGATAGGATTGCGAGCGGCGCGGGGCATCGCCGCTGAAAATGCGTTGCCAGTCGAGCCCGAGCACGGCGGCTTCCAGCTGGTCGGCGGAATAGCCCGTGGCATAAAGCCCGCCGACGACGGCGCCCATCGACGTGCCAACGATCAAATCGGGCTGCACACCAGCGCGCTCCAAGGTTCGGATCGCGCCGATATGGGCAATGCCCAGCGCGCCGCCACCTGAGAGGACGAGCGCGATGCGGGGGTGGTTGCACGGCGCTGGTGCCGGGTTGCAGCGTGTCCAGCGATCCGGTTCGGTGACCGGCGGCGGCAGCGTCATCAGCCCGTCCGCATAATTGGTGGCCGGCGGTTCGGTGGCATCGGGGGTCTGGGCCATTGCGGTGCCAGCGCTGGCCAGGATCAGGCAGGCACTCAGCAGCAGCTGGAAGCGGCGTCCGCATTCAATTATCATGACCATGTCCACATATTTTCCGTATGACGACGATGCCGCGTTGTCCGTGTTTGTACCACAGGATTGCGAGGTCGAGGCTTCGTTGACGCGTTCGCGTCTTGCCCTCGGCCGCGATAGACCGCACCATTCCGGCGAAGTTGTGGCTTGGGGGTCGATATGCGTCTGTTTTTGATAATAATTCTGGGCTTGGTTTTGACCGCTTGCGGACAAACGGTGCAGCAGTCCTTCGTGCCGTCCCCGGAGCCGTCGACCCTGCGGGTGACCGAACAGGGCGAGGTGATGGGTTTTCGCAGCGCGCGCGGCGCCGAGGTTTGGCGCGGCTTGGCCTTTGCCACTCCACCAGTTGGCGATCTGCGTTGGCGTGCTCCACGTTCGGCGCTGCGCCATGACGGCGTGTTTGAGGCTCTGGCCTCGCCTGATCGCTGCGTCCAGATCACCAATGGGTATGATGCCGGTCTGGAGCCCGATCAGCTGATCGGCAGCGAGGATTGTCTCTATCTCGACATCTACGCCCCGCCCGGCGCGAGTGAACGCGATTTGCCGGTGATGGTGTTCATCCATGGCGGCGCCAATACTTGGGGCTATGCCGGCCAGTATGATGCCTCGCAACTGGCGCTCGACCAGGATGTGATCGTGGTGGTGATCCAATACCGGCTCGGCCCGCTCGGCTGGTTCGCCCATCCGGCCTTGCGCGGCGACGCCGAGCTGCCGGAAGACGCGGCCGCGAACTTCGCCCTGCTCGACCAGATTGCGGCTCTCAAATGGGTGCGTGACAACATTGCGGTGTTTGGCGGGGATACGCAGAGGGTGACGGTTTTCGGGGAGAGCGCCGGGGCGCAAAATGTGCTGGCGCTGATGGCCTCACCACTGGCCGACGGGCTGTTCCAGCGCGCAATCTCCGAAAGCGGCACGATGCGTAGCGTTTCTTTAGCGCGCGCCGAGGGCTCGCAGCCCTTACCCGTCAGCGCCTTGAACGAGGTCGCCGGCCTGGATGCTGCCGCCCGCTTCGCCGGTGCCAATGCGCCGGCCAGCGTCTTACGCTCGGCGCCGCTTGCGGATGTTTTCGCCGCCTATGGCGATGCAGACATGCCGCGCGTGATCGAAGATGGCGTCACGCTGATGGCTGGCGGTATGCGCGCCGCCTTTGCCGATCCGGCACGCGATTTCGTGCCCCTGATCACCGGCAGCAATCGCGATGAAAGCCGGCTTTATCTCGTCTTCAATCCGGAATTCACCAAGACAACATTCGGCGTCATCCGCACACGCCGAGATCCGGCCCGTTATGAAGCCAATGGTAATTTCGGAGCTCGGCTGTGGCGGCTCGACGGCGTCGACGATGCGGCCAACAGCCTGACAGCATCGGGCCATACCCAAGTCTGGGCCTATCGCTTTGATTGGGACGAGGGCGGCACGCTGCTCTTTACCGACACAGGCGCTTTGCTCGGGGCCGCTCACACGATGGAATTGCCCTTCGTCTTCAATAATTTTTCCATCCTCTATGGCGATATCGGCAAGGTGTTGTTCACAGACGCCAATGCCGATGGCCGCCAGGTCGTTGCCGATGCGATGGGCGCCTATTGGGGCGCGTTCGCCCGTGCTGGCGATCCCAATGCGGGTAATGAGGACCGGCTCGACTGGCCGGTCTGGCAGGCGGGCGGGCGCCTGATGCGGTTCGACACGCCAGACGGCGGCGGTCCGGAAATTCTCACCGGTGAGGATGATTGGGTGAGCCTGACGGCCGCCATTCAAGCCGAACCAGCCTTGACCCAGGGGGACCGGTGCGTATTGGCGGGAATTGCGGTGATGCGCGATCCTTTGCCCGGGCAGGCACTCCAGCGCGATTTCGGTTGCGAGGCAACGGAGTGACGTCGCCACAGCAGGCAGGCGGGCGGGCTGGAAGGGTGAGCCAAAAATTAGGCACCTGTTAGGCTGAGTTTAACAGGCTTGCACCAAAATAGTCTCTTGATTGCCGGATGGCAGCTCCCCGGAGTGCGCGCATTGAAACTGTTTGGTGTCGTCAAAGACAGAGTGACCCGAGCCGAGTTGATGGTCACCTACCGCCCGATCCTGCGCGGGGCGGGTTATGCCGGGATATTCTATTTCACCGTTAATGGTCTGATGAAGCTCTTCCTTTCCGGCGCGCCGGAAGCGAATATCCTCGGGTTTGTCTCCTTGGGTTTCGCAGCATTCTGCGCGCTGATCTGGTGGCTCGCAAAACGGGTGAAGACCCATTCGGGGCTCGAGTTGTGCGGTTTGGCCTTGTGTTCGAGCTTGATCGTCAATGTCTCGATCCACATGTCGATTACGTTCGAGCAGGAAAACATGGCCTATTTCGTGTTGGTCATGCCGGTTTGTGCGTGCGTGAACGTAACGCGGCGCGCGTTTGCTGTCGGAATGCTGGGCAGTTTTTTCGCCCTATTGTGGTTTGTTTCCCAAAACATTCCGTCTCACCTAACAGATTATATTTCGGTGGGTGCCGCGGGCATTCTCGTGTCGCTTGGCGTTTCGGTTCTGGTCCGCGACTCGATCATCAATGCTGTCCGCGCCCAGATTGCCGCCAATGATGAACGCGAACGCGCCGTCAACCTGGCCACCCAGGATCCGTTGACGGTTCTGCCCAATCGACGCAGTTTTTTCCAAGCTCTTGAAGATCGCGATCAGCGGCTGCACCAGAGCTGTGAGGGCTTTGTGCTCGGCTTGATCGATCTGGACGGGTTCAAGCCGGTCAACGACACTTATGGCCATGCAGCCGGGGACCAGCTTCTGCGAGAGGTCGGCCGCCGGCTGGGAGACGCCGTGCCGGACGGGGCGCTGATTGCCCGCTTGGGCGGCGATGAATTCGCGGTCCTCGCCGACCTGCCCGGACCGGGCAAGTCCGTTGACCGCTTCGGCAACCAGATCACACGCAGTCTTGGCCGCCCTTATGAAGTTGAGGGCAATGTCGCGGATGTCGGCGCTTCCATGGGCTTGCTGGTTTGCGATGAGGCTGGACCCAGCCAGAAACAGATGATGGAACGCGCCGACCATGCGCTCTATGTCGCCAAGCGCAGCCGGCGCGGCGGGGCCGTGGTGTTTTCGGCCCATCATGAATCCGACCTGTTGAGCCTGGGCCGCGTCGAGCAGGCCTTGCGCGAATCTGATCTGGACACGGAGCTGTCGCTGCTGTTCCAGCCACAATATGATCTGCACGAGCGCCGGGTCGTTGGCTTCGAGGCGCTGGCCCGGTGGACCAGTCCGAGCTTGGGCGTGGTGATGCCGGATCTTTTCATTCCGGCCGCGGAACGCGCCTGTGTGATGCGACCGATCACCCAGATATTGCTGGCCAAGACGCTTGTCGCACTTGAGCGCCTACCCCAACCGCTTCGAATATCCTTCAATCTCTCGGTTCACGATCTGATGTCACCGGCCGCCGTGGAGCACATCCTCACCCAGGTGCGCGAAAGCGGCGTCGATCCGGCCCGGCTCGAGTTTGAGATTGCCGAAACCGCTCTGGCTGTGGACTTCAACATGGCGCGGACGGCGATCACCAATCTGCGCCAGGCCGGCTGTTCGGTTTCGCTCGATGATTTCGGCGTCGGTTATACCAATGTCAGCCATCTGCAGCAGTTGTCGATCAGCAAGCTGAAAGTGGATCGCAGCTTCATCGCGCCTCTGCTCGACGACGAATCGGCGGCGCAACTGGTGCGGACGCTGATCAATCTTGCCCGCTCGCTTGATCTGGAATGTGTGCTTGAGGGCGTTGAGAGTTTTGAGCAGCTGTCCCTGCTGGACGCCTTCAATGCCCGCTATGTCCAAGGTTATCTGATCGCTCGTCCGATGTCGGTGGAGCGGATCGAGACCTATCTCGCGGCGGTGGAGGCTGGCGAGACCGATTTTACTTCGCTGCCGCCCGCTGCGTCGGCTGTGCCCAAAGCCCACAAGGCGTGATCGCCGATGCGGCACACACCGGATTGGTCGCGCAGGTGTCCGCATGAGCCGTCCCGAACCGAGGCCGGAACTTCGATCCTATCGCCTTGATCTGGGGGTGATTTCGGCGCGCGTCTGGCCCAATCCCGGCGCGCCACTCCTGATTTTCGCTCAGGCCACAGGATTTTGCGCCTCCGCCTATGACCGCATGCTCGCGCCGCTGTCTGACCGCTTCGAGATCGTCGCGCCGGACCTGCGCGGCCACGGACGCACATCTCTGCCTGCCGACCCGGCCAAGCATCGCAGCTGGGATATCTATGCCAGCGATCTGCTCGCCCTGTGTGCGCAATTGCCGGAGCCGCCGCAGCTGATGGCAGGCCATTCGATGGGAGCGATATGTGTCCTGCTGGCCGCCAGCGAGATGCAGACCGCACCGGTCCTCGCTCTGGTCGAACCTGTGGTCATGCCGTTGGGCGTCAACCTTGCGGCACGCTGGCCCTGGGGCAATCTGATGAAGGGGCGGGTCGGGCTGGCTGGCAAGGCCCGCCGGCGTGCCAATGGCTGGCCTGACCGGGCCGCCGCCCTGGAGCGGTACAGCCGTCACAGGGCCTTCGCCGCCTGGGCGCCGGGCGTGTTGGAAGATTATCTCGCTGACGGGCTGGCCGAGGACGAAAGCGGCGTCCACCTGGCATGCGACCCGCAATGGGAGGCGGCCGTTTACGAGGCCCAGGGGCATGACGTGCTGCGTGCGGCGCGCCAGGTCGGTGGTCGTGCCCATGTTCTCAAAGCCGAGCATGGCTCGACTGTTTTAAACCCGGTGGGGCTCACCCGGCGCGGGATCAGCATTGAGCGGATCGAGGGCGTCACCCATCTGGCGCCGATGGAGGCACCGCAGCGGGTGACGGCCTGGATCTCGCGGATTGCCGGTCTGGCAGGCGGGTCCGCCTAGAAGGTCCGTCTGGCGGTGGCGATGATATAGCCGCCCAGATCCTGTTGCTGGAACTCGCGCCCGCTGACGATATTGTCGGCGCGGGAGCCGGTGTAGAAGGTGCGTTCGCGCTCGCGGACCGAAGGCAGGAAGTCGCCCCAGGTCAGCCGCAGGGTCATGCCGTCAATCGCCGTGGTTTCGATCCAGGCATCGACTTGAGGTGATCCATAAGTCCAGACCATCGACTGGTCATAACGGAACGCGTCCTCATTGCCCTGATTGTAATAGCCCCAGCCCCACGCCAATTTCTGTTCGGTGAAATTCTGACGGAAATCCATGCTTAACCGCCAGTCTTCATTGCCCATATAGCGGCGGGTTTCGCCGGTGGTCGGATCGGTGACCTGTGAATCGCGCAACATGCCGGAGACATCCAGCCGCGCGCCGGACAGACCAATGCGGTCCAGTGGAATCGCGGCCTCAACGAACAGATAGGTCCGTTGGCCATTGCCGATATTGCCCGGCGCGTCGAAGGTCGCAGTCGTCACCGGCGTGGTGGTGGAGTCGACCACCACGGTGACCGGCCGCAGATCATTGACGTCCTCGGCACGTTCATGCGTCAGCGTGATCGTCAAACTGGCTTCCGGCCCCCAACGGCGCTCCCACGCTACGCTGCCGCGCCAGACTTTCGAGGGCACCAGTTCGGGATTGCCGATCACGACCTGGCTCTCGGTCGGGCTGACTTCGCTGGCGAATTGGCCAAAGGAAAGCTGGCTGACCTCGCGTTCCAGCGAAACCGTCCATTGCGTTTCGGCGGTCTGGTCCCAGGTCAGGGTGATGGACGGTTTGGGATAGTCGAAGCTGCGCGAACGCTGGGCATCGCCGGTCTGCTCGATGGTGGAATGTTCCAACCGGAAGCCGGATTCGACCGTCACGGCCTCGCTGGCCTGCCAGACATGCGACACGAAGAGCTCGCTGCGCTGTTCCTCGACGCGGGTATTGGCAACCGGCAGGGGCACGGCGACCGGCCCGGTGCCGGTGTCTTCCATAATCTCCAGCCCGCTTTCGAGATAGTTCAGCGCAGTTTCAGCCCCGATTTCGAGCGAATGGTGATCATTGACCTCCCAGGTCAGCGTGCCTCGCAGGGCGCGCTCGCCGTCATCGACAGTGCTGGCATAATAGCTGGTGCTGCCGCTCCCGGTGGCCGGAGTGAAGGTGAAGGCATCATCGCTGCTATAGGTGTCGTCGCGATTGAGAAAAACCAATTGTCCGGACAGGCTCTCGGTGAACGGGCGCTCATAAGTCGCCGTGCCTTCCAACGACGTGCCGTGGCTGTCTGTGGTGTAGAGCTCGACCCGGTCCAGGGCGCCGCCCGGCAGGGCGGCGAGCGAACGGTCCCGCTCGACCCCGTCGGTGACGCCGCCATTGAGCGACAGGCTCAGCCGTGATTCATCATCGAAGCGCGTGGTGAGGCTGGCATTGAAGCGTGGCGACGTGCTCAGACGCGAGGTGCGCTCGCTGCGGGTTTCGATCAGGGCGCCGGCACCGTCCTGAAGGTATTCGTCACGCAATAAGGGGGCGCCGTTTTGGGTAAACTCACCACCGACGGTCAGGCGCGTATTGCCCATATCCCAGCTGGTCGATGCGATCACCTCCGGCGTGATCAGGCCGCTGCCAACCCAGTAATCTGCGCTGACCTCCAGCGTAGATGAAACCCCGGCATCCTCGGCCAGCACCACATTGATGACGCGGGTCTGGCCGCGCATATCGACACCCGCGACGACCTGGCGAATCAGCTCGACCCGCTCGACGGATGCGACGGGAATGCGTTGCAGGATTTGCTGGATTGATTCCGATTTCGTGCTCTGGCGCTCGCCGTCGATCAGCACATTGGCGAAGGTGTCGGCCAAGCCGCGCACCTGGGCCCCGTTATCGATTGAGAAGCCCGGCACTTGCGCGATCATGTCAAGCGCCGTGACGGGGCTGTAGGCGTCAAAATACCCCGGCGCATAGGTCAGCACGGCACCGTCCTGCGACGCTTCCTGTGCGGCCGCGTGAAGTGGCATGGCGATGCATAGCGCGGCCGTTGCCGCGAAAAGCTTGAGTCTCACAGATGTCCCTCTCGTGTCGTTGCCAAGCACCGCCAGTCCCAACCGCCCCATTTCCCCGGGATGCGGTCGCGGCACCTGTCCAACATGGCGGCGAGCTTGCCATGCCCGTTCTGCCGCCATCCCTACGCCGCGCTTACATTCCCGTTAGGTGCTTACATTCCCGTTAGAAATTGGGCGGTGCTTGCTGGAGCAGGCGAGGCTTGGCCAGCATATTGATCGACCCCAACTGCGACCCGCTCGCAACTGCCGGGCATTGCTGTCCTTTTTCCCCGCAATCACTGAAATTATGCCGCCTTTTGCCCTTGCCCCTGAGGCCAGTGCGATCTAGCTTCCGCGCCAAATCGGGCGGGGGGCTCTCGCGGTGTTTTGATTCGTCTGTTTGGCGTTGCAACACTGGCACCTCGGTAGATACCGGCCCGGTATCGGACGCAATCTGGCGAGGCCTGGCGATGGACGCGTTGCTGCTCGACTACCTGCCTATCATGATTTTCTTCGGCATCGCGGCCGTGCTGGGCATTGGCTTTATGGCTGCGGCCTTTGTCATCGCACCGTCAAATCCGGATCCGGAAAAAGTCTCGACTTACGAGTGCGGCTTCAACGCCTTCGACGATGCGCGCATGACGTTCGACGTCCGCTTCTACCTCGTTGCCATCCTGTTCATCATTTTCGACCTCGAAGTCGCTTTCCTCTTCCCGTGGGCGGTATCCCTGCGCGAGAGTTTGGGGCAGTTCGAATTCTGGTCGATGATGGTCTTTCTCACCGTGCTCACGATCGGCTTTATTTACGAGCTGAAAAAGGGCGCGCTGGATTGGGAATGAAGCCATGACCTCTGATCTCACTCCTCCCGCTGGCATGGCCGGCCGCGCTGCGGTCCCCGGCTATGATCCCAAGGCGCATGACCCGTTTTTCGATGGTGTCTCCGATCAGCTCGCCGACAAGGGCTTTGTGGTCGCTGCGGCCGATGATCTCGTCACCTGGGCGCGCACTGGCTCGCTGATGTGGATGACTTTCGGTCTGGCCTGCTGCGCTGTTGAAATGATGCAGGCTTCGATGCCGCGCTATGATGTCGAGCGTTTCGGCTTCGCCCCCCGCGCCAGCCCGCGCCAGTCTGACGTGATGATCGTTGCCGGTACCTTGACCAACAAGATGGCGCCCGCCTTGCGCAAGGTCTACGACCAGATGCCCGAGCCGCGCTATGTGATTTCAATGGGTTCGTGCGCGAATGGCGGCGGGTATTATCACTACTCATACGCCGTCGTGCGCGGTTGTGACCGCATCGTGCCGGTCGACATTTATGTGCCCGGCTGCCCGCCCACCGCAGAAGCTCTCGTGTACGGAATTCTGCAATTGCAGAAGAAGATCCGCCGCGAAGGCTCGATCGAGCGCTAGGAGAGGACGAGATGAGCGAAGCCCTCACGACGCTTGGCGAGCATATCGCTGCGGCCCAGGACTCGGCGGTCAAGAGCTGGGACATCAGTTTCGGCGATCTGACGATCCATATCCATCGCGACCGCATCACCGACGTGCTGCGCTATCTGCGCGACGATCCGGCCTGCCGCTTCACGACGCTGATCGATCTGTGCGGCGTGGATTATCCGCAGCGCGCCGAGCGCTTCGATGTCGTCTATCACCTGCTCTCGATGCACCAGAACCAGCGCGTGCGCGTCAAGCTCACCACCGATGCCGAAACGTCGGTGGCCAGCGTTGCCGAACTCTTCCCGGTCGCCGACTGGTTCGAGCGCGAAGCCTTCGACATGTATGGCGTCACCTTCTCCAACCACCCGGATCTGCGCCGTATCCTCACCGATTACGGTTTCGAGGGGCATCCCCTGCGCAAGGATTTCCCGCTCTCCGGTTATGTCGAAGTACGCTGGGACGACGAGCAAAAGCGCGTTGTTTACGAGCCGGTTGAACTGGTCCAGGCCTATCGCGATTTCGATTTCATGAGCCCGTGGGAGGGTGCCAAATACATCCTTCCCGGCGACGAGAAAGCGGAGGGCTAGGCCATGGCTGACGACGCAATCACCAACGCCCCACGCAATTTCACGATCAATTTCGGACCGCAACACCCGGCCGCCCACGGCGTGCTGCGCCTGGTGCTCGAGCTCGATGGCGAGGTCGTTGAGCGGGTCGATCCGCATATCGGCCTTTTGCATCGCGGCACCGAGAAGCTGCTGGAACACAAGACCTATCTCCAGGGTATCGGCTATTTCGACCGGCTCGACTATGTCGCGCCGATGAATCAGGAACATGCGTTCTGCATGGCCATCGAAAAGCTCGCCGGGATCTCCGTGCCCAGGCGCGGCGAATTTGTCCGGGTTCTGTATTGCGAGATTGGCCGCATTCTCAACCACCTGCTCAATGTCACGACGCAGGCGATGGATGTTGGCGCATTGACGCCGCCGCTCTGGGGTTTCGAAGAGCGCGAAAAGCTGATGATCTTCTATGAGCGCGCATCGGGCAGCCGTATGCACGCGCATTATTTCCGCCCCGGCGGTGTGCATCAGGATCTGCCACCGGCGTTGATCGCTGACATCCGCGCCTGGTGCGATCAATTCCCTGAAAAGCTCGACGATATCGAAATCCTGCTGACGGAAAACCGTATTTTCAAACAGCGCAATGTCGATATCGGCGTTGTCACCAAGGAAGACGTGCTCGCTTGGGGCTTCTCGGGCGTGATGGTGCGCGGTTCTGGCCTGGCTTGGGATTTGCGCCGCTCGCAGCCCTATTCAGTCTATGACGAACTCGATTTCCTCGTCCCGGTTGGCAAGAATGGCGATTGCTATGATCGCTATCTGTGCCGGCTGGAAGAGATGCGCGAGAGCGCCAAGATCATGATCCAGTGCTGCGACTGGCTGGCGAAGCCGGAAAACCAGGGCGAAGTCCTGGCCGTCGACAGCAAATTCTCGCCGCCGCGCCGGGCCGAGATGAAGCGCTCGATGGAAGCGCTGATCCAGCACTTCAAGCTCTATACCGAGGGCGTGAAGGTGGAAGCGGGCGAATGCTATGTCGCCGTCGAAGCGCCCAAGGGCGAGTTTGGCGTCTACCTCGTCTCCGATGGCACCAACAAACCCTACCGCGTCAAGATCCGCGCGCCCGGCTTTGCCCATCTCGCGGCGATGGATTTCATGAATAGGGGCCACATGCTGGCCGATGTCTCGGCGATCATCGGATCGCTCGATGTGGTGTTCGGGGAGATCGACCGATGAGCGTTCGCCGGCTCGCCAAGGAACAACCTGCCAACTTCACCTTCAACGCGAAGAGTGAGGCAGAAATTGCGTTCTGGCTTGGAAAATATCCTGAAACGCGCAAGGCTTCGGCCGTCATTCCTCTGCTCTGGATTGCCCAGAAGCAGGAAGGTTGGGTCTCCGAGCCGGCCCTGCGCGTCGTCGCGGATCGGCTGGAAATGCCCTATATCCGCGTCTACGAAGTCGTCACTTTCTACACCATGTACAACCTGGCTCCGGTCGGCGAACACCTGATCCAGGTCTGCGGCACGACACCGTGCATGCTTCGCGGCTCGGACGAGCTGATCAAGGTGTGCAAATCGCGCATCGGCGAGGCCGGCACGGTTTCGGCCGATGGCAAGTTTACCTGGACCGAAGTGGAATGCATGGGCGCCTGCGCCAATGCGCCCATGTTCCAGCTCGCCAATGCTGACGGCGATCATTACGTGGAAGACCTGGACGGCCCCAAGCTGGAGCAGATCCTCGACGATCTCGCCGCCGGCAAACAGATCAAATACGGCCCGCACTCCGATCGCACCGCCTCGGAGCCCCATGGCACCAAGGTTTTGACCGATCCGAGCCTCTATGACGGCTCGCGCGCCAAAAAGATCAAACTGCCCAATACCGGAAAAGCGGAGGCCAAATCATGACCCAGCTTCTCCAGGACAAGGACCGGATCTTCACCAATCTGTTCGGACACCATGATGCCGGGCTGGCAGGCGCAAAGCAGCGCGGCTGCTGGAATGGCACCAAGGAGATCATCGAGCAGGGCGGCGGCTGGATCATCGACAACATGAAAGCGTCGGGCCTGCGCGGCCGCGGCGGCGCCGGTTTCCCGACCGGTCTGAAATGGTCCTTCATGCCCAAGGAAGTGGGCGCCCGCCCGCATTATCTCGTCGTCAATGCGGATGAGTCCGAGCCGGGCACCTGCAAGGATCGCGAGATCATGCGCCATGATCCACATCTGCTGATCGAAGGCTGCCTGATCGCTTCGTTCGCGATGCAGGCGCACGAGTGCTACATTTACCTGCGCGGCGAATACGTCACCGAGCGTTTGGCGCTCGAGAAAGCCGTCAAGGAGGCCTATGAGGCCAAGCTGATCGGCGACAAGAACATCCATGGCTGGCCGTTCCACGTCTATATCCATCACGGCGCCGGCGCCTATATCTGCGGCGAAGAGACGGCACTGCTCGAAAGCCTGGAAGGCAAAAAAGGCCAGCCGCGCATGAAGCCGCCATTCCCGGCCAATGCTGGCCTGTATGGCTGCCCGACCACGGTCAACAATGTCGAATCCATCGCCGTGGCCGGCACGATCCTGCGCCGCGGTGCCGAATGGTTCGCCAGCTTCGGGCGTGAGCGCAATGTCGGCACCAAGATCTTCTCGATCTCCGGCCATGTGAACAAGCCGTGCAATGTCGAAGAAGCAATGTCGATCCCCATGCGGACCCTGATCGAGACCCATGCCGGCGGCGTGCGCGGCGGCTGGGACAATCTCAAGGCCGTCATCCCGGGCGGCTCGTCGGTCTCGCTGCTGCCAAAAGATATTTGCGACGACGTCCTGATGGATTTCGATGCCCTGCAGGCTCACAAGTCGGGCCTCGGCACCGCAGCCGTCATCGTGATGGACAAGTCGACCGACGTCGTCAAAGCGATCGCGCGGATCTCTTACTTTTACCGCCATGAAAGCTGCGGCCAGTGCACGCCGTGCCGCGAAGGTACGGGCTGGATGTGGCGCGTGTTGGAACGCATGTCGCGCGGCGAAAGCGAGATCTCCGAGATCGACATGCTGCTCGACGTCGCCGGCCAAGTGGAAGGTCACACGATCTGCGCGCTGGGCGATGCTGCCGCTTGGCCAGTCCAGGGCCTGATCCGCCATTTCCGTGGCGAAATCGAATCCCGCATCAATAATTATCGCGCCGGCAAGCCGGTCTTCGTCTCACAAGTCGCGGCGGAGTAGGGCGGGATGTCAGACTCACCAATCTTCTTTTCCGTCAAGACAATATCCGGCGAGCCACGTTTGCTTCGCGTAGACCGCGTGATCGAGCTTCGCCCACGAAAGGGTCGCGGCTCGCTCCTGCACTATAAGCAGGGCGAAGGGGTTTGGAGCTCTGGCTCCTGGTATGAATTGAAGAATTCGTTTGACGAAATCGAACAGCTTTTGAACGGGCACGGATAGATCATGAGCGAAGATCTCCGCAAGATCATTATCGACGGCCAGGAAATCGAAGTTCCGACTTCCTATACGCTGTTGCAGGCCGCCGAGACCGCCGGGCGCGAGATTCCGCGTTTCTGCTATCACGAGCGCCTGTCGGTGGCCGGCAATTGCCGCATGTGTCTGGTCGAGCTGGTCGGAGCGCCGAAGCCGGCCGCTTCGTGCGCCATGCAGGTCAAGGATATGCGCGGCGGGCCGAATGGTGAGCCGCCGGCGATGAATACGCTCTCGCCCATGGTCAAGAAGGCGCGCGAGGGGGTGATGGAGTTTCTCCTGATCAACCACCCGCTCGATTGCCCGATCTGCGACCAGGGCGGTGAATGCGATCTGCAGGACCAGTCGATTGCCTATGGCCGCACCGGTTCGCGCTTTCCTGAAAACAAGCGCGCCGTCGAAGACAAATATATGGGCCCGATCGTCGCGACCGAGATGACGCGCTGCATCCAGTGCACGCGCTGCGTCCGCTTCGTCACTGAAGTGGCCGGCGTGCCCGAGATCGGCATGATTGGCCGCGGTGAAGATGCCGAGATCACCACCTATCTGGAAAAGGCGATCACCTCGGAGCTCTCCGGCAATGTGATTGATCTCTGCCCGGTCGGTGCTTTGACCTCCAAGCCCTACGCTTTCAATGCCCGCCCCTGGGAGCTCGAAAAGACCGAGACCATTGATGTGATGGACGCGGTCGGCTCGAGCATTCGCGTCGATGCGCGCGGACCTGCGGTTTTGCGGATTCTCCCACGCGTCCATGAGGGCGTGAATGAGGAATGGATTTCCGACAAGACGCGCTATGCGTGGGAAGGCCTCGGCCGCCAGCGCCTCGACAAGCCCTATGTCCGCGAAGCCGGCAAGCTGCGCGCCATCGATTGGCCCGAAGCCCTGACGATTGCGGCTGAGAAGCTGTTGGGCGACGCCTCGAAGATCGGCGCCATCGCCGGCGATCTCTGCTCGGTCGAAGAAATGAAGGCCGCCAAGGACCTGTTCGATGCCCTCGGTGTCGTCTCCTATGATTGCCGTCAGGACGGATCGAAACTCAATTCCGGCAATCGCCAGGATTATCTCTTCAACACCACCATTGCCGGTATCGAAGAGGCCGACGCGATCCTGATCATCGGTGCCAATCCGCGCATCGAAGCGACCATGGTCAATGCGCGCATCCGCAAGACCTGGGTCCATAACGACACCCAGGTCGGCCTGATCGGTGCGCCGGTTGATCTGACCTATCCTTATGAGCATGTCGGCACCTCTGCCGCCGATCTCGCCGGACTGGCCAAAAAGCGGTCCGGCTTCATCAAGACGCTGAAAGACGCCAAGCGTCCGATGATCATTCTCGGCTCGGCCGCGCTGGCTGGCGCTGACGGGGCGCAAGTCCTGCGCGCGGCCGGTGAACTGGCTGCCGCCATTGGTGCTGTGAGTGCCGACTGGAACGGCTTCAACGTGCTGCACACCGCCGCCAGCCGCGTCGGTGGTCTCGATCTCGGCTTCGTGCCGGGCAAGGGTGGTCATGACGTCGCCGGCATGCAGTCGGCCAAGATGGACACCATCGTGCTGCTGGGCGCTGACGAGCTCGACATGGCCAGCTTCGGCAAGGCCTTCGTGATCTATCTCGGCAGCCATGGCGATGCCGGTGCCCACCGCGCCGATCTGATCCTGCCCGGCGCCGCCTGGACCGAGCAGGACGGGATTTTCGTCAATACCGAGGGCCGGGTTCAGCTCGCCTCGCGCGCCGTCTTCCCGAAAGGCGATGCGAAGGAAAACTGGGCCATTTTCCGCGCCCTGTCCGAGCGGCTCGGCAAGACCTTGCCCTATGACAATCTGGCGCAATTGCGCCGCAAACTGTTCGCCAGCCACGCCGTCTTCGCCGGGATCGATTATGCCCCGGGGGCTGACGATGCGGCCGATTTCGACGTCGCCAAGATCGGCGCCGATGGCGCGGTCACCTCGGGCGATTTCGGTGTCGCGGTGACGGATTTCTACTTTACCAACCCGATTGTCCGGGCCTCGAAGACGCTGGCGGAATGTTCCGCTCTCGCGCGCGGGCCGGCCAAGGTGGCGGCAGAATGAGACAGGGGCGCAGCATGAGCTTTCGCAAGACAGTCCTGAGCCTGGCCGTACTCGGTCTTGGTCTCGCCGTGCCTGCCGCGTCTGCACAGACGGCGCGTTCGGGCCTGGATGCGGCCTCGGCCAGTGCTATCGTCGCTGGTTGTCAGGCTTGGTCGGGCGAGCACAATGTACCGATGACCGTCGCCGTGTTTGACCAGTCGGCCAATCTCCAGGCGCTGCTGCGCATGGACGGCGCTATCCCGGTCTCGCTCAATGTTGCCCAGTTGAAAGGGCGCACGGCCGCCGGCGTTGGCGAAAGCACGGCCAATCTCGCCGCGCAAGCGATTGAAGAGCCTGCGATCTATCAGGTGCCGGGCATGTCGGTGCTGCAGGGCGGTGTGCCTATCTTCACCGCGGATGGCGTGTTGCTCGGCGGCGTCGGTGCGTCAGGCGGCAGCGGGGCCGATGACGAGGCTTGCGCGATGGCGGGCGTTGAAGCGGCCGGGTTGGCCTATAACCGGGGCGGGGCGGAGTAGAGGCATGGCTGATTTCATCACCCAATTCGGCTTCTGGGGCGGCCTCGGCATGGCGGTGCTGCAGATCCTCGGCTTCACCATCGTGCTGCTGATCTCGCTGGCCTTCCTGCTGCTGATGGACCGCAAGGTCTGGGCGGCGGTGCAGATGCGCAAGGGCCCGAACGTGGTCGGCGCCTTTGGCCTGCTGCAATCCTTCGCCGATTTCTTCAAATTCGTGTTCAAGGAAATCGTCATTCCGGCTGGCGTTGATCGGCCGCTCTATCTGTTGGCGCCGCTGTTGACGCTGATCCTCGCCTTTGCGACCTGGGCCGTGGTGCCGGTGGCGCCGGGCTGGGTGATCTCCGACCTCAATGTCGGCATTCTCTACCTGCTCGCCATGTCCTCGCTGGGCGTTTACGGCGTCATCATTGGCGGTTGGGCTTCCAACTCGAAATATCCCTTCCTCGCCGCCCTGCGTTCGGCGGCCCAGATGGTCTCCTATGAAGTCTCGATCGGCTTCGTGATCGTCACCGTGCTGCTGTTTGCCGGCTCGATGAATCTGACCGTGATCGTCGAAGCCCAGTCGGGCGGATTCTGGAACTGGAATGTGCTGGCCGGGCGCGCCCTGTTTGAACACGGCTGGCCGATGTTCCTGGTGATGATCCCGATGACGGTGATCTTCTTCATTTCGGCGCTGGCGGAAACCAACCGGCCGCCCTTCGATCTGGCGGAAGCGGAATCGGAACTCGTGGCTGGCTATCAGACCGAATATTCCTCAACGCCCTATCTGCTGTTCATGATCGGCGAGTATCTCAACATCGTTCTGATGTGTGCGATGACGACGATCCTGTTCTTTGGCGGCTGGAACCCGCCGATCGAGCTGGATACCAGCGCCTGGCCCTACATGGTCTCGCACCTGTGGTTCTTCTTCTGGTTCGCGATCAAGGTCGTGTTCTTCTTCTTCATGTTCGCCATGGTGAAGGCCATCGTGCCGCGCTATCGCTATGACCAGCTGATGCGGCTGGGCTGGAAAATCTTCCTGCCGACCGTGCTGGCCGCCGTCGCGCTGGTTGGGGCCTACATCACCTTCGGGGCACAGGGATAATCGTCATGGGCCGTATCGAACAAACTGTACGCGGTGTCCTGTTGATGGATATTTGGGCCGCTTTCTACGTCGGGATGAAGTATTTCTTCCGCAAGAAGGCGACGCTCAACTATCCCTTCGAAAAGGGACCGCTCAGCCCGCGTTTTCGCGGTCAGCACGCGCTGCGCCGCTATGCCAATGGCGAAGAGCGCTGCATTGCCTGCAAGCTGTGCGAAGCGATCTGCCCGGCCCAGGCCATCACGATCGAAGCGGAACCGCGCGAGGACGGCTCGCGCCGCACCACGCGTTACGACATCGACATGACCAAGTGCATCTATTGCGGCTATTGCCAGGAAGCCTGCCCGGTCGACGCCATCGTCGAAGGGCCGAATTTCGAATACGCCGTCGAGACGCGCGAAGAACTGTATTACGACAAGGCAAAACTGCTCGCCAACGGTGATCGCTGGGAACGGGAAATTGCCAAGAATCTGGAACTCGACGCGCCGTATCGCTGATACGGCCGTTATCTGAGAAGCAAGAGAACGGAAGAGGGCGCTATGCTCGCAACACTGGCCTTCTGGGCCTTTTCCGGAGTGCTGATATCGTCGGCCTTTATGGTCGTGATCGCGCGCAATCCGGTCAGGTCGGTCTTATTCCTGATCCTCGCCTTCTTCTCGGCGGCGGGCCTTTTCGTCCTGCTCGGGGCGGAATTCCTCGCCATGTTGCTGGTCGTTGTCTATGTCGGCGCGGTCGCGGTCTTGTTCCTGTTCGTGATCATGATGCTCGACGTCAATTACACCGAGCTGAAGCAGGGCTTTTTGAGCTATCTGCCGCTTGGCGCGATTGTAGCGCTGATCCTCGCCGGTGAGCTGGTGATGATCGCCCTGACCTGGCAGACCTCGCCGCAAGCGCAATCGCTGCGCGCCGCCGCGACGCCGGATGGCATGTCCAATATCGAAGCGCTCGGGCAGATTCTGTATGATGATTACATCTTCTTCTTCCAGACCTCGGCCCTGGTTCTGCTGGTCGCCATGATCGGCGCCATCGTGCTGACCCTGCGGCACAAGTCCGGCGTCAAGCGCCAGAATGTGACGGCCCAGGTTGGCCGCCGCGCCGAAGAAGCCGTCGAATTGCTCGACATCAAACCAGGACAGGGGATTGGCGAATGATCGATATCGGTCTGGGACATTATCTCGCCGTCGCGGCGATCCTGTTCACGATTGGCGTGTTCGGGATTTTCGTGAACCGCAAGAACGTCATCGTCGTCTTGATGTCAGTCGAGCTGATCCTGCTGGCGGTGAATGTGAACCTGGTGGCGTTTTCCAGCTTCCTCGGTGATCTCACCGGGCAGGTCTTCGCCCTGTTTGTGCTGACCGTGGCTGCGGCCGAGGCCGCCGTCGGTCTCGCCATTCTCGTCGTCTACTTCCGCAACCGGGGTGATATCTCGGTTGAGGGCGCCAATCTGATGAAGGGCTAAGGGGATTATGGCAGAACTCATCGTCTTCGGGCCGCTGTTCGCTGCGGCCTTCGCGGTCCTGCTGGGCAATTATGTCGGGCATCGCTTTGCCCAGATCGTCACGACCGGCTTTGTCGTGCTCTCGGCCCTGTTATCGATCCTGAATTTCTTCGACGTCGCCTATGGCGGCAATACCCAGACCATTCAGCTGGCGACCTGGATGTCGGTTGGCGCTTTCGACGTCAGCTGGGCGATCAAGCTCGACACGCTGTCCTCGGTGATGCTGGTCGTGGTCACCAGCGTTGCCTCGCTGGTCCATATCTACTCCTGGGGCTATATGGCGCACGACCCGCACCGGGCGCGCTTCTTCGGCTATCTCTCGCTCTTCACCTTCGCCATGCTGGCGCTGGTCACCGCCGACAATTTCCTGCAGCTCTTCTTCGGCTGGGAAGGCGTTGGTCTCGCCTCCTATCTGCTGATCGGTTTCTGGTACAAGAAGAAGTCGGCCAATGACGCCGCGATCAAGGCCTTCGTCACCAACCGGGTTGGCGATTTCGGCTTTGCCATCGGCATTATGGCGCTCTTCCTCGTGTTCGGTTCGGTCGGCTTTGACGATGTGTTCAGCCAGGTCGGCGATCACGCCACCACCACGCTCGCCTTTGCCGGCATGGACCTCCCGGCCATCGAGCTGATCGCCTTCCTGCTGTTTATCGGCGCGATGGGTAAATCGGCGCAATTCTTCCTGCACGTCTGGCTGCCCGACGCGATGGAGGGCCCGACGCCCGTTTCCGCGCTGATCCACGCCGCCACCATGGTCACCGCCGGCGTCTTCCTGGTCTGCCGCTGTTTCCCGATTTTCGAAGCGGCACCGAACGCCTCCGCCTTCATTACCGTGATCGGGGCGCTGACGGCCTTCTTCGCCGCGACCGTCGGTCTGGCCCAGAATGACATCAAGCGCGTCATCGCCTATTCGACCTGTTCACAGCTGGGCTACATGTTCTTCGCCGCCGGGCTTGGCCTGTATGGCGCTGCCATGTTCCACCTGTTCACGCACGCCTTCTTCAAGGCGCTGCTCTTCCTCGGATCCGGCTCGGTCATCCACGGCCTGCACGATGAGCAGGACATGCGAAAAATGGGCGGGCTCTACAAGATGATGCCCGCGACATGGATCATGATGCTGGTCGGCACACTCGCCCTGACCGGGGTCGGCCTGCCATTTGCGACCCTCGGGGTCGGCTTCCTGCCGGATCTCGGCTTTGCCGGCTTCTTCTCCAAGGATGCGATCATCGAAGGGGCCTATATGGCCGGCCAGCAGGGCATCGCCTTCGGCACGCTCGCCTTCTGGGTCGGCGTTATCGCGGCGCTGCTGACCAGCTTCTATTCCTGGCGCCTGATCTTCATGACCTTCAACGGCACCTTCCGCGGTGACAAGCACACCTTCGATCACGCCCATGATCCGCCTTGGTCGATGATGGGGGCGCTGGTCGTGCTGGCGATCGGTGCGATCTTCGCCGGCGGCCTGATGAAGAATGATTTCATCGGCTCCAATTCGGCGCATTTCTGGAATGAAAGCCTGCCCGGAGCCGTCCATGGACCGGCTGTGGCCGGAGCCGATGGCGATGGCCATGCCGAGCTGGCAGCGATCAGTGAGGCAGTAGTCGTTGAACAGTCAGCTAACGCGCATCCAGCAGCAGCTGAGGGAGAGGCTCACGCGTCCGGTGAAGAACATCCACCGGTTTGGGTCATCCTGGCGCCGTTTGTTGTTACCCTGATTGGCTTTTTGGCCGCGATCTATGCCTATCTGATCAATGTCGGCATGGGCGCCCGCATCGCCGCGCGTGGCGGTCCGATCCACTCGCTTCTCTACAATAAATGGTATGTCGACGAGATTTACCATTTCATTTTCGTGCGAGGTGTCAAAGGCTTGGGCGATGTGTGCTGGAAGTTCTTCGATGTCCGTGTGATCGATGGATTTGGTCCAAACGGCTTTGCCGGCATGGCCTTTGCCGCCGCCAAGCGCCTGTCCAAGGGCCAGACCGGTTTTCTCTATCACTACGCATTCGTGATGCTGATTGGCGTTCTCGGGTTGACCCTGTGGATTCTCGCCACCTCAGGAGGCCAATAGCATGTTTTCCGAGCTCGATGCCTTCCTGTCGATACTGACCTTTACGCCCGCTATCGGTGCTGTAATCATTGCTGTTTTCCGGTTCGCCTCGCGTCCGGAAGACCAGGCTTTGATCGACCGGAATTCGCGTCTCGTCGCCCTGGTGACGACCCTCGTCACCTTGGCATTCGCCGTCGTGATGATGTTCGAATTCGACCCGGCAGTGAGCGGCTTCCAATTCGTGCATGAGGTTGTTTGGCTTGAACAAATCGGCATGGGCTATCGCATGGGCGTTGACGGCATCTCGGTGCTGTTCGTGCTTTTGACGGCCTTCCTGATGCCGATCTGTATCCTCGCCTCGGGCGCGATCGAAAAGCGCGTCGCCGATTACATGATCGCCTTCCTGCTGCTGGAAACCATGATCCTCGGCGTGTTCAGCGCGCTCGATCTCGTTGTCTTCTATGTGTTTTTCGAAGGCGGCCTGATCCCGATGTTCCTGATCATCGGCGTCTGGGGCGGCCAGAACCGGGTCTATGCCGCGTTCAAATTCTTCCTCTACACCCTGCTCGGCTCGGTGCTGATGCTGGTGGCGATGATCTATATGTTCATGCAGGCTGGCACGACCGACATCACCGTCCTGCTCGAAACCAGCTTTTCACCGCAAGCCCAGACTTGGCTCTGGCTGGCCTTCTTCGCCTCGTTTGCGGTCAAGATGCCCATGTGGCCGGTGCATACCTGGCTGCCCGATGCCCACGTTCAGGCTCCGACCGCCGGCTCGGTCATTCTGGCCGGTGTGCTATTGAAAATGGGCGGTTACGGCTTTTTGCGCTTCTCGCTGCCGATGTTCCCCAATGCCACGGCCTATTTTGCCCCGATGGTGTTTGTCCTCTCCCTGATCGCGATCATATATACTTCCCTGGTCGCTTTCCGTCAGACGGACCTGAAGAAGCTGATCGCCTATTCCTCCGTCGCGCATATGGGATTTGTGACACTGGGCCTGTTCTCGATGAATATGCTCGGCGTACAGGGCGCGATCTTCCAGATGATCTCGCACGGTTTCATCTCCTCAGCGCTCTTCCTGTGCGTCGGCGTGATCTATGACCGAATGCATACCCGCGAAATCGCCTTCTATGGCGGTGTCGTTCACAAGATGCCGGTCTATGCGGCGATCTTCGGTCTGTTCGTGATGGCGAATGTCGGCTTGCCGGGCACATCCGGATTCATCGGCGAAATCATGACGATGATCGGTGGCTACCAGTATGCCTGGTGGGTCGGTGCCGGCGCCGCGGTCGGGATTATCCTGTCGGCGGTTTACATGCTGACCGTCTATCGCGACGTCGTTTTTGGCGAGATCACCAATCCGAAAATCGACACGATGACCGATCTCAACCGCACGGAATGGATCATCTTCGTGCCGCTGATCATCATGACGCTTCTGCTCGGCGTCAGTTCGACCTTGGTGACCGATATCACGGCCGCGTCGGTCGATGCGCTGATTTCCAACTTTGATGCGGCCATCGCCGCAACGGCTCAGTGAGAGGCCTGACATGACCGCGGATATGCTTCCCCACGACCTGTCGCTCCTGACACCGGAATTGATGTTGGCCGGCGGCGCCATGGCGCTTTTGATGCTTGGCATTTTCCTCAAGGGGCCGGGCACGGCACGCCTGGTGCACCTGCTCACCATCGCGCTCTTGCTCGGGGCCGGCTTCGCCGCGCTCTTCCTGACCGGTGATAATGGCCAAGCCTTCAATGGCGTCTTCGTGCTCGATCCGCTGGCGAAGTATGCCAAGGTGGCGATCGCATTGACCGCCGCCTTCGCCCTGCTGGTGGCCTTGCCCTATCTGGAATCGGAAAAGCTCTCCAAGATCGAATTCCCGGTCCTGTTCGCACTCGCCGTCACCGGCATGGTGATCATGGTTTCGGCCAATGATCTGATCACGATGTATATGGGCATCGAGTTGCAATCACTGGCGCTTTACGTCCTGGCCGCCTTCAATCGCGACAGTCTGCGGGCCTCTGAATCCGGTCTGAAATATTTCGTCCTCGGGGCACTCGCTTCAGGCCTTCTGCTGTATGGCGCGTCGCTGATCTATGGCTTCACGGGCGCAACAGGCTTTAACGAGATTGCCATCGCCGCCAGTAGTGAGCCGTCCATCGGTCTGATTTTCGGCATGGTTTTCGTGATTTGTGGCCTGGCCTTCAAACTCTCTGCCTCGCCCTTCCACATGTGGACGCCGGATGTCTATGAAGGCGCACCCACGCCGGTCACCGCCCTGTTCGCAACGGCGTCGGAAATGGCGGCCATCGTCTTGCTGGCCCGCTTCCTGCTGGAGCCATTTGGCGGCATGATCGATCAGTGGCGTGACGTGATCTGGATCATTGCGGTGCTATCGATGGGCGTTGGTGCCTTTGGCGCTCTGACGCAGCAGAACTTCAAACGCCTGATGGCTTATTCCTCGATCGGCAATATGGGCTATGGCCTCGTTGCCATCGCCGCCGCCAGCCAGACCGGCGTCTGGGCTTTGCTGATCTTCATGTCGCTCTACATGATTTCCGTGATCGGCACATTCAGCGCCATCTTGGCGATGCGGACCCGTGAGGGCCAAGTCGAACAGATATCCGATCTGGCCGGTCTGGCGCAAACCAATCCGGGGCTCGGCTGGTCACTGACCGCGTTGATGTTCTCGATTGGTGGTTTGCCATTCTTCGTTGGCTTCTTCGGCAAATTCTTCGTCGTGTTCGCCGCCGTCCAGTCCGACCTGATTATATTGGCCGTCCTCGCCGTCCTGTTTAGCGTCGTGAGCGCGGGCTATTATCTGCGCATCGTCAAGGTGATGTGGTTCGATCCGCCGGAGGTGACCTTCGTGCGGCCGGCGATGAGTATTTATTGGGTCACACGCGTGGCCGGCTGGTCGACCCTGTTCCTGCTGCCAGCCTTGGGCTGGCTGGTCTACCGGGCCTATAGCGTCGGCCTCCAGCTGATTTAAACATTGGCCGCCTCCGCGCCCCGCGTCGAATGGCTGGAGCAAGCCGGGTCGACGAATGCCGAGGCGCGCACCCGCGCGCTGGCGGGTGAGTGCGGTCCGCTCTGGCTTGCGGCGCGGCGACAGACGGCGGGCCGGGGACGCCGGGGTCGCGCCTGGCAAAGCCTTGACGGCAATCTCTTCGCCAGCGGGCTCTACGTTATTGACCGCCCGCCCGCGCAGGTGGCCCAGCTCTCCTTCGTCACGGCGCTGGCCGTTGCCGCCGTCTGCGATGCGGCTCTGGGAGATGTCGCCCGCACACGGCTGAAATGGCCCAATGATGTCCTCGTCGATGGCCATAAGGTTGCAGGCATATTGCTCGAATCCGGCGCCGCACCCGGGGGTGGGTTGTGGCTGGCGATCGGGGTCGGAATCAATCTGGTCGCAGCGCCTCAAGATACCGAACGGCCAGCGGTCGCATTGAGCCAAGCGGGTGCGAGCCTTGACCGTGAGGCGGCGCTGTCGCTGTTGGCGGGTGCGTTTGAATCCGGGTTCCAACACTGGATGCAAAGCGGCTTTGGCGCCATTCGTGATCGCTGGCTCACCCGCGCCCACGGACTGGGCGAACGCTGCGTCGTCCGCCTGCCCAATGAGACCCTCGACGGCGTTTTCGGCGACCTCGGGCCGGACGGTGCGCTGCGCCTCGACTTGGCCTCGGGTCAGCACAGGTATATCTCGGCGGGCGAAGTGTTTTTCCCAGGCCCGGGAGAGGAGAGCTAGACATGCTGCTCGCGATCGATTGCGGTAATACCAATATTTTGTACGCCATCCACGATGGCAATGACTGGGTCGCGCAATGGCGCGCCGGCACGGAAAGTACACGCACTGCCGACGAGTACGCCGTCTGGCTCTCCCAGCTGATGGCGCTGCGTGGCTTCAAGTTTTCCGATATCCATGCCTGCGTCATATCGACCGTGGTGCCTCAGGCCCTATTCAATCTGCGCAACCTGGCGCGCCGCTATTGCGAATGCGAGCCGATGATCGTCGGCGAACCCGGCATCAGGCTCGATATCGAGGTCCGACTCGAACGACCGCAGGATGCCGGCGCCGACCGGCTTGTGAACGCGCTCGGCGCTCGGGCGCGCTATCCCGGTGCCCTGATTGTGATCGATAGCGGCACGGCGACCACCTTCGATGTCATCGCCGCCGACGGTGCGTTTGAAGGCGGTATCATCGCACCCGGCATCAACCTGTCCATGCAAGCCCTGCACGGCGCGGCAGCCAAATTGCCACGCGTCGCAATCGCCAAGCCGGACCACGTTATGGGCAAGGATACGGTCAGCGCGATGCAGTCCGGGGTGTTCTGGGGCTATATCGATCTCATTGACGGGCTTGTCGAACGGCTCCGGTGTGAGTATGGCCAGCCCATGACGGTGATCGCAACGGGCGGCGTAGTTTCGCTCTTCGAAGGCGCGTCCCGGACGATCGAGCATTACGATCCCGATCTTACCATCCGAGGCCTGCTGGAGGTCTGGAAACTCAATGGCGGTGCCAATTGACCGATAGTATGTATTTTCTGCCGCTGGGCGGATCCAATGAAATTGGCATGAATCTCAATCTCTTCGGCTACGGGCCGGAGGAGAACCGCAAATGGATCATCGTTGATTGCGGCGTCACTTTTGGGGATCTATCGACCCCCGGCGTCGATCTGATCATGCCCGACCCGGCCTTTATCGAGGAACGTCGCGGCGATCTCGTCGGTATGGTGCTGACACACGCCCATGAAGACCATATGGGCGCTGTGGCGCATCTCTGGCGCAAGCTGCGCTGTCCAATCTGGGCAACCCCCTTCACCGCTTGGCTGGTGCGTGACCGCCTGCGCGAGCATGGTCTGCTCGACGCCGTGACCTTGCACGAGGTTGGGCTCGACAGCCGTTTCAATGTCGGCCCATTTGATTGCCAGATGATCACGCTGACCCATTCCATCCCTGAACCGAATGGTCTGGCGATCCGCACACCCGCCGGGCTTGTCCTGCACACCGGCGACTGGAAGATCGATCCCGATCCTCTGATCGGCGAAGCCACCGATATCCCCGCGATCAAGGCGCTGGGCGAGGAAGGTGTCCTCGCAATGATTTGCGACAGCACCAATGTCTTCTCCGAGGGCGAATCCGGTTCGGAATCGGGCGTGCGCGACGAATTGATCAAAGTGATCGGCGAGCATAAGGGCCGCGTTGCGATTGCCGCATTTGCGTCCAATGTCGCGCGCCTGCAATCGGCGATCGAGGCGGCCGAGGCCAATGGCCGCCGCGTCTGTCTGGTGGGCCGCTCCATGCACCGCATGACCGCCGCCGCCAAGGCCGTCGGCATGCTGTCGCATGTCCAGGATTTCGTCAACGAAGAGGAAGCGGTCACCTATCAGAAGAACCGCATCGCTTATTTGTGCACCGGCAGCCAGGGCGAGGAGCGCGCGGCGCTGTCGCGCATCGCCGCCGGCAATCACCGCAATGTCACCCTGACCAAGGGCGATACCGTGATCTTCTCCAGCCGGGTCATACCGGGCAATGAAGTCGGGATTTTCGAGCTGCAAAACCAGCTGGCCGAGAAGGGCGTCGAGATCATCACCGAGCGCGACCGCCCGATCCACGTTTCTGGCCATCCATGCCGTGGTGAGTTGGCGCAGATGTATGCCTGGGCCAAGCCGAGCGTCGCTATTCCGGTGCATGGCGAACGCCGCCACCTGCTTGAGCACGCCGCCTATGCACGCAAGCTGCAGGTGCCGCATTCGGTCTCCGTGCGCAATGGCGATATGGTCGAGATCCGCTCCGACGGCACTGCTTCCATCATCGACGAGGCCCCGGCACGGCGTCTACATCTCGACGGCAAATTCCTCACTCCGGCTGATGCGACCTCGATGCGCGAGCGGCGCAAGCTGGCAACGGCCGGCTATATCGTCGTGGCGCTGGCGGTCGATAGTAAGGGCCGCTTGATTTCCGGCCCCGATATCAAGCAGGCTGGTCTGGCCGAGAGCGCCGATTTTTCGATCGATGATTTCCTCGATGCACTGGAAACCTCCGCCGAGGAATGTTTCGAAAAACTGCATCCTCGCGTCAAACGCGATGAGGATCAGATGGAAGAGGAAATCCGTCGCGCCGTGCGGCGCACGGCATCGGGCATCTGGGGCAAGAAGCCTATGGTCGATGTGATGGTTCTAGCGGTCTAGGGAGTTGGGGATGCAGGTCGGACGTCTCAATCATGTCGGGGTCGCAGTGCCCGATATCGAAGCCGCCAAGCAGACCTATGCCGGGATGTATGGCGCCAGCGAAGCCACCGCGACGCGGGACTTTCCCCATCTCGGTGTTCGGGTCGCCTTTATCAAGCTGGCCAATAGCGAGATCGAACTGCTCGAACCGCTCGGTGCGGAAAGCCCGGTGCACAAATTCCTCGAGCGCAATCCCAAGGGCGGTCAGCACCATATGTGTTTCGAAGTGCCCGACATCATTGCGGCGCGCGACGATATGCGGGCCAAGGGCGCGACGGTGCTCGGCACCGGTGAGCCCTATATCGGCGCCCATGGCGTCCCGGTGATCTTCATCCACCCCAAGGATAGCTGTGGTCTGTTGATTGAGTTGATGCAGGAGCCGGTCCGATGATGCGTTGGTTCTCCCGTGGGGCGGTCGCCCTGGCTGGCCTGCTATGGCTGTCGCGCTTTTTTATTCGCGATGGCGGCGTCGGCATCGCCAATGGCGTCGTGGTGTTTCTTCTAATCTGGTGGGTCATGCTGTTTCCGATGCTCCCGATTGGCGTCACCAGTCAGACTGAGGATGGTGATGTCGTCGCGGGCACCGAGCCGGGCGCACCGACCCGGCCAAATCTGGCCAAGAAGCTGTGGTGGACGACCACGATCACTTCGGTCGTCTGGATCGCCTATTTCATCTTGATGCAGAGCGGCGTGCTGGCGCAGCTCACCCCGCATGGCGGGCGGTGGGGCTAGCGCCTCAAGGCACGGCCACGCCAATCACTCGTCGGGCAGGCGGCTAAAGACTTGCCCATCCGCGCGCGCGACCATCACGCCATCTTCGAGCGCAAACACAAAATCCTGGCCGTCGACCGGGTCAACCAAACGGTCCGCGCTGATCGGCACCAGACGGAAATGAACATAGCCGCCGAACAGGCCGCGCAAATCGCGACTCGCGATATCCAGCTGCATGATCGGCTGCGCATTGCCGCCAGTGGTGTAGCTCCCGGCAATCTCGGCCAGCCTGGCGGCAGGCATATCAAAGCGTGACTCGGTGCGCGGTGGATCATGCGGCCAGTCATAGGCGATTTCGGCCGTCCGATTGATGTCCGGGATTAAATGCTGGGCGTTATTGCCATTGGTCATGACGATAATCGCGTCGCCGCGGGACGGCAGGGCGATCAGATTGCACCGATAACCTTCAGCACTGCCGCTATGGTCCCAGCGGCGTTCGCCGAGATGGATGCTGGTCCCGATTCCCAATCCGTAATCATCGCTGATGGCCGTGGTCATCTCGTGCGCGATCTCGGGATCGATGCCGCGATCCTGCGCACCATCAGAGGCGGCCATCAGTGCGATCAGGAAGCGGCCATAGTCGCTCGGCGTGGTCCAGAGGTTGGCGGCGGCCTGTTCGGGGTAAAGATGCCAACCACCGTCAATCGGCTCACCATTCCAGCCATGGGCGCGGGCAATTCGGCCCTCGGCGATGCCGTCTGGCCCGTTCAGTGCGAAACTGCTCGAACTCATACCGACCGGATCGAGCACGAGGCGTTGTATCAGCGCGGCAAAATCCTCGCCCGAGGCCTGTTCTGCCCACAGCTGGGCGATTTCATAGCCACCGCCGGAATAGCGCCAGGGATGCTCGGGATCGAAATCGATCGCGACCGCCGGTGTATTGGTTCGCTGTGCCCCTGTGACAATTTCCAACGTGTCCGGTAGCGGTGTTCCAACCGGATAGCCGGGATAGCCGTGGATGGTGGCGCCGGCTGTGTGTGACAACAGCCCACGCAAGGAAACCGTTCGGCCCTCAGGGTTTATCGCCGCGAGATCGAAACTGCCCAATTGGCCGGTCAGATCGGCATCAATGTCGAAGCCACGCTCGCGCGCCAGCGCCAGAATGCCCGCTGCCGCCACCGCTTTGGAGAGTGAAGCGGCTTGGAACAGGCTGGCCGGATCGACATCAGCGCCATAGGCCGCTGCCCAAGCGATCTCGCCATCACGCACCACCGCAATCGATACCGCCGGCACATCATAGGCGGCCAGCTGGTCTTCAATCCCCCGGTCCGAGGCGTCATCGCCCGCAATGGTGACTGTAGGCACCAGCTGGGTTTCAATCGCGTGCCGACCGGCATCGACGGTTGGGTCGCTCGGCCCGGCATTGTTCGGACTGTCGCAGGCGGCAAGCGTGCAGGCGACGAGGAGGGCGAGCCCGATGATTGCAGGCCTCGGCATTGAGCGGTTTTTCATCAGCGGAATCTCAAACTACGAACAGGGCCAAAAGCTACCGCGTGCAGTTGTGTTTGCAAGCAAGGGATGTGCGCGTTCGCATGCCGGCAGCGCCCGCTAATCTGCACACGCAAAGACACATCGCTTGTATTGCGCGCCGGACCCGGTCTAATTGAACCCAACCTCCAGCTTGGACTGATATCGATGCGCCTGTCCCGATTTTTCCTGCCCGTCCTGAAGGAAACCCCTTCGGATGCCGAGATTGTCTCTCACCAATTGATGCTGCGTGCCGGCATGATCCGCCAGCAGAGCGCGGGGATATATTCCTGGCTGCCGCTGGGCTGGAAAGTCCTGCAAAAGATCGAGCAGATCGTGCGTGAGGAGCAAAACCGGGCCGGCGCCATCGAATTGCTGATGCCGACCTTGCAGTCGGCGGATTTGTGGCGCGAGAGCGGGCGCTACGACGATTACGGCCAGGAGATGCTGCGCATTGTCGACCGCAAGAAACGTGAAATGCTCTACGGGCCGACCAATGAGGAGATGATCACCGACATCTTCCGCAGCTACTGCCGCTCCTACAAGGACGTGCCCAAGCTGCTCTATCATATCCAGTGGAAATTCCGCGACGAGATCCGCCCGCGTTTCGGCGTCATGCGTGGCCGCGAATTCCTGATGAAGGACACCTATTCCTTCGATATGGATGAGGAGGGTGCCCGAAAATCCTATAACCGGATGTTCGTCGCCTATCTCAACACCTTCACGCGCCTTGGCCTCAAGGCGGTGCCGATGCGCGCCGATACCGGCCCGATCGGCGGCGACCTCTCGCATGAATTCATCGTTCTGGCCGAAACCGGCGAGAGCGAGGTTTTCTGCCATGCCGATCTGGTCGAGATGGGCGCGCCCGGCCTGGACGTTGATTTCGACGGCGATTTGCAGCCGCTGGTCGATCAGCGCACGGCGCTCTATGCCGCGACGGAGGAAATGCACGATGCGGCGGCCTTCGCCGCTGTTCCCAAGGACCGGCAATTATCGGCCCGCGGCATCGAAGTCGGCCATATCTTCAATTTCGGCACCAAGTATTCCGAGCCGATGAAGGCCAATCTCACCCATCCCGACGGTCAGGACCGGCCTGTGCATATGGGCTCCTACGGGGTGGGCGTGTCACGCCTGCTCGGTGCGATCATCGAAGCGCATCATGACGATAAGGGCTGTATCTGGCCCGACAGCGTGGCGCCGTTTGATGTCGGCATCATCAATATGCGCGTTGGCGACGAGGCCTGCGATGCCGCCTGCGACGCTGCCTATGCCCGTCTCGTCGAAGCCGGGCTCGACCCGCTCTATGACGACACCGATAATCGGGCCGGTGCGAAGTTCGCGACCGCCGATCTGATCGGTCTGCCTTACCAACTGGTGGTCGGTCCGCGCGGGCTGAAAGAGGGCAAGGTCGAGGTCAAGATCCGCCGTAGCGGCGAGACGCATGAATTGGCGATAGAAGACGCCGTGTCGCGCTTGGCCGCGAAAGACTTCGCCCATGGCTGAGGCCCCCGTGATCGATCCGGGTGGCGCAATGCCGTTCAGCCCCTATGAGTTCCAGATTGCCGGGCGTTATCTGCGCACCAAGCGCAAGAATGGCGGCGTCGCCCTGATCGCGATGATCTCGTTTTTCGGGATTGCGCTGGCGGTGACCGGACTGATCGCGGTGATGTCGATCATGAATGGCTTTCGCAATGAGCTGTTTAGCCAGCTTCTGGGCTTCCAGCCCCACGTCTATGTCGACACGCGCGTCATCGAGCCGGATGAAATTGGCGGTCTGGTCGCGCAAATCGAAGCGCTCCCTGGTGTCAAGAGCGCCGATCCGGTGGTTCAGGGCCAGGTCATGGCCTCCACTGAGCAGTACGAAACGGTAATTCAGGTGCTTTCGATCAGCCCTGATGACCTGAGCCAACTCGATGTGGTGCGCAGCGGCGGTGATCCGCGCAGCCGCACCGGTATCACCCAAGGTTCGATCGAGGAGTTTGGCGCCGGCCGCCATGGCGGCGATGTCATCGTGCTCGGCACCGGCGTGGCAAGGCGGTTGAACGTCAATGTCGGTGACTACGTTACCTTCCTGACCGCGCGCGGTGCTTCGACCTCCTTCGGCGTCGCGCCGCGGCGCAAGGCCTATTATGTCGGCGCGCTGCTGGCAGCCGGCGTTTCGACCATCGACGATGCCATCGCCTTCATGCCGCTTGAGCAGGGCCAGCTCTTTTTCGGCCGCGACCAGGCCATCGACATGATCCAGGTTAGGCTCGACGATCCCCAGCTCGCGGCGAGCTTTGTTGATCCGATCGCGACAATCGTCGGTGCCAATGCGGTGGTGTATGATTACACGCGGCTGGATCCGGCATTTTACAACGCGCTGCAATTTGAACGGTCGGCGATGCGGATGGTGATGACCATTGTGATCGCCATCGCCGCGCTGAACATCATTTCTGGTCTCGTCATGCTGGTGAAGAACAAAAGCCGCGACATCGCCATTTTGCGCACGATGGGCGCGACCCAGGCGTCGGTCTTGCGGATCTTCCTGATCGTCGGCGCCAGTATCGGCATGCTCGGCACGCTGGCCGGCATCATTCTGGGCATATTGTTCGTGATCAATGTCGGACCGATCCAGGATTTCATCACCTGGGTCACAGGCGCCCAGGTTTGGGATCCGAGTGTGTATTATCTTTACCGGATACCGGCCGAGCTGGACTGGGGTGAGGTCGCCTTCGTCTCGATTTTCGGTCTCGCCGTCTCCCTCTTGGTCACTCTGCCACCCGCCTGGCGAGCGGCCCGGCTCGATCCTGTCGAGGCGCTGCGCTATGAGTAATCCGGTTCTCGAGCTGCGCAATATCGAGCGGACCTATGTCACCGAGGCTGGCCCGCTGCAGGTCCTGCGAGGCGTCGATCTGGTGCTGCAGCCGGGCGAGATTGTCGGCCTGGTCGGCCCGTCCGGTTCGGGCAAATCTTCCCTGCTGCACGCGGCCGGCCTGCTGGAACGTCCCGATAGCGGCGATGTTCTGATCGGCGGCGTCGCGACGCGGGCGATGACGGATCGTCTGCGTACCGCCATGCGCCGCCGCGATATCGGCTTTGTCTACCAATTCCACCATTTGCTGCCCGAATTCGATGCGCGCGAAAATATCGTGCTGCCGCAACTGATCGGTGGCGTGTCGCATCGCCGGGCGATTGAGCGAGCCGACCAGCTTCTGGCCATGCTCGGCCTGAGCGATCGTGCGGCGCACCAGCCGGCCCAATTGTCGGGCGGCGAACAACAACGCGTCGCCATCGCGCGGGCTTTGGCCAATTCGCCGCGGGTATTGTTGGCCGACGAACCGACCGGTAATCTCGATCCGGCGACCTCCTCGACGGTGTTTGAAGCGTTTCGCGATACCGTGAGAGAGCAGGGCGCAGCGGCCCTGGTGGCAACCCATAATCACGATATCGCTGATCGGATGGACCGAGTCGTCACTTTCGCCGACGGCCATCTGACGCCCTATACCGGGCCCTGACACCTCCAAACCTGAGTCGATTTTTTCGTGTTCCGCTTGACGTTCTGCCTTTTCCATGAAAAGAACAAAACATGAACACGCCATCGAAGGGGTTCAAAATGCGTCGTATGGTTCAAGATATTTCGGCGGCGACTGCCATTCTCGGCTTCGCTTGGATGATCACCCTGTGGGGATCGGTTCTCGGCGCGGTCTGATCGCGTTAGACTTCGGGATTCGACGGGCGGTGTGTTCGTGGTGATCGTGACGGTTTGACGGGAGAGGCGGCAATGAGCGCGAAACAGCCCTTTGTGCATCTACGTGTCCGTTCACCCTATTCCCTGCTCGAAGGCGCGATCCGGATTCCGACCTTGGTCGAGGCCTGTCTGGCGCAGGACATGCCGGCGGTTGCGCTCACCGACACCAATAATCTCTACGGCGCCCTGGAGTTCTCTGAATATGTCGCGGCGGCGGGCATTCAGCCGATCATTGGCTGCACGCTCTCCGTCAGGCTCGGCGTGCCGCATCCCGGGGAACGCGCGGGTCCCGACGGCACCATCGCACTCCTGGTCCAGAACGAGGCCGGATACCAAAATCTGATGGCGCTCTCGAGCGCCGCCTTCCTCGATGTCGATGGCACCGAGGAACCGCATGTGCCGCTCGAAGTCGTGTTGGCCCATGCTGAAGGGCTGATCGCACTAACCGGCGGGCCTGATAGCGCGCTCAACCGCCTGATCGTCTCCGGCCGCAAGCCCGATGCCTCAGCCCTGCTCGACAAGCTGCACGCCGCTTATGGCGACCGGCTCTATCTGGAACTGCAGCGGCACGGTCTCGCCGATGAGCTCGAGGCCGAGAACTGGCTGGTTGAGCAGGCCTATGCCCGCAATCTGCCGCTGGTGGCGACCAATGAGGCCTATTTCCCGGACGCCTCGATGCACAAGGCGCATGACGCGTTGCTGTGCATTTCCCAAAGCTCCTATGTCTCGGTGGCGGATCGCCGCCGCGTCACACCTTTGCATTATCTCACCAGCCCGGACGAGATGAATGCGCGTTTTGCCGATTTGCCCGAGGCGCTCGCCAACACGATCGAGATCGCGCGACGCTGTGCCTTCCGGGTCCGGACGCATGCGCCGATCCTGCCCAGCTTTCCGACCGAGGCCGGACGCGATGAGGGGGATGAACTGACGGCGCGCGCTCATGAAGGCCTGACCCTGCGCTTGGCCGAAGGCGCCGACTCGGCACCGGAGGAAGACTATCGCGCACGGCTCGATTTCGAACTCAATGTCATCAAGGAAATGGGCTTTCCTGGCTATTTTCTGATCGTCTCCGATTTCATTCAGTGGGCGAAACAGCATGATATCCCGGTCGGGCCGGGGCGGGGGTCTGGCGCCGGATCACTGGTCGCCTATTCATTGACCATCACCGATCTGGACCCGTTGCGGTTCGGCTTACTGTTCGAGCGCTTCCTCAATCCGGAACGCGTGTCGATGCCCGATTTCGACGTCGATTTCTGCCAGGAACGGCGCGGCGAAGTGATCCATTATGTCCAGGAGCGCTATGGCGCTGACCGGGTCGCCCAGATCATCACATTCGGCACGCTGCAGGCCCGTGCCGTGGTGCGCGATGTCGGGCGCGTGTTGCAAATGCCGCTCGGCCTGGTCGACCGGCTCGCCAAAATGGTGCCGGCCAATCCGGCCAATCCCGTCACCCTCGGACAGGCGCTTGATCTTGAACCGCGCCTGAAAGAGATGCAGCGCAATGATCCCGCTGTCGCGGCGCTGCTGGAAGTCGCGCTGAAGCTGGAAGGCTTCTTCCGCAACGCCTCGACCCATGCCGCCGGTGTTGTGATCGGCGACCGGCCGCTGAGCGAGCTGGTGCCACTCTATCGCGATCCGCGCTCTGACATCCCGGCGACCCAGTTCAACATGAAATGGGTCGAGCCGGCCGGGCTGGTGAAATTCGATTTCCTTGGCCTCAAGACCCTGACCGTGATTGCGCGGGCGCTACAATATGTGGCGGTGGCGGGCAAGGATGTGCCGGATCTTGAACGGATCGAATTTGATGACGGTCCGACCTTCGAGCTTTTGGCGTCGGGTCATGCGATCGGCGTGTTCCAGCTGGAATCCACCGGCATGCGCGACACGCTGAAGAAGATGAAACCCGATCTGATCGAGGATCTGATCGCGCTGATCTCGCTCTATCGCCCCGGCCCGATGAAAAACATCGATGTCTATGTCGACCGCAAATTCGGCCGCGCCGAGGTTGACTGTCTCCACCCCGATCTCGAGGGCGTGCTGAAGGAGACCTATGGCGTCATCATCTACCAGGAACAGGTGATGCAGATCGCCCAGATCCTGTCGGGCTATTCGCTCGGCGAGGCCGATCTGCTGCGCCGGGCGATGGGCAAGAAGAAGAAAGAGGAGATGGACCTGCAAAAGGCCCGCTTCCTCGAAGGCGCCGAAGCGCGCGGCGTCAACCGCGCCAAGGCCGGTTATATCTTCGAACTAGTGGCTGAATTTGCCGGCTATGGCTTCAACAAGTCCCACGCCGCAGCCTACGCCCTGATCGCTTATCGCACCGCCTATCTGAAGGCCAATTACCCGGTCGAATTCATGGCCGGGCTGATGTCGCTCGATCGTGCCAATACCGACAAGCTCTCCGCTTTCTTCCAGGAAATTCGCCGGATGAAGATCGAGGTGCGGCCGCCCGACGTGAATTCCTCGCACGCCGATTTCACCGTCGAGGAGGGCACGATCCGCTTTGCCCTCGGCGCGATCCGTAATGTCGGCTTCGCGGCGATGGAGCATATCGTCGAGGAGCGGGTGGCAAATGGTCCATTCAAGGACCTCTATGATTTTGCCGAACGGATCGATCCGCGCGACGTCAACAAGCGCACCTTCGAAAATCTGGCCCGCGCTGGCGCTTTCGACAGCCTCGATCCCGACCGGGCGCGGGTGTTCGGTGCCGCTGAAACCCTGATCTCAATGGCGCAGCACGCAGCCGAGCAGCGCGAAAGCGCCCAAGCCAGCCTGTTCGGCGGCGGCGATACCGATGTCGCTCTGGAGCGTCCGACCATCCCGGAACGCGAGCCCTGGACCGCAACCCAGCGGCTGGATGGCGAACTGGCCGCAATCGGCTTTTATCTCTCCGGCCATCCGCTCGATGATCTGGCCGATCAATTGGCGCAGCGCGGGGTGGTGTTCTTCACCGATGCCCCGGCGCGCGTCGCCGATGGCGCGACGGCGCTGCGACTTGCTGGCGTGGTGCGGCGGCGCCAGGAGCGGGTCTCCAACAAGAATGGTGAACGCTTCGCTTGGGTCACCCTTTCGGACCCGACCGGCGAGTTCGAAGTCTTCGTCGCCGCTGATCTGTTGCAGGCGTCGCGCGAATTGCTGGATGCCGGCACCGCCATTCTGGTCAATTGCCGCGTCGATTCCCGTGAAGACCAGATCGGTTTCTTCGCCGACCGGATTGATGCGCTCGACACGCAGTTTTCGGCGGATGGCCTGCGAATCCGGCTCGACAATGTTGGGGCGCTATCGGGAATCCAGGCGCGGATGGAGCGGGCCGACACCCGTCCTGATGCCCAGCGCCGGGCCGTGGTTCAGTTGTTGGTGCCGCTACGCGATGGGGGCGAAGTTGAGCTGAAACTGGCCGGCCGGCATTGCGCCGATGCCGCTGTTCAGGCGGCGCTGAAAGCCGTGCCGGGCGTTGCCTCTGTCGAAACCGTCTGATCGAGGCGCGCCACTGTGTCGGGGGCATGTTGAACCGCTTGCTATTGGCTGGCTTCAAACGTATAAGCCGCGCCATCCCGCACGCGGAGCTCGGAAGGTGTCAAAATCTTTCGCTCCGGTGCCGTTCGACGTCGAACGGCTCCGCTCCGTGGAGGCCAACCGGAAAAAGGATTTAACGATGGCACTCCCTGATTTCTCCATGCGTCAGCTTCTCGAAGCTGGCTGTCACTTTGGTCACCAGACCCACCGCTGGAACCCGAAGATGAAAGATTTCATCTTTGGCGAACGCTCCAACATTCACATTCTCGATCTGTCGCAAACCGTTCCGCTGCTGCACCAGGCCCTGGTGAAAGTGCGCGATACGGCAGCCAAGGGCGGCCGCGTGCTGTTCGTTGGCACCAAGCGTCAGGCTTCCGAGCCGCTGGCCCTGGCGGCCAAGCGTTGCGCCCAGTATTACGTCAATCACCGCTGGCTTGGCGGTACGCTGACCAATTGGCGCACCATCTCTTTCTCCATCGCGCGCCTACGTGAGCTGGAAGGCATGTTCGACAGCGAAGGCGGCCTCGGCGGTCTGACCAAGAAAGAACAGCTGATGTTGACGCGCGAGCGCGACAAGCTCGAGCGTGCGCTCGGCGGTATCAAGGACATGGGCGGCGTGCCGGACCTGATGTTCGTGATCGACACCAACAAGGAAGGCATCGCCATCCTGGAAGCCAAGAAGCTTGGCATTCCCGTGATCGCCATCCTCGACAGCAATTCCGATCCAGACCTGATCGACATGCCAATCCCGGGCAATGACGATGCCAGCCGCGCGATCTCACTCTATTGCGACCTGATTGCCGATGCCGTCCTGGACGGTATGACCGACAGCCAGATGGCGATGGGCGTTGATATCGGTGAAGCCGAAGCGCCAGTCGAGCTTCTGGTCGAAGAAGCTGCTGTCGAAGTGGCGGCGCCTGAAGCCGCTGTTGAAGCCGCTCCAAAGGCTGCGCCAAAAGCCGCTGCCAAGGCTGCTCCAAAAGCTGCCCCGAAGGCTGCTGCCAAAGCCGCTCCAAAAGCGGCGGCCAAGCCTGCTCCGGAGGCTGCCGCCGAGGTTGCCGCTGAGCCTGCCGCCGAGGCCGCGACCGACACTTCGTCCGACTCTGACAAGACCGACGCGTAAAGCTTCGATCACACCACAAGACTATCACACCACAAGACTCAGGAGATACCGATGGCTGCGATTACTGCTGCTCTCGTGAAGGAACTGCGCGAGAAGACCGGCGTAGGCATGATGGATTGCAAGAAGGCGTTGACCGAAAACGATGGCGACATCGAAGCGTCAATCGACTGGCTGCGCAAAACCGGCCTGTCCAAAGCCGCCAAGAAGGCCGACCGCATCGCTGCGGAAGGTCTCGTCGCGGTTGCGACTGATGGTGGGACCGGCGCGGTTGTCGAGCTGAATTCGGAAACGGATTTCGTTGCTCGCAATGTCGCCTTCCAGAATACCGCTGGCGAAATCGCCAAGCTGGCCCTGACGGCCGGCGGTGATATCGAGGCCATCAAGGCCGTGAAAATGGCGTCGGGCAACACGGTTGCCGACCATTTGACCAATCTGATCGCGACGATCGGCGAGAACATGTCGGTGCGTCGCGCCGCCGTGGTCACCGCCAGTCCCGGCGTCGTTGCCAGCTATGTCCATAATTCCGTCGTCGATGGCATGGGCGCACTGGGCGTGATCGTCGGTTTGAAATCGACCGGCGATGCCGACAAGCTCAATGAGCTTGGCCGCAAGATTGCCATGCATATCGCGGCTGGCGCACCGGCTGTCGCACTCTCGGTTGATGTTGACGGCGTCGATGCCGCCATCGTCGACAAGGAACGCGAAGTGTTCTCCGCCCAAGCTCGCCAGTCTGGCAAGCCTGAGAGCATTGTCGAGAAGATGGTCGAAGGCCGGATCCGCAAATTCCTCGAAGAAGTCGTGCTGACGAAGCAGACCTTCGTGATGGATCCCGATCGTACGATCGAAAAAGTGGTGGCTGATGCCGCCGCCGAACTCGGCACCACGATTGAAATCACCGGCTTTTTCCGCATGGCCCTCGGTGAGGGTGTGGAGAAGCGTCCGGAAGAGGATTTCGCCGCGGAAGTCGCCGCCGTTTCCGGCAAAGCCTGACAATAGCAGAGCGCCGGCGCTTTCAAGCGCCGGCGCTTTGTATATGCTGCGCCTGTGACCGATTCATCTGCATCCTCGCCTCAGGGCCCCGCCGCCACGCCGCGTTTTCGCCGCGTGCTTCTGAAAGTGTCCGGTGAAGCCCTGATGGGCGCCCGCACTAACGGAATTGATCTCGAAACCGCCAGCCATATCTCAGGGCAGGTCGCTGATGCGGTCGCCGCCGGGGTTGAGGTCTGTCTCGTGATTGGCGGCGGCAATATCTTCCGCGGTCTGTCCGGCGCTGCCAAGGGTATGGACCGCACCGCCGCCGACTATATGGGCATGCTCGCAACGGTGATGAATGCACTGGCGATGCAGAGCTCGCTCGAGCGCATTGGCGTCCAGACGCGGGTTCAGTCTGCCATTCCGATGACGACGGTGTGCGAGCCCTATATCCGGCGCCGCGCCATGCGGCATATGGAAAAGGGCCGGGTGGTGATTTTCGCTGCCGGCACTGGCAATCCCTATTTTACCACCGATACCGCCGCCGCCTTGCGGGCTGCGGAAATGGGTTGCGACGCCCTGTTCAAGGGCACGCAGGTCGATGGCGTCTACAGCGCCGATCCCAAGACCCATCCCGACGCTGAACGCTATGACCGGCTCGATTATCTCGATGTTCTATCGCGGGACCTGCGGGTCATGGACGCCTCGGCTGTGTCCTTGATGCGTGAAAATGCCATTCCGATCGTCGTGTTCGATATTCATCAGCCCGGCGGGCTGGTGAATGTGCTGTCGGGGCAGGGCGTGTGCACCATTATCGGCAAGGTGCGCTCCGAAACAGCCGGCAGCGAATAGCAAGGGAAGACAGAGCCATGAGCGACGCGACCGATTATGACGAGGACGATCTGAAACGCCGCATGGCCGGTGCCGTTGAGTCTCTGCGCAAGGAATTTGCCGGCTTGCGGACCGGGCGTGCCAGCGCTGGCTTGCTTGAGCCGATCCGCGTCGAGGCCTATGGCTCGCCGACGCCGCTGACCCAGCTGGCAACCGTATCCGTGCCGGAATCGCGCATGATCACCGTCTCGGTCTGGGACCGCGCTCTGGCACCGGCTGTCGACAAGGCGATCCGAAACTCCCCGCTCGGTCTCAATCCGATCATGGAAGGCCAGATGTTGCGCATCCCGATCCCGCCCCTCAATGAAGAGCGCCGGGCCGAGATCGCCAAACTGGCCGGCGGTTATGCCGAACAGGCCCGTGTCGCGGTGCGCAATGTCCGCCGCGATGGCATGGACGGGCTCAAGAAATTGGAGAAGGACGGCATTCTGTCCGAAGACGAACAGAAGTCCTTTGCCGAGGATGTCCAAAAGTTGACGGACGACGCTATCAAGCGCATCGATGAGAGCCTGAAAGCCAAACAAGAAGAGATCATGCAGGTTTGATCGGCCTGCACGGCGGAGCGAGACCATGAGCGAGGACGTCTCCGCTCTCAGTCCGGGGCCCAGGCATGTCGCCATTATCATGGACGGCAATGGCCGCTGGGCGAAGGCGCGTGGTCGTCCACGGGCATTTGGCCATGCGCGCGGGGTTGAAGCCGTACGGCGCGTCGTGGAAAGCGCCGGCGATATGGGCGTGCGCCATCTCACCCTGTTCAGCTTCTCAACCGAAAACTGGAACCGGCCCGCCGATGAAGTCGGCGCCCTGTTCGAACTCCTGCGCCGTTATGTGGAAGCGGATTTGGAAACGCTGAAGGGCCGCGGCGTGCGCATTCGCATCATCGGGCGCCGGAACGATCTCAGCGATGACCTTCGGGCCATTATCGAGCGCGCTGAAACCGGCACGCGGCACAATGTGGGCTTCCATCTGACGATTGCCTTCAATTATGGCGGCCGCGATGAGATTGTCCGCGTCGCCCGCGAACTGGCTCGCGCTGCCAAGGCGGGCGAGATCGATCCCGACGTGATCGATAGTGAAGCCTTTGCTGCCCGGCTTGACACCGATGATTTGCCCGATGTTGACTTGGTGATCCGTACCAGTGGCGAACAGCGCATCTCCAACTTCCTCCTCTGGCAAGCGGCTTATGCTGAATTGCTCTTCCTCGATGTGCTCTGGCCTGATTTCGAGTCGAAGCATTTGGCGGCCGCGATCGAGACCTTCCAGCAGCGTGAACGCCGCTATGGAGGGCTTGATGCTGGCGCGGCGTGATCCGGTCTTTCGCCGGCGCCTGATTTCAGCGCTCCTATTGGGGCCGCTGGCGCTGGCCCTGCTTTGGTATGGCGATCTGCCCTTCACCGCCTGGGTCGCGGCCTTCGCAGCGGCAATGGCGTGGGAGTGGATTCAAATGTCCGACCCTGAAGCGCCGCCTGTCGCGTATGCGATCGCCTGCGCCACTGCCTCCGGCACGGTTCTGCTTGCCGGGCAGACCGGTATTGGCGACGCTGTCCTTTGGGGTGCGGCCGGGACACTGGCGAGCGCGGTCGAACGTTGGCGTCGCGGCTGGTCGGTGGAAGTGATCGGTGTGCTTTACGTCTCGCTGGCTGCCGGATTACTGGCCGCGATGCGCGCCAGCCCGGCGCACGGGCTGGAATCGGTCATCCTCCTGTTTGCCATCGTCTGGGCCGCTGACAGCCTGGCCTATCTGGTCGGAACCTGGATTGGCGGACCCAAGCTCCTGCCACAAGCCAGCCCAAATAAGACCTGGTCTGGTTTTCTGGCCGGTCTTGCTGCCGGCATTGCGGCCGGAATCGCGGCGGGGGTTGTGTTTGGGCTTGATCCGGTACGCACGGGCTTGTTTGCCGCCATAGTCGCCACCGCATCGGTCGCAGGCGATCTTTCAATGTCGATCTTCAAACGCAGCTTTCACGTTAAGGATTCCGGAACGCTGATTCCGGGCCATGGAGGCGTGCTCGACCGGGTCGACGCGTTGATGCTGGCGGTGATCGCGGCTGTGTTCACCGAGCGCTTCTTGCCGCTTGGCTGGGTGGCGTCATGACCGCCGCGCGCCGCATTTCCGTGCTGGGTGCCACTGGGTCTGTCGGTGTGGCAACGCTCGACCTGATTGAGCGTGCCGAACCGGGCACGTTTGATGTTGTCGCGCTGACGGCCAATCGCAATGCCGCTGCGCTGGCCAAGTTGGCGATCCGGCATCGGGCGGACTATGTCGCAATTGCCGATCCGCGTGCGGCAGCAGAGCTGCGCGAAGCCCTCGCTGGCCATCCGGAGATCGAAATCGGGACGGGTGATACGGCAGTGAGTGAAGCGGCGGCCCGTCCGGCCGATTGGACCATGGCGGCGATTGTCGGTGCTGCCGGGCTCAAACCGACGCTGGAAGCCTTGCGTCAGGGCCGCGCGCTCGCCTTCGCCAACAAGGAATGTCTGGTTTGCGCGGGTGCGCTGTTCATGCGTGAGGCGGCGGCTTGCGGAACACGGCTTCTGCCGGTGGACTCCGAGCATAATGCCGTTTTCCAGGTATTTGACTTTGAGCGCCGTGAGGCGATCCGCGCCATCACGCTGACCGCGTCCGGCGGCCCGTTCCGCACCTGGTCCCTCGAGCGAATGCGCACGGCCCGGCGTCAGGATGCGTTGGCCCACCCGACCTGGGAAATGGGCGCCAAGATCACGATCGACAGCGCGACCATGATGAATAAGGGCCTCGAAATTATTGAAGCCTGCTGGTTGTTCGATTTGACGCCGGACCGGGTCGAGGTGGTGGTCCATCCACAATCCATCGTCCATGGCCTGGTGGAATACCGCGATGGCAGCGTGTTGGCGCAATTGGGCTCGCCCGACATGCGCACACCGATCGCCAGCGCACTGGCTTGGCCGCAGCGGATGCGCGCGCCTGTCGAGCGCATGCGGCTGGGTGATATCGCGCGGCTGGATTTTGAAGCGCCGGATGAGGTCCGCTTTCCGGCGCTGCGCCTGGCGCGCGAAGTGATCGCTGCGGGCGGCATTGCGCCGGCCGTCTTTAATGCCGCCAACGAGATCGCCGTCGCCGCCTTCCTTGAGGAACGGATCGGTTTCCTTGACATTGCGGCCAGCGTTGAAGAGGTTCTCGAACGCAGCCTCGCAGATCCCGACATGCCTCGCGGCGTGGAGTCGTTCGACGATGTCTATGCCATTGATGCGCGATCGCGCGAACTGGCACGCAATTTGATAGCGACCAGTGGACAATCCAAAGCGCGGATACCTTCAATATGAGCCTGATTGGCAGCGGCTTTCTGACGATTTTCTCCTTCGTCTTTCTGATCTCCATCGTGGTGGTGATTCACGAGCTTGGCCATTACTGGGCCGGGCGCATTTGTGGCGTGCATGCCGAAGCCTTTTCGATGGGGTTTGGCCCGACTCTTTTCTCCTGGCGCGACAAGCAGGGCACGGTCTGGCGCATCGCGGCTTTTCCGCTCGGCGGTTATGTCAAATTCCTTGGCGATGCGGGGGCGGCCAGCGAGCCGGATGAGGCCAAACTCGCCGAAATTCGCGAACGCATGGGGCCAGACGCGGAGAAATGTTATCATTTCAAACCGATCTGGCAGCGAGCCTTTATTACGGCGGCGGGTCCGATCGCCAATTTCATTCTCGCGATCACGATTTTTGCGACGCTCGCACAGTCGCTCGGCGTCAATTATCTGGAGCCGGTGGTCGGCGGTTTTACCGAAAACTCGGCAGCCGAAGAGGCGGGTTTTTTGCCGGGTGACCGCATTACGGCAATCAATGCCCAGCAGGTGACCCGCTTTCGCGACATAACCAGTGAAGTGAGTTGGCGGCCCGGTGAACGCTTGACGTTCCAGATCGAGCGCAATGGCGAAACCCTCGTCCTGCACGCGGCTGCCGCCCTGACCACCGTTGAGGACCCTTATGGTGGTGAGCGCCAGATCGCGCGACTGGGAATTCAGTCCAATGGCGTTGCCCTGCGCCGAACGTTCAATCCGTTCACCGCAATCGGCTATGGCATGGACCAGACCTGGACCGTGGTCTCGATGACCGGTCGCTATGTCAGCTATGTCGTGACCGGGCGGTCGCCGCCAACCATGCTCAACGGACCGCTGGGCATTGCGACTACGGCTGGCCAGACCGCGATGGCGAGCGTCGAGCGCGGGTCAGATGCGGCGCAGAGTGTGTTTTTGCTGCTGATAAATCTCGTTAATCTCGCCGGCTTTCTGTCGGTCGGACTGGGTTTAGTGAATCTTTTGCCGATACCGATCCTCGACGGCGGCCATCTGGTGTATTACGCCTATGAGGCGGTTGCACGGCGTCCTTTAAGTATGAAGGCGCAGGCGATCGGTTTTCGTGTGGGTCTTGCACTTGTCCTCGGGATGATGCTTGTAGCGACCTGGAATGACCTGAATTATCTGCTCGGCCAGATTTTCTGACCGGGCCCAACGAGCGGCGATTTTCAATGGTAAGTGTTCTGCGCGTTCTTTTCGCTGGCCTGATGGCTGTTGGTCTGTCGGCGACCGTGGCAGCGCAACCAGCCCCTCCGCAATCGCCGGAAGCGACGGTCGAAGCCCCTGTGGCGCAGCCGGTGATCCGGCAGATACTGGTTGAGGGCAATCAACGCGTCGAAATCGACACCGTGCTCTCCTATCTGTTGATCCAGCCTGGCCAGGTCGCCGATGAGCGACTGACCAATCTGTCGATCCAGACCCTGTTCGCGACTGGCCTGTTCTCAGACGTTCAGATTGAAAATCGCGGCGAAATCGTCGTGGTTCGGGTGATGGAAAACCCGATCATCAACCGGGTCGTGCTTGAGGGCAATCATGCGATCGACGACGAGAAGATTACCGACGAGATCCAGGCTCAACCGCGCGCGATCTTCACGCGCGCCCGCGTCCAGTCGGACGTGCAACGCATCATTGAAGTTTATCGCCGCTCCGGCCGATTCGCCGCGACGGTAACGCCGAAAATCGTCGAACAGCCGCAAAACCGGGTCGATTTGATCTTCGAAATTTCCGAAGGCCCGATCACCGGGGTGCGCCGGATCAATTTTATCGGCAATCATACCTTTTCCGATGGCCGCTTGCGCCGTGAATTGGTGACACGGGAATCGCGTTGGTGGCGGTTTTTGGGGTCCAATGACAATTATGACCCTGACCGGCTGGAATATGATCGCGAACTGCTGCGCCAATTCTACCAGAATCGCGGCTTTGCGAACTTCCGGGTGCTCTCCGCTGTGGCAGAACTCACGCCGGACCAGGAGTCCTTCTACATCACCATCACGATCGATGAGGGCGAGCTCTATAATTTTGGCTCGGTGACGGTCAGCACTGAGATTGAAGATCTCAACGAGGATTTCCTCGCGGCCATCCTACCTGTCAGGGAAGGCGATATTTTCCGCGGCGAGCTGATCGAGCAGAGTATCGACTCGCTGACCTTTGCTGCCGGAGCGTCGGGCTATGCCTTCGTCAATGTGCGGCCGATTACCCACCGTGATCGCGATACCCGCACCGTCGAAGTCGAATTCGTGATCGATGAGGGTCCGCGAGTCTATATCGAGCGGATCGACATTGCAGGCAACACTCGCACTCTGGACCGAATTGTCCGGCGCGAGCTGGATATCGTCGAGGGCGATGCTTTCAATCAGGTTCTGGTTGATCGCTCGCGCAATAATATTCGCCGTCTCGGCTTCTTCGAGGACGTGACGCTTGAGGAAACGCCCGGCTCTTCACCAGACCGGGCGCGGGTGCGGGTCCAAGTCACCGAGCAGCCGACCGGCGAGCTCGCTTTCGGGGCCGGGTTCTCATCCACTGATTCCTTCCTGGTCGATTTGTCGATCTCCGAGCGAAATCTGCGCGGTCGCGGTCAATTCCTGCGCTTCCGCGTCTCGGTCAGCGGCGTGCGTGAAACGATCGATGTGCGCTTTACTGAGCCGCGTTTCCTGGATCGAAATCTGGCGGCTGGTTTTGACCTGTTCCGGGTCAATTCCGACTTCCTATCTGAAGCGTCTTTCCGGACCGCCTCGACCGGGGGCAGCCTGCGACTCGGCTTTCCGGTAACGGCGCAGGCGAATCTGCAATTGCGCTACACGCTGCGCACAGACGACGTCCAAGTGTTCACCACTGCGTCGCAGGCGTTGCGCGACCAAGCGGGTAGCCGGGTCACTTCGGTTCTGGGGTATTCGCTCAACTGGTCGCGGCTCGACGACCCGATTGAACCCCATAACGGTTTCCGTTTTCAGTTCAGTCAAGATTTCGCCGGATTTGGGGGCGATGTTCGTTACGTCCAGTCGGAGTTCAGCGGTTCTTTCTTCAAGGGCTTGTTCGGAGATGTCGTTGCAAGCTTCAATATGAATAGTGGTTTTATCCTGCCTTGGAGCGGTGATTCCGTCCGAATCAATGACCGTTTCTTTAAGGGCGGCAGTTCGTTCCGCGGCTTTCAGGTGGCTGGCGTTGGGCCTCGCGTCGTGAGCCGGGACCCCGTTACCGGTAACCTGATCCGTCGTGACGCGCTGGGTGGCAGGCTTTATGCAATCGGGTCATTGGAAGTCAATTTCCCGCTCGGTCTGCCCGAGCAATACGGTGTGCGCGGCAGCGTGTTCACCGAGTTTGGTACCTTGGGGTTGCTTGATTCAAGCGATCAGATTGATGAAGTCACGGGGCAGGCATTCACCGTGGACGATCTGGCGCTGCGGGCATCTGCCGGGGTCAGCATATTCTGGGATTCACCTTTTGGTCCGGTTCGTTTCGACTTTGCACAAGCCTTCATGCGTCAGGAATATGACAAAGCCGAATTCTTCCGTTTCAGTACTCGTACAGGGTTCTAACATAATGAAATCTTTCAAATCTCTCTTCCTTCTTCCAATCCTCTTGGTCGGATTGGCCGCTCCGGCCATGGCCCAGCAGAATATCGCTGTGATCAACGAGCAGCGTGTCTTGCGCGAAAGCGTTGTCGGTCAGCACATCCGCACTCGCCTTGAAGCGATCGGTACGGAAGTTCGTGCCGAGTTGACAGCGATTGGCCAACCGATTCAGCAACAGACTGAGCAGTTGTCGGCCGAAACGGCGTCGATGACGCAGCAGGCGATCCAGCAGCGTCCCGACCTGATGCAACGTATCGAGTCGCTCAATCAGCAGGCGCAGCAATTCGAAACTGAGCGTCGGCGCCGCGAGCAGGAGCTGCAGCAGACTGAACGTCAGGCGATGCAGCCCGTTTATGAAGCCCTCAACCCCATCCTCGAGGAAGTGGTTGCACAGCGTCATATCGACATCCTGATTGATCGTTCTAATCTGGTTTTCGCTGGCCCGACCGTAGATATCAGCGATCCGGTGATCGCGTTGTTGAACGAACGCCTTCCTACGGTGCCGGTCAATCGCGTTCGCTTGCCTGAAGGCGCTCCAGCTGCAGCTGCGCCTCAGCAATAAACGCGTCAGGACAAGCCCTTGGCAGACCAACGGTTCTATGAGGCGCTTGGCCCACTGACTATCAAAGAGATCGCCGCACTTTCGGGTGCGGCGATTTCTGATTCTGCGGCGGCTGACACCGTCGTGGACGACGTCGCACCACTGGAGCAGGCCCAACCAGGGAAATTGAGCTATGCCGAATCGGGCAAGGTGCTCGACGAAATGGGCTTGGATGCCCTGGCTGGTGTCATTCTGATTGTCCAACCCGTGCTTGCGGCTCAAGCGGCGCCGCTCGGTGCGATCATTCTGGCACACGCCGCGCCGCGCCAGGCCTTTGCCCGCATCGGCTCAAAACTGTTTGCCGTGCGCCGTTTCGAAGCCGGACCAAACTGCCATGCCGATGCGCAATGTCATCCGACAGCTTCTGTCGCGCCAGGCGCGGTCATTGGCGCCGGCGCGGTGATTGGGGAGGGGGCCCGGATCGGGCCCAATGCCACAATTGGGCCGGGGTGCCGGATTGGTCGCCACACATTGATCGGCGCCAATGCCAGCGTGAACTGCACCGACATCGGTGAATACTGCAATATTCTTGCGGGTGCCGTGATTGGTGAGGCCGGGTTCGGTGTCGCAATATCGGGCGGAGCGGTGATTGACGTCCCGCATCTGGGCACAGTGCGTGTGGGGGATCACGTGACTATCGGAGCCAATTCGACGATTGATCGCGGCGTGTTCGGGGAGACCCGGATCGGCGATGGCTGCAAGATCGATAATCTCTGCCATATCGCGCATAATGCCCAGATCGGTCAGGCCTGTTTGATGCCGGCCTTTGCCGGTGTTTCGGGCAGCACGGTGATTGGTGACGGCGTCATGTTTGGCGGCCGGGTCGGGGTCTCCGATCATGTCGTGATCGGTGCAGGCGCCAAGATCGGTGCCAATTCTGCCGTGATGGGCGATGTCCCGGCTGGTGAAACCTGGGCCGGTGCACCGGCGCAGCCGATCCGTCAGCACATGCGTGAAATCGCCCAGTTGCGCCGCATGGTGCGCGCGGGCCAAAAACCGAAACCGGGGGACGTGAAGGGTGACTGACCGCATCGAAAATGCCGAAATCCTCAAACTCCTGCCCCATCGCTATCCTTTTCTGTTGATCGATGCGGCGGAAGACTATGTCGCCGGGCAGTCCATCACCGGGATCAAGGCGGTCACCGCCAATGAGCCCTTCTTTCCCGGCCATTTTCCGGGCAATCCGGTCATGCCGGGCGTTTTGATGATCGAAGCGATGGCCCAGACCGGTGCGGTCTTGATGTACAAAACGCTTGAGGCTTCACCCGATAGCGCAACGGTTTTCTTCGTTGGTGCCGATAAGGTCAAATTCCGCTTTCCTGTCCGCCCGGGCATGATGTTGCGGCTGAATGTCGTCGTGGTCGCTGCCCGCCATGGCCTGTTCAAATTCCGTGGCGAAGGTTTCGCCGATGGCAATAAGGCCGTTCAGGCCGAATTTTCCGCGAAGGCGATTGCACACTGATGGAAGCGTCCAGAATTCACCCAACCGCCATTGTTTCGTCTGATGCCAAGCTTGGCGCTGATGTCGAGATCGGCCCGTTCTGCATCGTCGGGCCGAATGTGATCCTGCACGACCGCGTCCGGCTGGTCTCGCATGCGACGGTCGATGGGTATACCGAGATCGGCGATGACTGCGTCCTCTATCCGGGCGTTCACCTGGGCCATCCGCCGCAGGATTTCAAATACCAGGGCGAAGAAACCTGGCTGATCCTCGGCCAGCGCAATATCATGCGCGAGGGTGTGACGATGCACCCCGGCACTGCCTTCGACAAGGCGCGCACCGTGGTTGGCAATGATTGCTACTTCATGGCCGGCTCGCACATCGCCCATGACTGTATCGTTGGCGACCGCGTTGTGCTGGCCAATGGCGCCCAGATCGCTGGTTCATCGCAGATCGGTGATCATGTCATTTTTGGCGGCCTCTCAGGCATGGTCCAGAAAACCCGTGTGGGCCGCCACGCCTTCATCGGTGCGATGACCAAGGTCGCTGCTGACGTGATCCCCTACGGCTCGGTCAATGGCAATGACGCCTATCTGGTCGGCCTGAATGTAGTCGGGTTGAAGCGCCGCGGCATGCCGCGTGACGCGCTGCGCGATTTGCGCGCCGCTTACCGGCTGTTATTCGCGGAGGAGGGCACCTTCCAGGAACGGCTCGCCGATGCCAGTGACCTCTACTCGCATAATGATCATGTGATGGAGATTATCGCCTTCATCCGCGCCTCCTCGAAGCGTGCGCTTTGTATGCCCCATGCCTGACCAGCCAAAATGGACCCGGCTTGGACTGATTGCCGGTGGCGGCGATCTACCGGTCGAGATCGCCCATGCCATGGCAGGCATGAATCCCTTCATCGTGCGGGTCAAAGGCTTCGGCACCGATCCCTTCGAGGGCTTTGAGAGCGTCGAGAAGTCGATTGGCCAAATCGGCGGCATCCTCAAGGCGCTCAAGGGCGCGGGCTGTGATGCGCTGTGTTTTGCCGGCTATGTCAAACGCCCGGACATGAAAGATCTGCAGATGGACGCGCGTGGCCTGGTGCTGGTGCCCAAGGCGCTCGCGGCTGGCCGCAAGGGCGATGATGCCATCTTGCGCGTGGTGATCGACGAGTTCGAACAGGCCGGCCTGACCGTGATCGGCGCCAATGACGTGCTCAAATCGCTCGCGCCCGGCGCCGGGCTTTTGACCCGGACCGGCCCGTCCGAGGCGGACCACTCCGATAGCGCCAAGGCGCTCGCTACGGCGCGGCATATGGGTGAGATGGATATCGGCCAAGCTGCTGTTGTGGCCCATGGCGTCATCCTTGCCGTTGAGGCGCAGGAGGGCACCAATTCCATGCTCGACCGGCTGGTTGACCTGCCCCAGCATTTGCGTGGCACGGCCGGGGCGCGAATGGGCGTTCTGGCCAAGGCACCCAAGCCGATCCAGGAGCGGCGCATTGATCTGCCGACTATCGGGCTGGAAACCGTCGAGCGCTGCGAGCGGGCCGGTCTCGCCGGTATCGCGCTGGAAGCTGGCAGCGCGTTGATCGTCAATCGCGACGCGGTGATCGCGGCACTGGATGCCGCCGGCATGTTCCTGCTCGTCGAGGATGTCACGCCATGACCGCGCCAGCGCTGGTCTACATCGTTGCCGCTGAACGCTCCGGTGAACTGCTCGGCGCCGATCTGATCCGTTCTTTGCGCAAAGCGCGCGGCGAGAACATCGCCTTCGCCGGCGTCGGCGGTGCGGCCATGGCCGCAGAAGGCGTCCCGACGGCTGTCGATATCGATGGCCTGGCGATCATCGGCTGGATTGATGGATTGCTCGCTTACAGGCGGGTCAAGGAGCGCGTCGCGCTGACCGTGGCCGATATCATCGCCCGCAAGCCCGATGTCGTCGTCCTGATCGACTCTTGGGGCTTCATGCTGCGGGTCGCGCTCGGGGTGCGTGACGCCGATCCGTCGATCAAGCTGATCAAATATGTCGGCCCGCAAGTCTTCGCGACCCGGCCGGGCCGCGCCAAGACGCTGGCCGCGACCGTCGACCATTTGTTGTCCATCGTCAGTTTCGACGCACCATTTTATACCGAGTTCGGCCTGCCGGTGACCTTCGTTGGCAATCCGACTCTGGAACGCATGACGGTGGGCGATGGCGCCGCCTTCCGCGCCCGCCATGGTCTCGCACCGGAGGCACAGGCCATGCTGCTGTTGTTCGGCAGCCGGCCATCGGAAATTCGGCGCATGTATAATGTTCTGGTGCGGGCGGTCGAACGCGTCCTGAGCCATCGCCCCGATTTGAAGATTGTCATCGTTCTGGCCGAACCGGTTGCGCAAATCGTGCGGGAACGCTTGAAGATCGATACCCGCATGCCCAACGATATCATCATTGTCGACGAGGCCGAGAAAGCCGACGCTTTTGCTTCGGTGGATCTCGCGCTGGCCTGTTCCGGCACGGTGATTACCGAGCTGGCCACGACCGGCGTACCAACCGTGGCCGCCTATCGGCTCGGCTGGATCACCTGGGCGCTGATCCGCATGCTCAATGTGATGAAATCGCCCTATACGACTCTGGTGAACATGGCCTCGGACTCCAATCTCGTCATCGAACACGTCCAGACCCGTTGCACGTCTGATCGGCTGGCGTCTGCGAGTGAAGGCCTGTTGGCATCACCGGAGCGACGGCGCGAGATCGGCCAGGCGCTGCGCGCCGCGACTGACGAGATGCGCGGCGAGGGCAAGGCGTCAGACCGCGCCGCTGAGATCGTGCTGCAATACCTGCCTGCGGCCTGATTTTTCGGAGCCAGAAACAAAAAAAAGCCACCCCGAAGGGTGGCCTTTTGCATGTCGTTCCGGCGCGAGATCAGCCGCGCTTGCTCAGATCGACATAATCGCGTGGTACCGCGCCAGTGAAGAGTTGGCGTGGACGGCCGATCTTCTGGGACGGATCCTCGATCATTTCCGACCATTGGGCGATCCAGCCGACGGTGCGCGCGACGGCGAACAGCACGGTGAACATTTCGGTCGGGAAACCCATCGCGCGCAGCGTGATACCCGAATAGAAGTCGATATTCGGGTACAGCTTTTTCTCGATAAAATACGGGTCTTCCAGCGCGATCCGCTCGAGCTCAAGCGCGACCGCAAGCAGCGGATCATGGCCGTGCCCGGTGATTTCAAGCACCTCATGGCAGGTATCGCGCATCACCGTCGCACGGGGATCGTAATTCTTGTAGACGCGGTGACCAAAGCCCATCAGGCGGAAGGGATCATTCTTGTCCTTGGCCTTGGCGATGTATTCCGGGATGCGATCAACGGTGCCGATTTCCTCAAGCATGTTGAGCGCGGCTTCATTGGCGCCGCCATGGGCAGGCCCCCATAGCGAGGCAATACCGGCTGCGATACAGGCGAATGGGTTGGCACCCGAGGAACCGGCCAGACGCACCGTCGAGGTCGAGGCGTTTTGTTCGTGATCGGCGTGCAGGATGAAGATCCGGTCCATCGCCCGGGCCATGACGGCATTGGCTTCATAGTCCTCCGCCGGCACGGCGAAGCACATGCGCAGGAAGTTTGCGGCGTAATCCATGTCATTGCGCGGGCTGATGAAGGGCTGGCCAATCGCATATTTGAACGCGCGCGCCGCAATGGTCGGCATTTTCGCGATCATGCGGTGGCTGGCAATTGTGCGCAATTTCGGATCGGTCACATCGGTGCTGTCATTGTAAAATGCAGACAGGGCGCCGACCGTTCCAACCATGATCGACATCGGGTGGGCATCACGGCGGAAGCCGCGGAAAAACTGGTCGAACTGGTCGTGCAGCATGGAGTGACGGCGGATCGTCCAGTCGAAATTCGTCAATTCGTTCGGCGAGGGCAGTTCGCCGTGCATCAGAAGATAGCAGACCTCGATGAAGGAGGAGCTCTTCGCCAATTGCTCGATCGGATAACCGCGATACAGCAAGACGCCCTTATCACCGTCGATATAGGTGATCTGGCTTTCGCAACTGCCCGTCGAGGTAAATCCGGGGTCATACGTGAACATCCCGGTGTCGCGATAAAGCGTGCGAATGTCGATGACATCCGGCCCAATCTCACCGCTCAGCACCGGAAACTCGACGCTCTTGCCGTTATAGGTGAGCGTTGCGGAACCGTTCGGTTTGGCCTTGCTTTGCATCTTGTCTTCCCTATCTGGCGGTCGCCGGCATCAGCTGCGCAGCGACAATTGATCCTTCATTCGATCCAGTACCTCATCACGGCCGAGAAAGGCCATCACGAGTGCGAGATCGGGGGCGGCTGCCCCACCGGTCAGGACCGCGCGGAGCGGCTGGCCGATTTTGCCAAATCCGACCTGTTCGGATTCGGCGAATTGCTTGAGTTCGCTGGCGAGAGTCTCTTCATTCCAGACAAGGGTTTCCACCAGACGCGTGAAAAGCCGGTTAAGACGCGCACAGGTCTCTTCATCCAACAGCTTGGCGAGCTTGCCTTCGAGCGAAAATGGCCGGGCCTTTACCAAGAAATAGGCCTGCTGGGCCAATTCCGCCAGTGTCGCGGCGCGTGATTTGAGCACAGGCATCGCGGTTTTGATGCGAGCTGCCTTGATCGACTCGTCCTCGATCTGCCCGTCGAGCCCTGCCAGGAATGGGCGAACGAGCTCACACAGCCGCGCATCATCGGCCTGAGCCATATGGTGCGCATTGATATGCGACAGTTTGTCCAGATCCAGCCGCGACGGGGCCTTGTTAAGACCGCTCAGATCGAAAGCGACGATCGCCTGCGCGTCGTCGAAAATTTCCTGGTCGCCATGCGACCAGCCCAGCCGCAGCAGATAATTGCGCAGGCCCTCCGGCAGATAGCCCATATCGCGATAAGCCTCGGCACCCAGCGCGCCATGACGTTTGGAGAGCTTCTTGCCATCCTGACCATGGATTAGCGGGATATGCGCAAAGACGGGCCGCTGCCAGCCGAGCGCGTCATAGATCTGACACTGGCGGCCAGCATTCACGAGATGGTCGTCGCCGCGAATGATATGGGTGATATCCATATCGTGATCATCGACGACAACGGCGAGATTATAGGTCGGGCTGGCATCGCTGCGCAGCAGGACGAGGTCGTCAAATTCTTTCGCCGCCCAGCGCACATCGCCCTGAACCGCATCGGCAACAACCATGTCCTCATCGGCGGCGCGGAAACGCACGGTGAACGCAGCGTCTGCCGGCGCGTCGGCCGGGTCGCGATCACGCCAGGGCGAGCGCAGGGCGCGGCCCTGGTCGAAGGCGGCGGCGCGCAGGGCATCGACTTCATCGGCGGTGCAATAGCAACGGAAAGCATGGCCAGACTCAACCATTTGGTGTGCGATCTCGACATGCCTGCTGGCGCGGTTATATTGCGAGACGACATCGCCATCCCAGTCGAGGCCAAGCCAGCTGAGCCCGTCCTGGATGGCGTCAATCGCCGGCTGGGTCGAGCGCGCCCGGTCGGTATCTTCGATGCGCAGCAGGAATTGACCGCCATGATGACGCGCGAACAGCCAGTTGAACAAGGCCGTCCTGGCGCCGCCAATATGCAGAAAGCCCGTGGGCGAGGGGGCGAAGCGCGTGCGGACGATGTGATCAGTGTGTTGCATGTGCGAGATAATGCTGCGCTGCAAGAGGGAGTGAGTTTGTTAGCATGATTAGCGGCGGTGGCGATAGGGGTTAGCAGGGAGGTTGTCGGCCAATGCGCCAGCGTCAGACCGGGCTGCCCGGCCAGACTTTCGGCCCCGAACAGCTGTTTGTGCCGCTATTTGTCATGGCTGGCCGCCCCGCTATTGTGACTGCGCTGGGCTTTGCCACCGGTAGTGCGCTGTATTTTTCGCTGCCCGCCGAGCCCTCGAATCCGTGGGTACTGGGCTTGGCCGCGATCACCTTGACCGGTTGGCTGGTAGTGCGCGCCGGGCGCCGCGGTGGGACGGTGGCCTTGGCTCTGCTTTGCCTGTTCGCCCTGACCTGCGGCTTTGCCCGGGCGCAATATCGTAGCCAAGCTCTGGCGGCCGGGCCCGTTGCGGCCCTCTCGCTGGGACGGCCAGCGACCATCACCGGCTGGGTGGAAGCCATCGAGCGCAACGGCTCTGGCCGGACCCGGCTTTCCATCCGTCTGCCGCATCCGGGCGGTGCGCCGGTGCGGCGTGTACGGGTCTTGGCCAATCCGCACGGGTTTGAACCGGGGGATCCAATCAGTATTCGCGCCGTGGTGGATCGTCCGCGCCGCGCGCCGGTACCGGGCAGTTATGATTTCCGCTTCAACGCCTATTTCTCCGGCATCGCCGCCAGCGGTTACGCGATTGCCGCGCCGGAGGCTGGGCCAGAGCCCGGCCAAGACGCGCCCGCCCGTGCGATTGCGCGCTGGCGCTGGCATATCGCGGAGCATTTGCGCCAGCGACTGCCGGGTCGCAATGGCGCCATGGCCGCAGCGCTGCTGACCGGCGACCGCTCTGGACTGGCGCCTGGGGTCAGCGCGACACTGCGGGCTGCAGGGCTTGGGCATACCCTGGCGATTTCGGGCATGCATATGGCACTGCTGGCGGGCGGCGTGTTTCTGGCGCTGCGCTTTGGTCTCGCCGCAATCACACCGTGGGCGAGGCGGTTTGACGCGGCGATCCCGGCCGCCATCGGGGCCCTGATCGCCGCTGCGGCCTATTTCCTGCTCTCCGGCGGTGCGATCCCGACCCAGCGCGCCTTCCTGATGACGGCCGCCGTCCTGACCGGCCTGGTGGCCGGACGGCGGGCTTTGTCGCTGCACACTTTGGCGTTGGCGATGATTTTCGTGCTCGCGCTGCAGCCTGAGGCAATCCGCGCGGCGGGCTTTCAAATGTCGTTCGCAGCTGTGGCGGCCCTGATCGCCAGTGCCGATCTGTGGCGTCAGAGGCGGCGGCCAGCGGCGCCGATGGATTCCGGACGCAGCGGCGCATTGGCGGCTCTGGGCGGGCTCAGCCTGACCAGCCTGATCGCGGGGCTGGCGACTGCGGGCTTTGCGGCCTTTCATTTCCATCGCATCGCCGGCTTTGGCCTGTTCGGCAATTGGCTCGCCATGCCGGTTTTCACTTTCATCGTCATGCCGGCCGGCGTGGTGGCGCTGTGTCTGATGCCGTTCGGGCTCGACCAGCCAGCGCTGTGGGCGATGAGCTGGGGCCTCGATGTGATGTTTGCGGTCGCCGACCGCGTTGCTGCTGCGCCGGGCGCTCTGCAGCCCGTCATCGCCGCGCCCGGCTGGATCTTGCCGCTCTATGCCTGCGGCTTCGTGACACTGCTGCTCGGCCGCGGTCTGGTGCGCGGTGGTGGCGCCGCGCTGGCGCTTGTGGCGCTGACCCTGTGGAGCCTGACACCGGCGCCTGACTTGTTCATCTCCGAAGACGGCATCGTCGTGGCACAGGCCCCTGATGACCCTAGTCACTGGACTGCCAGCTCAATCCGGCGCGGCCGCTTTGCCGTCACGGTCTTTCTCGAACAGCGCGCCGCCCGGAGCGCTGTGAGCACCACCACCACTCTGCACTGCGATGATCTCGGCTGCAGCGGTCAGGCACCGGGCTTGAATTATGCCGTGCTTAGCTCGGCCGAAGACTGGGCGGTGGATTGTGAGCGCGCGGCGCTGGTTGTGCTGACGGTGGAAATGCCATCCTGGCTCAAACCGCACTGCCACGCCCTGGTGATCGATCGCGAATTCCTGCGGCAACGCGGCGGAACGCTGATCTGGACCCGTGACGGCGCGATTGTGCGGACGCAGAGCGTTTCGGCGCCAAATGGTGACCGTCCTTGGGAGCTCAATGCGCGTTGAGCGCGGGCGTCCGCCGCCCCCATCGAGCCTGCTGCGCCTTCGGCTGTGCAGGCCCACTTCCCCCGCGCTGCGGGGGAAGAAAGCTTGGCGGTGAATGGGAAGGCCTACGGCCTGCATGCCCGCTTTCCTCCTCGGTTTACCGGGGAGGGGGACCGTCCGTTGCCGAAGGCAAAGGATGGTGGAGGTGCCGCGCGGCAGCGCGGGGATTACACCCATCGCAGCAGCAGGATTCGTGGCCTCCATCTACCCTACACCGCCTTTGGCGCCGCACGCCCACACCACTGTCGCTTCGCCATGGGTTGCGCAAGACCGCGTCCCCCCACTCTGCAGGAGAAGAAGGCGCGAAACTTCAGCCCGGCATATTCCGCCCTAGTGGTAGCGGCGGATCAGGCCGACCAGCCGGCCTTGGACCTTGACCCGATCGGGGCCGAAGATCCGTGTCTCATAGGCGGGATTGGCGGCTTCCAGGGCGATGGAGCCGCCCTTTTTGCGCAGGCGTTTCAAAGTGGCTTCTTCGTCATCGACCAGGGCGACGACAATCTCGCCGCTCTCCGCCGACTGGCCGCGCCGGATCAGCACGATATCGCCATCGAGAATGCCCGCTTCGATCATCGAATCGCCATTGACCTCGAGGGCGAAATGCTCGCCGCCGCGCACCATGTCGGCGGGGAAGGCGAGGCGGTCGGTCTCGTGCTGGATGGCGGCGATGGGCACACCGGCGGCAATGCGGCCGAGCAGCGGGATCTCGACCGAGGCTTCCGGCGAATTCTCGTCGCTGGAACGCTTGAAATTGGCCCGCACGACATTGGCGCCCAGATCGGCATCGCTATCGAGCGCTTCATCGACTGTGGCTGCTGCGGATTCCGGCAGTTTGAGCACTTCGAGCGCCCGGGCGCGGTGGGCGAGGCGGCGAATGAAGCCGCGCTCCTCCAGCGCCGTGATCAGGCGGTGAACACCCGACTTCGAAGCCAATTGCAGCTCCGTCTTCATTTCGTCGAAGGAGGGCGAGACGCCGGTATCCTTGATCCGGTTATGGATCAGAAGCAGTAGCTCGTGCTGTTTACGGGTGAGCAAGTCAGCCCCCTTTGATGAATACGGCGCGAAGGCCGTAAGGAACAAATCAGGAATATGCCTGTTTGTTCTACAAAGGTTCCCGATTCAGGTCAAGCGCGCTCTTGCCAGGCCATCAGGGCGCGCGTAGCAGCAGCGACATCGTCCTGCCGCATCAGGCTTTCCCCGACCAGTAGGGCGCGGGCACCGGCGGCGTGGAGGCGTGCGGCATCGCTCGCCGTGAAAACGCCGCTCTCGCCGACCAGCAGCGCATCTCCCTCCACCATCGGCGCCAGTGATTCGAAGGTCGCCAGCGAGGTCTCGAAGGTGCGCAGATTGCGGTTGTTGATGCCGATCATCGGCGCTTTCAGGGCGAGGGCGCGCTCCATCTCGGCGGCGTCATGCACTTCGACCAACACATCGAGCGACCAGCGTGCCGCCTCCTCGATCAGGGCCCGGGCGGTGGCATTATCGACGGCGGCGAGGATAACCAGGACCGCGTCCGCCCCCAGCGCACGCGCCTCGGCGACCTGATAGGCGTCATACATGAAGTCCTTGCGCAGGACCGGCAGGTTGCAGGCGTCGCGCGCGGCGACGAGAAAACTGTCGGCGCCCTGAAAGCTCGGCCCGTCGGTCAGCACGGAGAGGCAGATCGCGCCGCCGGCCTGATAGGCGCGCGACAATGCCGGTGGGTCGAAGTCGGCCCGGATCAGACCTTTCGACGGGCTGGCCTTCTTGATCTCCGCGATCAGGCCGAGCCCATCGCTGGCCGCGGCGCCTTTGAGTGCCGCGAGAAACCCACGCACCGGCGAGGCGTCAGACGCCTGCGCCGCGACCTCGGCATAGGAGCGCTTGGCCTTGCAGGCCGCGATATGCTCGAGCTTGTAAGCGCCAATCCGCGCCAGAGTGTCTGGGACGATGCTTGTATGGGCGCTCATCTCAAGCCTCGCCGCGCGAGATCGCGGCCATGCGCGCCAGCGCCGTGCGGGCGCGTCCGTCATCGATCGCGGCGGCTGCCAGTTGAGCGCCTTCGGCCAGCGTTTTTACCTGACCCGACAGGATCAGGGCGGCGCCGGCATTGAGCAGAACGATATCGCGAAAAGCCCCGGCCTCGCCGTCGAGCAGGCGAATTATGGCGGCGGCATTATGCTCCGGATCGCCGCCCTTGAGGTCAGCCTCGGTCGCGCGGGCGATGCCGGCATCCTCGGGCGTGACGACATAGGTGGTGATCTGGCCATCGCGCAGCTCGGCGACATCGGTGCCGGTCGTGGTGGTGATCTCATCCATCCCGTCCTGGCCGCAAATCACCAGCGCATGCTCGCAGCCCAGATCGCGCAGCGCCTCGGCCATCGGCACCAGCCAGCGCTTATCGTAGACGCCGAGCAATTGCCGCTTCACGCCCGCTGGATTGGCCAGCGGCCCCAACAGGTTGAACAGGGTGCGCACGCCGAGATTCTTGCGCGCACTGGCCACATGACGCACCGCGGAATGGTGCGCCGGCGCAAACAGAAAACCGACCCCGGCCTCGTGCAGCGAGCGCTCCACAGCCTCGCGCGGGCAATCCAGCTTCACCCCGAGCGCGGCGAGCACGTCCGACGATCCCGATTGCGAGGAGGCGGCGCGATTGCCATGCTTGGCGACAATGGCACCGGCCCCGGCCGCGACGATCGCCGCCGCGGTGGAGATATTATAGGCGCCCTTGCCATCACCGCCGGTGCCGCAGGTGTCGATGGCACCGGCAGGCGCAATGATCGAGCTCATGCGCGAGCGCAAGACGCGCGCACCGGCGGCAATATCGGACGGCCGTTCGCCCAGCGCGGCGAGCCCCATCAGAAAGCCGCCAATCGCCGCATCGGGGGCATCGCCCTCCATCAGCTGATCGAAGGCGCCGGAAATCTCAGCAGTCTCGGGCCGCCGGCCCTGGCTGAAGGCCTGCAGGCATAGGGCAAGATGGTTCATTCACGTGTCTCATTTCAGATTATTCGTTTGGGCTAAAAAAGGGGACAGGTTTATTTAACGCAGCAAATTCAGTGGGGTCCACGCAAGGCGCGACCCGCGTTAAATAAACCTGTCCCCTTTTTCATCACGCCATCGGCCGCCAGCCCAGAGGTATCGAACGCGCGTCACCGCCCCACGCCCGCCGCCCGGCAAGGCCGGGCAGGGATGGGCGAGACGGGCAGATGAGATCGGCATACCGGCTGACTTTCCATTGAACCAAGCGAACCCGTGAATTGATAATGCGGGCGCGGCGGGTTTTCAATGCGGCGGTGCCGTTGAGCCTAGTCCACGCGTTCCAGGCGCATGTAGAAATTGGCATGGCACTCGCCCTCGGGCGGGCAATAGGCGCCGGTTTCCTCCCAGACCCCGTTCGCATGCCGGGCCTCGTAATTGAGGCGCCCTTGCGGGCCCAGCGAGAGCGACCAGGAAAACCCTGTTTCGGTAACCGTCATCGCCACGTCCTGGCTATGGCCCTCAATCGTCACGCTGCGCATTTCATAGCCATCGGAGGTGCGGGAAATCAGGCCGGTGGCGTTGTGCGCCGGCTCACCGCCCCGGCCTGCACCGGCCGGGCTGAAGCCTTCGCCGAACAGGATGACAGCTTCGCCGCCGGAACCCAGTCGGGCCTCCTCGAACACGTCAAAGGTCTGGCGCTGCCGCTCGCGATCAATCATCCAGCCGGAGCCTTCCCACTGCCCGATCATCCAGGCCAGGCTGTCGCCGGGCCGGGCGGGCCGATCCTGGGCGAGAGCCGGCGCGGCGGCCAGCAGGCTGGTCCCGATCAGTCCGGCCGAAAGCCAGCTCACGCTCGTAATTCTCTCAAGCAATCCCCGTGATGCGCATGTCATGGCTAAATCTCCTCGTCCCCGAAACAGCCGCAGAGCGGTTGGGCCGTTTCCTCCAGGCTGAAAATATCCAGCAAGGAGGACCTCGGCACAAGCGCAAGCGAGCTGCCACAGGGTCAAATACTTGTGAAGCAGCGGCGGAAATAATCGAAATAATTGGGACAGACACAATTAATCGGTCCCCGCTGTCCCAATAATTTGGCACACGGGACATGGTCCTGTTTCTTTGAAACAGGTGCGTGTTCCGACTTGGGTTCCGTGCAGCCGCCGGCATTCGCGCACTCACCGTGATGGACGCTGCGAAGGCCGTTCTGTCAGCCCGTGGCTTGCGCACGAAATATGCAGGTGATACGCATTCGCAATCTATCATGGAGATATTCGATGCGAAGATTCGCTCAGCTTCTCGTCGCGGTGTTCGCACTCGCATCCGGCCTCTGCCTGCCCGCCAGTCTGGCCCAGGACGCGGCGCCCTCCGAGCAGGTGGCTTGGCGTTTGCTCGATTATCTCGCGGTCGACTATCCCGGCGCGGTCAGCGATGGCGAAGTGGTGAGCGTGTCCGAATACGCCGAAATGCAGGAATTCTCGGCCTCGGTCCGTGACCGCTTAACGGCCTTACCGCCCTCAACTGCCCAGCCAGATCTGGTCGGGGCGGCGGAAGACCTCGTCCTGGCGATCGGGCGCAAAGCGCCGGCCTCGGACGTCGCTGATCGGGCCCGCAGCCTGGCCAGCGCCCTACTGATCGCCTACCCGATGACGTTGGCACCTTCGGACGTGCCCGATCTGGAGCGCGCAGCGGGGCTCTATGCCGAGCAATGCGCCGCCTGTCACGGCGCCACCGGACGTGCCGATGGCCCGGCCGCCAGCGGTCTCGATCCCCAGCCGATTGCCTTCACCGATCAAGCGCGTGCCCGCCAACGCAGCCTGTTCGGCCTCTATCAGGTCATCGGCCAGGGCCTGGATGGCACCGCCATGGCGAGCTATGCCGACCTGCCGTCCCAGGATCGTTGGGCGCTGGCCTTCTATGCCGGTGCTTTTGGCTTTGATGACACCGCCGATCAGGGCCGCCGGCTCTGGACTGGCGATGCCGAGCTGCGTGCGCGTTTTCCCGACCTGCAGGCACTGACACAAACCATCCCGGCGACGCTTGCGGCTGAGATCGGCGCGGCCGATGCCAGCGATCTGACCGCCTATTTGCGCCGTCATCCGGAAGCCGTTTCGCAGCAAACCGACAATATCGGCCTGGTCCGCACCAAGCTTGCGCAGAGCCTCGCCCGCTATCAGGCCGGCGAGAGCCGCATGGCGCAAGACTTGGCACTCGCCGCCTATCTCGACGGCTTTGAACCCATCGAGCCGATGCTTGCGGCGCGCGACCGCGCCCTGTTGCGCCAGATCGAAGAAGCGATGGGCGATTTTCGCGCCACACTCGCAGGGGGCAAGCCGGTTGCCCATGCGCAAGCACAAGTGCACGAATTGAACGTTCTGCTCGATGCGGCCGAGCAGGCTATGGCCCCCAACGAGGCCAGTGCGGTTTCAAGTTTCCTCGGTGCCTTCACCATTTTGCTGCGCGAAGGCGTTGAGGCCTTGCTGATCGTAGTGGCGATGATCGCCTTCCTCGGCAAGGCGGATCGGCGCGATGTTCTGCCTTATGTCCATGGCGGATGGATTTCAGCACTGCTGGCCGGCGTTCTGACCTGGGCGGCGGCGACCTCGCTGATCACGATCAGTGGGGCGAGCCGCGAAATGACGGAAGGATTCGGATCCTTGCTCTCGGCGGTGGTGTTGATCTCGGTTGGCATCTGGATGCATGGCAAGGCGCAGTCCGACGCCTGGCAGGACTACATCAAGGAAAAACTCTCCAACGCGCTCTCGCGCGGCTCGGCCTGGTTCCTGTTCTCGCTCGCCTTTATCGTCGTTTATCGCGAAGTGTTCGAGACCATCCTGTTCTTTGTCGCGCTGTGGAGCCAGGGTGCGCATCTGGCGCTGCTGGCTGGAGCGGGCACGGCGACGATCGCGCTGGTCCTGATCGCTTGGGGCCTGCTCAGCTACAGCAAGCGTCTGCCGATTTCGCAATTCTTCTCCTACAGCTCGCTGCTGATCGCTGTGCTGGCCGTGGTGCTGGTCGGCAAGGGTGTTGCGGGCCTGCAGGAGGCTGGTCTGCTGGGCATGCATCCACTCGCCTGGCTGCCGCGGATCGATCTTCTCGGGCTCCATCCAAGCTGGGAAGGCTTCGTGGCCCAGCTCTTGGCGCTGGCAACCCTGATCGTCGGTTTTGGGCTGGGTCATCGCAAGGGTGCGCAGTAGGGGCGTTTGATGCGGCACCCGAGTCAAAATCGCGAGCCCGTCACCAGCTCCGACTGCTTCGCGGCCACCTCGTCCATCAAGGAAGAGGAGGGCGGTTGGGCTGACCGGAATCGATATTCTCGCTCCTCTTCCTTGATGGAAGGGGGTAAAGCGAAACGGTTTTGGAGGCACCTTCGTGACCACACGCAGGTCGCGGTGAATTCCTCACTTTTTGATTGTGACCTGCAGACAGGTATTGAACGTCATATCCGTCGGCTTCCAGATGCTGGACCGGCGCCATCTGACAATAAAGTTGAATTAATTAGGGTATTCTCACTCGGTCTTGGCCAAATGTCGCGTGGACAAGGCCCCATGAAAGATCGGTCCGGCAATCAAAACCAAGGGGGCACCGATCAACAGTCCAGAGATAATGGCGACGGCCATCGGGGCAAGCAAGGCGGAGCCTTGGCCGAGTTTCAGAGCCAAAGGCGCCAGAGCCAGCATAGCGATCACGGCGGACATGATTATGGGGCGCAAACGCGCTCGCCCGGCGGCGATGCGGTGATGATGTTGGATCGCTGCCTCCGGCAATTCGGCAAAATAGAACACACCCAGCTCGGCAATAATGCCGATCACCATGGTCAGTCCCATCATGGCCGCGATATTGAGCTCCGTGCCGGTGAGCACCAGGCCGGTCAAAACGCCGGCAATTGAGAGGCCGACAATACCGAGAATCGAGACGGTCTTGATCCAGTTGCGAAACAGGAACAGGAGCAGCAAACCGGAAAGCGTCAGTGCGGCGGCAAAGACCGCCATCAGGTCCCTGAATGATTTTTGTTGCTCCGCAAACAGCCCGCCGAACTCGTAGCGCACCCCGGCCGGCAGGGAGACGGTACGCATGCTGGCTGTGACATCACGCATTGCCGAGCCCATATCGCGACCCTCAAGCCGACCGGTCACCGCCATCATTGGCTGCAGGTTTTCACGGCTGGATTGAAGTTGGCCGCTCACCAGATTGATCTGGGCGACGCGCGACAAAGGCACCAGATGCCCATCCGATGCGCGCAGCATCAGGACTTCGATTGCGGAAATTCGGTCGCGCAGGGGCGAGGGTGTCCACACCCGGATATTGATGGTGCGTACGCCAGCCTGAACGGACCCTGCAACACTGCCATTGATCAGCGATTCCAGTTGCGTCGCGACCATCACGGGATCTAGGCCCTCCAGGGCCAGGTGGGCGCGGTCAAGTGTGACGATAATGGCGTCGCCGGCAATCCGGTCCGATTGCCGGACCTCCACCACACCCCTGACGCCTTCAAGGGCGGCAACGGCACGCTCGGCCGACAAGGTCAGCGCGGCCGGGTCGCTGCCATAGAATTTCACTTCAATCGGTTGGGGAACTGCCGTCAGGTCACCAATCAGATCGCCCATCAGCTGGATGGTCTCTATCTCAAGGCCCGGCACTGTCGCGGTAATGCGCCCGCGTATGTCGGACATCACCGTTTCAATCGGACGTCGAGGCAGCGGGTTCAGTCGCACGAACATATCGCCCGTATTGGCTTCGGTCAGACCGCCGCCAAGCTGTAGACCGGTGCGGCGCGAATAGCTGGCCACTTCGGGCACGGCCTGGACAATCGCCTCGACCTGGCGCACCAGCCGATCCGTCTCGGTGAGCGAAAGCCCCGGCGGCGCCACATAGTCCAGTACGAAGCCACCTTCATCCATTTGCGGCATGAATCCCGAACTCACCCGCAAGGCAGAAACACCGCCAGCCATAACCGCGATCAGAATCAAGGCCAAGCTGACCGCTCGTGGCCAGTTCAGCAATCGCGCCATCATGCCTTCATAGGCATCGGCTAACCGGTTCAACCAGCCATTGGAGGCCTCGGCGCGTTCGGCATCTTCGGCTCTGGCGAGACGCGTGGCGAGAAGTGGACAGATGGCCAAGGTGTAGATCAGCGAGAAAACCAGACTTGCCGCCATGGTGACCGCCAACGCCTTGAAAAAACCGCCTGTCACGCCACTCAAAAAGGCCAGCGGCGTAAACACGATGATGGTGGCGAAGGATGAGCCGATCAGGGGACGCGCCATCTCGGCTGCGGCCTCCAGCACGGTTGCTCGCTTGTCGCTCAATCGTCGGGTTATATGCTCCAGCATAACCACGATATCATCGACAATCAGCCCAACTGCCGCTGCCATGCCGCCGAGCGTCATCAGGTTCAGGCTCAGGCCAAGCACCATCAGCAGCAGGGCCGTTGAGGCGAGCACGGTCGGCAACAATATCGCGACAACCAGCACGAAGCGCAGACTGCGAAGGAACAGAAATAACACGAGTCCCGCGAGGACCGTTCCGATCATGATTGCATCGCGGACACTGGACGCTGCGGCCTTCACCAGATCAGACTGATCATAATACGGCGTGATCACAATGCCGGGCGGAAAGCTGGCCCCTTCGCGGGCGAGCACGGCCTTGACCGCATTGGTCAGCGCCAAGGAATTGGCGGCAGGTGCTTGGCGGATATCGACCAAAACGGCTGGTCGCCCATCGGCATTGACCCGTGTCCATTCCTGCGCAGTGGACAAACGCACCTCGGCGATGTCGTCAAGGTCGATCACCCCGCCGCCGCTTGCGGTGACAACAATCGATCCGATCGATTCAATATCGGTCAACCGGCTGTCGACCAGCGTCAAATACAGGCGCGAGCGGTCCTCGATCCGGCCTGCGGCTGCCACCAGATTGCTGGCACTGAGCGCGGCCTGGATATCGGTGATCGTCAGTCCGTGTGCCTGTAGCCGGACCGGATCGACAATGACCTGATACTCGGTCTGCCGGCTGCCAAGAACATTGACCTCTGCGACACCGTCGAGCGATGCCAGCAAGGGCCTGAGCTGGTAGGTCGCAAAATTACTCAGCGACACCAGCGATACCGTTTCGGATGTCAGAGAATATCCGATCACCGGGAAAATTGTCGGGTCCATTTTGCGGACGCTGAATTGAAACCCGGCCGGCAGACTGGGCGATAATCTCGCCATTTCCGATTCCGCCTGCAGGACGGCGGTCGTCATGTCATGCCCCCAGTCAAACATGACCGACACTTCGGCCGAGCCGCGACTGGTCTGGGATCGTATGTTCCGGACGCCGGGAATGGCGCGCAGGGCTTCCTCGGCCACACGTGTGACCTGCGCGGACATCTGATCAACCGGCCGGTTGCCAGCTTCGAGAGTCACGGCGATGCGCGGAAACTCAATGGTTGGAAACAGACTGACCGGAAGGAGTGTCGCCGCGAAGGCCCCGGCAACCGACAGGACAATGAAAGCCGCCAGGAGAAAGCGCGCTTGCCGCGACAACCACTGGCTCATTGCGTTGACCCTGACACAGCGGGATTGACGATTTTGACCGTCATGCCATCGGACAATACAGCGCCTCCATCGAGTACAATGACATCGTTGGCGCTAAGTCCCGACAACGCCGCGGTATCATCACCGCTGGTGATCCCCACATCGATACGGGTCAGTGAGGCGATGTCATTGATGACGCGAAACACATAGGCTCCCTGCTCGTCAAAATAGACGGCGCGGCGCGGGACCACCAGCGTGTTCGGATGGATCGCAGCGGTGATCTCGGCGCGGATGGCCTGGCCTGGCAGGAGACCGCTTTCAGCCGGTATCGTGGCATACAGAGTCGCGGTCCGTGTGATGGGCTCGACACGAAGATCGACGGAGCGGGCGACCGACTCAAATCGGGTTCCGGTATTATCCAGACTGGTCAAGGTCACACCTGCACCGCTTTCAATCCTGGCCGCATCCTCGAGCTCAAGCCGGACCGCTGCCTGCAGCGTATCGAGCGGTGCGATAAGGGCGAGTTGGCTGCCCGCTGCGACCAGGTCTCCGGGTTCGACGAAAACGGATTCGACCACCCCGCTGATGGGCGCGTGCAGTTCAGCGATGGTGCGCACACGCCCGCTCAGGCTTCGCGCCAGGGTCTGCAAATCAAGCGCGGCGAGGTCAGCGGCTTCAACATCGGCATCGCTGGCCAGACCATCATCGCGCAGCCGCCTGGTCCGTGCTGCCACCTGCTCAGCCGCTGCCGATTCATTGCGGATGCGCGCCAGTTCGGCGGCTGAGGCTTGCGAGGGGGCCAAACGCAGAACGATCTGACCCTGATCGACCAGATCACCTGGCCGAGCCAGTAATTCGAGAATTTGCGCTTCAATCTGGGTGTTCATGGACCGTTTGGTGCTTGGGTCAAATTGAACCACACCATACCCGCCGACAAGTTCGTGCAGGTCCACGGTTCTCACGGTTCCTGTCGAAATTTCTGCGGTGGGAACCGGAGCGTTTTGAAGGTCGCCTCCGCTACAGCCTGCGAGAAAAAGCGCACCTGCGCACGCGATCAGACCGGTCCTGGAATGCATCATTGTGGGGTATCCAATCTTTGGCCGGAGAGTATTTCCAGGCCAAGCTCAAGTTCCTCAGCCGAGAGTTCCAGTTCGGCTGCGACGATTTGCTTGTCCAGTGCCGTCATCCGGGTCGCGAGCGCCACAGAGAGCGGCAGATCGCCCCGCATAGCGGCCTGCTCGGCGGCATCCGCCATGGGCAAGAGAGCGGCTGTTTCCCGTTCGAGTTCAGAGCCTTGCTGCCGCGCCAGCATCAGTGCCGAATGGGCCGAGTAGATTTCCGCTCGCACGGCTTCGATACGCGCCAAATATTCGGCGCGAACCCGCTCAAGCGTCGCACCGCTCACGGCCACCTCGCCGCGTCCACGATTGAACAGTGGAATATTGAACGATACGGAAGGGCCGAGTGTACGCAGCGCACCGGTGTCTCTTGCGGCGTTGACCGTAACTGACGGAAACGGAAAGCGCGATAACTGGGCGAGGTCAAGATTGGCCTCGGCACCCTGATAGGCGGCCCGAAACGCCGTCAAATCTGTGCGAGAATCAACGGCTCGTGCGAAAATTTGTGCTGCCCCCGGCAGGTCTTTGCGCGGGCCGGAACCGGCAGAGAGCCTGACAGTCTCGGTCGGGTCAATGCCCAGAAGCCGGTTGAGGTCGAGTTCTGCAGCCCGCAATCGCCGTTCGACATCGCGATCCCGCGCCGCCGCGTCGCTGGCAGCAAGCCGATAGGTCTCGACCTGTGCCGCCGGTAGATCACCGCGTTGCGCGGCAGCCAGCACCCGTGTCATCGCGCTGTCGGCGTGTTGGCGCAAGACTGTGGTCATCTGCCGGATCGCCTGCAAACGGGTTATGCGAAGGGCCGCCAACCGGGCCTGCTCGGCGGTCAACCACTCAGACCACAGGATATCGAGTCGAACCTGGTCGAGATTGGACCGCGCGCCCCGTACAAGTCCCGGCCGCCTGGCCAAAACCGCGAAGTCCAAACCCAGAGAGCCGGCCAGAGCCGTGACCAGTCCTGTGCCGTTGAGCGGAGCATCGGCCCCGAAGCTGAATGCTGGATCAGGCAAGAGCCCCGCAGCAAAGAGCTGCGCTTCGGCGACGCCTTCCCCGGCGCGCAAGGCCTTGAGATCCGGATTGGTGTAGACTGCAATCATCGCAATGGAATCAGGCGTCAACGGCTGGGTCAAATCGATCGACAACGACGCGGCGGAGGACGCCAGGCGCGGGGCTGCCACAGTGCCGAGCGGAAGTGGGGCCGACGCAGGGCGATCAATGGCGCAAGCCGGGGTCAGCAGGGCGATCAGCAGGGTCAGCGATGCAGGCCACGTTTTCGTCATCTTGCCCTCATTGGTCAATTCCCGCCGGAATTCACATCTGCTGCCGTAATTTCTGGGCAAAGCCGCGCAAAACGCAATTCCACCCACAGCCCTGGCACGGCATTTTTCAGTGTCAGTTTGGCATTGTGAAGGTCGCTCACGGCTTTGACCAGCGCCAGGCCAAGACCCGACCCTGGTGTGTGGCGAGATTGGTCCAGCCGGTGAAACCGTTTGAGCACGCGCGCGTGATCGTCAACCGGAATGCCCGGGCCCGTATCACTCACGCGTAGCACGACATGATCCGGCTCCGCTCGGGTCAGCACTCGGATCATCGCACCCGCGCCGGAATGGCGGATGGCATTCTCGATCAGATTAGCGATCAACTGCACGAGAAGGTCCCGGTCACCGAGGATGCGAGCTGGTGTGTCGCCCTCCGATTTCAAGCTCAGAGTCTGATCGTTTTCTTCTGCAACCGCCGCATAGACATCGAACACGCTCTCGGCAATTTCCGACAGATCCAACGGCTGGAAACGTGCCCGCCGCGCGCCCGCTTCGATCTGGGCGATCCGCAAGAGCGCATCGAAAGTGGTGATGATCTGTCGAACTTCTGCACGCGCTAGTTCGAGCTGTGGGCCGAGAACTTGATCAACACCGACGCTGTCACTGAGTCGTTCAAGATGAATTCCAAGCCGGTTGATCGGCGTGCGCAAGTCGTGGGCAATGTCGGCGCTAACCTGTCGAATCCCCTCAACCGTCGCGTGGAGCTGATCCAGCGCCGAATTGATCCGGGTTGAGAGTTGGTCGATATCATCGCCTGATCCCGACACCGGTAAGCGGCGCGTCATCTCGCCTGACGCCACCCGGTCGAGCACGCCGGACGCAGCATCAATACGTCGTTGCCCCTGACGGGCCAGCGCCAGCCCTGCCAGGCTGGCCAGCAGCAGTGTCAGCAGGGCCGCTGCACCAAAGACCAACGAAACAAGCCCGAGAATTTCATCGGATTCCTCATGACTAACCCCGGTAATCAGGCGCATGTCATCCAGATCAGTCACTTGAATATGGTAGCCCTCGTCGAGCTCGGGTAGCAGGCTCTGCCCTGCGACATCGCCGGTTTGTAGCGAGCGCGGTGCGGTCAGCGCCGGACCGGCAAGTCGCTCGCCATTGCGGGTGCCGAGCCAGGCAAAGCTATCGTCCGGTTCGCCGCTTTCACTGGAGGATCGCACGGCTTCGACCAGAGCGGAGCGTCCGGAGCTGCGGTAGAGCTCGACAAAGCCGGTTGAAGTGACCAGGTCGGCCTGCGAAACGCGTTCGCGCAATTCGGCATCGACGGCCAGGAATGCGAACCAACCGACAAGCAGGTAGATGACGGCAAACACAGCCGTCAGGGCGATGGCAAATCGCAAATGGGTGCTTTTCAAAAGCTTATTCAGGGGCACGAAGGCAATATCCCACATTCTTTATCGTATGCAGCAAGGGTTGGTCGAACGGCTTGTCGACCTTGCCACGTAGCCGGCTGATATGAGTTTCGACGACGCTGGTTTGTGGGTCAAAATGGAAATCCCAGACCCGCTCCAGCAACATGGTCTTGCTCAGGACGCGCCCCTGCGAGCGCATGAAGTATTCGAGCAGGGCAAATTCCTTGGGCAGCAGATCGACGGGTTGGCCGGCACGAACGACCCGGCGCCGGACCAGGTCCATCTCAAGGTCAGCAACGGTGAGCCTGACTTGCTCGGTCTGAAGGGCCGGGCGCCGTCCGATGGCCGCCAACCGGGCCGCCAGTTCGGAAAAAGCGAAAGGTTTGACGAGATAGTCGTCGGCTCCGGCCTCCAGACCGTCAACCCGATCATCAAGACCGCCAATTGCCGTCAGAAACAGAACTGGCGTGTGTATCTCGGCCGCGCGGAGCGCTTTCAAAAGGGACAGACCGTCCATGCCGGGCAGCATCCGGTCGAGAATGATTGCGTCATATGCCGCGCGCAGGGCCAGCGCCAAACCGTCAATGCCGTCGATGGCATGGTCGGTCGAGTGCCCGGCGCCGCGCAGCCCGGCCAGGACATATTCACGTGTGAGATCGTCATCTTCGACCAGCAAAATATTCATGGTTGCCGCCTCAATTGACGATGCCCCCTGCCGGGAAATACCGGCAGGGGCAGAAGTTGGCCAGGATTACGGTCAGTCCTCGACCTCATTGTCGTTGTCATGGCCGCGTTCGTTGTCATTGTCGGCACCATCTTCATCATCGTCTTCTGATTCGGACTTGATGACCGTCGGGGTCGATGTCGCGACAAGGACTTCGAACTCGGTACCATCAGCAGCGACCAGTTCGACGGCATACACAAAGGTGCCATCCTCGTCCTCAAACTCCGCCGACATCGCCTGTGCGCCAGTCTCGGCTTCGGCGACGCCGATGGCGTCATCCAGGCTGACCCGTGCGTTGAGAAAGGCTTGATGCTCGGCCTGGTCATCCTGGCCCTCATCCATGCCACGCGCCAGCGCCGCGCCGGTGAAACCGCTGGCAATGAAGGCGCCAACGACGATCAATTTGGTGATAGAATTTTTCATCTTGAGTCTCCTCTGGCTGCCGGGATCAGCAAGCCGATGAAGCCAAGATAATCCATCGATCTGACATCGACCGGGCATGTAATATACAAAAATGTAAACCGCGTTCAGGGCTGGCAGGCGGACCTCCATTCAATCACCCTGCTCAATATCAGAACCCCCTGTCGAGGCGCGTCCCTATTGCCCGACACAATGTGCCACCGAACAGCGCCGTGGGGGCCATTTCATCAACAACCTCGGCAAATTACTTCTGTCCAATTTCAGCCGCCCCGCCAATCGGCTGAGGCCAAAGCGCCGGACTATTCTGCGTAACTTTTCGGTTCGAACCTGGCGGGCAATCTCTGCGGCTTCGTGCTCGCTCATCGCTTGGCCCGCTCCGCTCATAAGCAGTTCCAAATCGGTCGATGATATTCCCCGACGCAGCCGGGCGCGAAGATGGTCCGGCAGGCGAAAGCGCGCGGTCATGATGAGCCCTCCTGTGCGGTGCCATCGATCCGAACGGCCAACTCGATCAGGTAGACGCCCCGTTCCATGAGCCGCTCGACCAAGAGCGCGAACAAATCGGCAAGCCCAAGCAGAAAACGGCCAATCGATTCAACTTGGCTTGGGCCGGTCGCCGTTTTAGCGGGGTGATCCTTCTGCGTTCGGATCGGTTTCGAGTGGGTGCGACCTGCCGCGCAAATCTGTCAGGCGTTCACCCTCAAACGGGGTAAGGTGCGCGGTATCATTGGTTTCCACTACCCCCCCGACCTGCTCATAAATATCGATGAAAACGTGGGCTGGAGCATCCTCGCCAACTGGCCTTGTCCATCGGAAATAGGCCCCTGACCACTTGCAGGCTCTTTGGTGAGGCACGGCAAGCGCTCGCCGTTTCGCTTTGCCCACTTCCTTGATGGAAGGGGTGTCGCCGAAGGCGACGGAGCTGGTGAGGATGACGGGCGCGACGGCCGCCAGTTTGTCGGGCCTATCCCCCCCTCACAATTAGCCCACGTCATCCCGGCGAACGCCGGGACCTCGACGTGACAAGTGCGGAGGCCGTGATATCGAGGTCCTGACTGGAGTTTACCCCCCGCGCAGGCGGGGGTCGGGATCACGATAATGAAATGAGTTTAGCCACGCCCCCTCCAGCCGCTCGCGGCGTGGAGATTTTGGTGCGTCACGCAGCCCGGCTACGCGCGCCGCGGGTCATCTCGAGGAAATTGCGCAGCAGATCATGGCCATGCTCAGAAGCAATCGATTCCGGATGGAATTGCACGCCGTGGACCGGGCGCTCGATATGGGCGAGGCCCATGATCTCGCCGTCGGCGGTGTGGGCGGTCGCGCGCAGGCAGGCGGGCAGGGTTTCCGGTTTGACGGCGAGGGAGTGATAACGCGTCGCGATGAAGGGGCTGGGCAGGTTGGCGAAGAGGCCGCTGGCGTCGTGGACGATTTCGCTGGTCTTGCCGTGCATGATCTGTTTGGCGGCGATCACATCGCCGCCAAAGGCTTGACCGATCGCCTGGTGACCGAGGCAGACGCCGAGAATCGGAAGATCGGCCGGCGCTTGGCCGATCAGCTCGAGGCAGATGCCGGCGCGGTCGGGATCGCACGGACCCGGTGAGAGCACGATGCCGTCGGGCTCAAGCGCAAAGGCCTCGGCGGCGGTGAGCGCATCATTGCGCACAACGCGCGTCGTCGCACCCAATTGCTGGAAATAATGCACCAGGTTGAAGGTGAAACTGTCGTAATTGTCGATGATCAGCAGCATGCTCGGCCTCCGTCGCTGCAAGCTAGGCGGATTGCGCCGCGCCGCCAATCCCGCCACGTGCTTAACGCGACATTAATCCGCTTTGGGCCTGCTGGTGGCATGCGTTCAAACCCTGTCAAACCGATTCGCCGCCGCAATGCCGCCATGCCTGCCCTGGCTGGCGCGGTAGTGGCTTCGGCCTATCTGGCGGCGGCGATGGCGTTTTCGATTGCCAGTGCGGCACCGGCCACGCCTGATCGTTCGATCCGTTTCGCGATCTCGGATGTGCCGGCCGCGATGGCTGACGCGCAGCCCGATGCGAGCAGTGCGCCGGTAACCGCATCGGCCGGTAGCGCGACGCCGATGGCTGCCGATCTGCCGGCTGCCACGTCAATCGACACGGCCCAAGTCGCGCTGCCCATTCCTGTTTCCGCTACCCTCGCACCGATGGCTGCACGGCCGCGTCTTGCCCTGATCATTGACGATGTCGGGCTCGATACGGCTGCGGCAGCGCGGGTGCTGGCCCTCGATATTCCATTGACCATCGCCATCCTGCCCTATGCCGACGCGGCCGCCGCAACGGCGCGCACGGCCGAAGCCGACGGACGTGACGTGCTGGTGCATGTGCCGATGGAACCGCTCGGTCTGGACGACCCGGGGCCGAATGCCCTGCTTGTCGATCTCAGTGATACCGACCTTCGCGCCCGGATTCGCTGGGCGATGGCGCGCGTGCCCGGCGCAATCGGGCTGAATAATCATATGGGCAGCCGCTTCACCCGCGATCCACGCGCGATGCGCGTTGCCCTTGGCGCAATTGCCGGACAGGGCCCGCTTTTCATTGATTCAATGACCACGCCTGACAGCCGCGGCAGTGCCGTCGCCGAGGGACTGGGTCTGGCTGCGCTGCAGCGCGATATCTTCCTCGACCATGTCATTGAGGCCGACGCCATCCAGGCGCAGCTGGCGGCGGCAGAAAGCCTGGCCCGCTCGCAAGGCTATGCCGTGCTGATCGGGCATCCGCACGGGCTGACGCTGGATGCGCTTGAAGGCTGGATTGGCGAAGCGCGTGAGGCGGGTTTTGAGTTCGTCACCGTGACGACGCTCTCGGCGCAGCTGGCCCGTGAACCGGCGCCGCGAATTTCGGCCTCAATCGCGCACTGAGTCCTCAGCGGCGCGGAACAGCGCCATCGCCTTGTTGACGGTCTCAACGCGTTCCGATTCCGGATTTGAATCGAGCACGACACCGGCGCCGGCCTGGACATGCATGCGGCCATCCTTGATCACCGCCGTGCGCAAAGCGATGCAGGTGTCCATGCCGCCATCGGCGCTGAAATAGCCGACCGCACCGCCATAAATCCCACGCCGGTGCGGTTCCAGTTCGTCGATGATCGCCATCGCCCGCACCTTGGGCGCCCCCGAGACGGTGCCGGCCGGAAAGCCCGCGAACAGGGCCGAGACGGCATCCTCACCATCGGCCAGATCGCCTTCGACATTCGAGACGATATGCATGACATGGCTATAGCGCTCGACGACCTCACGTGAGGTGATCCTGACCGAGCCCGGTTTGGCGATCCGGCCGACATCATTACGACCCAGATCGAGCAGCATCAGATGTTCGGAGCGCTCCTTGGGGTCGGCGAGCAGATCGGCTTCCAGCGCATCATCCTGCGCCGGTGTGGCGCCGCGCGGCCGTGTGCCGGCGATGGGGCGGATGGTGACGGTATCATCGCGTAGCCGCACCAGGATTTCCGGGCTCGAGCCGGCAATCTCAAACCCGTCCATGCGGAAATAGAACAGGAAGGGCGAGGGGTTGAGGCGGCGCAGTGAGCGATAGAGCCAGAAGGAATCATCGGTGAAGGGCGTCGAGAAGCGCTGGCTCGGTACGATCTGGAAAGCGTCGCCGGCCCGGATGTAATCGCGCGCTGTCTGAACCGCAGCGCGGTATTGCGCCTCGCTCTGATTGGAAGTGATCGCGCCGGTTTGGCCGATCGGGGCCGCGATTTCGGGCAGGGCGCCCGCGAGGATGTCGAGGGTCGCTTGCAGGCGTGCCGCTGCCGCATCATAGGCTTGGCGCGGTGTCTCGGGCCCGCGGCGGATCGTGCAATAGACCTGGATTTCCTGCTTCAACGCGTCGAACACGACCACGATGCGTGGCCGGATCAAACAGGCCTCCGGCGTGCCGAGCGGGTCGGGCGCGGCGTTTTCAGGCAGTTTTTCCAGATAGCGCACCATGTCATAGCCGACATAGCCAAACAGGCCGGCGGCGATTGACGGCGCGCCGTCGGGCAGGGCGCAGTGGGCCTGCTCGATGACGGCCCTCAGGGCGGTCATCGGATCGGTATCGAGGGCGGTGAATTGGCGTGCCTCAATCGCGTCGCCCCGCGCTTCGCTGACGATCCCGTCGCGGCATTGCCAGATCAGATCCGGATCGAGCCCGATCGCCGAATAGCGCCCGCGCCAAGCGCCGCCCTCGACCGATTCGAGCAGGCAGGCATGGCCGTCCGCCTGGGCCAGTTTGAGATAGGCCGCCACGGGGGTCAGCAGATCATCGGCCTTGCGGGCGCTGATGATGACCGGCTGACCAGCTGTCAGATCGGCTTCAATGGCCGTGAAATCCGGCGCGGGTCTGCTGCGCGGGTTTGTGGTCACGGCGTTTGGTTTTCACCCAGAGCGTCGGCCCGCAAGCGCTGGTCGACCGATGATCCGTCAATGCCGTATTCGGCCAACAGGGCGGTCTGCACCGAGACCAGAATATCGTCATTGATCTCGGCACCGATTTCGCTCGCCTTCTGCTCAACCGCGCCTAGAGGGGCTTGCGCCAGATCGGCCGGGAGGACTTCGTCGACCACCAGGATCATGTGGGGTCCGCCACCGCGCCGCGCTGCCAGGGCCGGCTCGCCAGGCGCCATCGAGAAGGCCTGTCCGACGACATTGGCTACGAAACTGCCAGCGGTCTCGTCTCGCTTCAGGGTCGATGTCTCGATCCGTCCGCCGGTGGTCAATGCCACGATGTCCATGGCATCACCGGCCTGGATTTGGGCCAGGGCTTCATCGGCGCGGGTTTGTAATTGGGTGTCGGTTTCGGCGGCACGCCAAATGTCGGTGGCCTGCTCGCGCACTTCGCTCAATTCACGGGCGTGCGACGGGATGATCTCATCGACCCGCAGAGTGAACCAGTCGGTGTCATTGACCTGCTGCAGGTCAATCGCAAAGCCGGCGAACTGATCGAAGGCGATACGGAGAATATCGGGTGCGAGCGATTGGTAGCGGGCGAAATCGACCGCGCCGTCCTCGGTGCGGGCGTATTGGTCGAGCGGAACGAAAGCTTCCAGCGGCGTGCCCGAGTGCATCGCCGCATCTTCCAGCGACGCGCCATTGGAGCGCTCCTGCTCGAAGGCGGCCATGGCGTCATACATGTCATTGGTGGCTTGGGCGCGAGCGGCTTCGTCGCGTAGCGCCGGCATGGCCTCTTCAAAGCTGGGCAGGACCGCATCAACGGCGGCGTCGATCTTGACCGCAGACCAGCCGAATGTGCCTTCAACAGCGGCGATCTCGCCCTCAGGCATGGCGAAGACAGCGTTGGCCAGCGCGTTATCTGGAACCTGGTAGGCTTGCACATCAGTCTGGGGCAGCGGCGCGTCGAGACCGAAATCGGTGGCAATGGCCGCCGCCGTTTCGCCAGCTTGCAGCCGGGTTGCGATGGCGTTGGCGGTCGCTTCGTCGGGCGCGATCAGGCGCACGAAGCTGCGTGTGGCCGGCGTGCCGAGTTCGCCGTTTTCGACCTTGTAGTCATAGGTTTCGCGCAAGACCGATTCGGCGACATCGACATCAGCGATGAAATCTTCGAGCCGGAACCGCACCAGGGTGATGGAGCGGTATTCCGGGGCGGTGAAGACGGGCAAGCCAAGCTGGTCGGTCTGGTTCGGGTTGGCGTCGATATAGGCTTGCAATTGTTCATCGGTCGGATCGTCGACCGGTTCAGCCGAGCTGGCGTCCAGGATCAGTGCCCGGATGCGTCTTTGCTCCTGCTGCACCAGATAACGCGTAGACGCCATGCCGGGCGGAACGCTGATGCCGGCCGTGAGGGTGTCAGCGAGCTGGGTCCGGGTGATGTCTTCGCTGATTGAGCGCTCGAATTCGGCTGGTGCGTAGCGGGCATTATTCAGAGCGCTGACATACAGGGATTGCTCGAAATTGCCGGTGACAGGGTTGTGGAAGGCCTGATAGCTGCGCAATTCGGTGGTCAGGGCCCGATCCGATGTCACCAGGCCCATATTGCGGGCCTTGGCGTAAAACGCCGCCTGGACGATCAAACGCTGCAGCACCTGGTCGCCGAGGCCGGCTTGGAGCGCCTGTTCGCGCGTCGCTTCGGGGTTCTGCTCCTGCACGCCCTGCCACTCGCGATCAAAGGCCTGAGCCAGTTCGCGCTGACTGATCTGCTCGCGATCAACCACGACGACCGCCGTACCGGATCCCGTGAAGATGCCGCCGACGCCATAGAGGGCGAAGCCGAGGACCAGCAGAACAATGATCACCAGCGCGAGGGGCGATTGGGCGAATGCGCGAAAATCTGACAGCATGAGTGGGCTGGGCCTTTTGACAGCAATGGCGGCAAACTAACGGCGCAGATTCGCTGCCGCAAGCATCAGCGGCTGTATTGGCGGCAAATGCGGCGGCGCAAGATTGCCGTCATCGGATTTGAGGCCTAGTTCTGCACCCGTCAGGGGTGCCGACGCGGCAGTAAAAATGGGGGGCTAGATGCCACGACGGATACTGATTACCGGCAATTGGAAGATGCACGGCTTGCGATCAGATCTTGGCTTCTTTGAAGCCCTGACGCCAATCGCTGCGAAGGCGGGCGCCGAGGTGCTGGTCTGTCCGCCGGCCAGTCTGTTGGCCGCCGCCGCGGCGCAATGTGCAGGCACAGAAATCCGGATCGGTGGACAAGACTGCCATACGGGTCAGTCCGGCGCCCACACGGGCGATGTCTCGGCGATGATGCTGCGTGACGCCGGTGCCAGCCATGTCATCCTTGGTCATTCCGAACGCCGCCAAGAACATGGCGAGACCAGCATACTGGTTTGCGCCAAGGCCAAGGCGGCACGGGTGGCCGGGTTGATCCCGATCATCTGCGTTGGAGAAACCCTCACTGAACGTGAAGCAGGCCGTGCGCACGAGATCGTGGGTGCGCAATTGAAGGCCTCGCTGCCAGCGGACGCCGGTGCGGGGGTGGTCATCGCTTACGAACCCGTCTGGGCAATCGGAACCGGGCTGACCGCTGCAGCGGAGGACGTGGCCAGCATGCACGCCTTCATTCGTTCGCAGCTGCGCGAACCCGCCGCAACGCGTATTCTCTATGGCGGTTCGGTCAAGCCGGAAAACGCCGCAGAACTCTTGGCCCTCGAAGATGTCGATGGGGCCTTGGTCGGCGGCGCGAGTCTCCAGATCGACTCATTTGCTGCCATCGTTGTGGCCGCAAAGCAGTAATTCGCTCTGTTCGGTAAGTGGATTGAAACCTTCTTATCCGATGATCCGCTCGAACTTGGATGTTTATGCATCGACCGGGAGCGCACAACGTATGAGTGAAGTTGATTACGCTAGGGCTTCCGTCCTCCTTTTTGATCCCGTCCACGTCAACCAGCGTACGAGCCGCTATGCGCTGTTCGAAATGGGCTTTCGTAAGATCGAATGCGTGTCCAGCCCGGCCGAGTTCAAATCCAGCTTGGCCGAAACCTCACCCGCTCTGGTCGTGGCCGAGAGCAGCGCGACCGATGCTGATGTCTTCAAGCTCGTTCGCAGCATCCGGCGCAGCGATCTTGGCCGCAATCCCTTTGTCGTCATTCTGTTGACGACATGGAGCCGTGACACCACGCATATCCGGCGCGCGATCGAATGCGGCGCCGACGATGTCATCGTACGGCCATTCTCGACGATGTTCGCAGCCGAGCGCGTTCGCACCCTGATCCGCGACCGCAAGGATTTCATCGTCACGAGCGATTATGTCGGACCGGACCGCCGCAAGAGCACCGACCGGCATAGCGACACCCAGCCATTGGCGGTGCCGAATTTCCTTCAGGCGATTGTGAATGGCGACGAAGCCGCGATCGAGCGGGCCAATAGCTGGGCTCGGGAAGCCCAGGATGTGGTGATCGCCGAACGTCTGCGCCGGATGGCGATGCGGATCGTGGTCTCAGTGGAGATCCAGCTCACCAAACCGGAAAGTTCCACCATGCCCGTGCGGCTCGATGTCATCGACATGACCCGCACGGCGCGCGAACTGCGCATGCAGCTTATCAAGGCCAGCCGTTCGGAGGCGGCTGAGGTCGCCACCGCACTGCTTGAGCAGATCAGTTCGCTGGGTGAGGGCACCGGCGCATCGAACCGGACACTGCAATTGATCAAGGAATTGTCGATGGCGACCTATGCCGCCTTTGCCAATGGCGAATCGCTCGAACGGTCCAAGGACGAGATCGGACGCACTGTCGCCAATCTGCGCACGCGGCTGCAGTCCAAGTCCGTCGACGAGAAAATCCGGGCCCAGCTCGAAGCCGCCAAGGCCAAGCCCGCTGAGGGTGCAGACAGCACGGCAGACGATACTGGCCAAGCGGCCGGTGCTGGTATAAAACGCGCCGCCATGTGACCGGGTTGCCTGCGGGCGGCCCAGGGGCCATGTCTGCAGTGCAGAACCCAAATCTCAGGCGGTATTCATGACAAACGTGCTTTTGATCATCCAGCTTTTGGTCGCGGTTGCCCTCGTGGCGGTCATTCTGATGCAACAATCCGAAGGTGGCGCTCTGGGCGTCGGCGGCGGAGGCGGCATGATGAGCGGTCGCGGTGCAGCCAATGTGCTGACCCGGACAACGATGATCCTGGGCGCGCTCTTCATCGGCAATTCCATTCTTCTGGCGATTGTGATTGGCGTGAATGCCGAGGGCCGCAGCGTGTTTGAGCGCAGTTCCAGCGAAGCTCTTCCGGTTATTCCTGCCGATGAGATCCCCGCTGATGGCGTGCCGACCGACGGCTGATCGAACAGCCTTTCTCACCGAAAATTGAAATTGCGCCTTTCGGGTCGCACGAATCTCCGATAGGCAGATTGTCCATGCCGCGTTATATCTTCATCACCGGCGGCGTGGTCTCCTCGCTTGGAAAAGGCCTCGCCTCAGCCGCCCTTGGCGCTCTGCTGCAAGCGCGCGGCTATTCTGTGCGCCTGCGCAAGCTCGATCCCTATCTCAATGTCGATCCCGGCACGATGTCGCCCTATCAGCATGGCGAATGCTATGTGACCGATGACGGCGCCGAAACTGATCTCGATCTGGGCCACTATGAGCGCTTCACCGGCGTGCCCGCGAGCCAGTCGGACAATATCACCACCGGACGCGTCTATCAGCGCATCATCGAGCGTGAACGCCGCGGCGATTATCTCGGCGCCACGGTGCAGGTCATTCCGCACGTCACCGACATCATCAAGCAATTCGTCCTGTCCGATGCCGGCGATGCCGATTTCGTGCTGTGCGAGATCGGCGGCACGGTCGGCGATATCGAGGGCCTGCCTTTCTTCGAGGCGATCCGCCAGCTCGGCCAGGAA